>NZ_JBXUHE010000015.1:0-115500 GCF_057180585.1 Actinomycetospora sp. 2LY8.5
CCAGCTCGTCCACCACGGCCACTGGACCATCGAGATGATCGACGGCCGACCCTGGTTCACCCCACCCAGGTACATCGACACCCAACGACAACCCCGGCTCGGCGGACGAGCCCGCATCCCCACCTGAGGCAGTTTCCACCGCGGTGCCCGGCGCGTCGCGGGCGGCGTGTTCCGTGTCGCTGACTCGTCGTGATCTTTGCCCGGTGGTGGGCGTGGCGCGGCGAACACCTCCCCGCGTGTCATGGCGCGGCGCGCCGGATCCGGCTGATCGTCCCCCTACCGTGGGCCTGGGGCGCCGTGGGCCGGAAGACCGTGCCATGGCGGCGAAGGGGAGGTGGCCTCGTGGTGGTGGGCACCCGATGGTGGCGTCGGACCGACGCCGAGCTAGGCGTTGAGGACGTGTGGGGCGGGCCGGACGAGGTGACGCTCGCGCCCACTCCCCGCGACTCGCCCGACGACGTCGAGCGCGCGGCGCGCGAGGAAGCCGAGCGACAGGCTCGCGAGCGGGCCGAGCGGGACGCTCGCGAGCAGGCCGAGCGCGAAGCTCGCGAGCAGGCCGAGCGCGAAGCTCGCGAACGAGCTGAACGCGAGGCGCGTGAGGAAGCCGAGCGACAGGCCCGCGAGCGGGCCGAGCGGGACGCTCGGGAGAAGGCCGAGCGTGAGGCTCGCGAGCGGGCCGAGCGGGACGCTCGCGAGCAGGCCGAGCGCGAAGCTCGCGAGCAGGCCGAGCGCGAAGCTCGCGAGCAGGCGGAGCGTGAGGCTCGCGAACGAGCTGAACGCGAGGCGCGTGAGGAAGCCGAGCGACAGGCCCGCGAGCGGGCCGAGCGGGACGCTCGGGAGAAGGCGGAGCGTGAGGCTCGCGAGCAGGCGGAGCGTGAGGCTCGCGAGCAGGCCGAGCGGCAGGCCCGCGAGCAGGCCGAGCGGCAGGCCCGCGAGCAGGCCGAACGGGAGGCCCGCGAGCAGGCCGAGCAGGAGCGTGTCGCCACCCTCCCCGAGGCGGTGTCACCGTCCGTCGCACGGGAGGCCGCAGCTCGGGACGAAGCGGCGCGCCGGGCCGCGAGGGCGGATCGGAAGCGCCGCCGCCGGCGGGTTCTCCTGATCTTCTTGATCGCTCTCGCGGCCGTCGCCGCGGTGTGGATCGTGCCGCGGCTGATCGCGTTGGCGCTGGCGGTGGTCACGGCGCTGAGCGGCGCGTCCGGGATACCGGCCAGTGCGCCGGCGACCCCGGTCGTTGCCGCGTCCGCCGCCGGCGCCGCACCGGTCGCGGCGCCCGCCCCCGCACCGCGCCAGGAGCTGCCCCGCGGTGGCATGACCGCCGCGCCCGGTGCGTCGACGGAGGAGACGGCCGATCGGGTCGAGGCCACTGTGACGTCGTAAGGCCACTGTGACGTTGTGAGGCCACTGTGACGTCGTTCGGCACCACTGACCGCCGAGACGCTGCCGGCGCTCGAGCTGCCCCTCACCGACCCGGCCGCGAACGGAGCCGCGTGGCAGCGGCTCGCCCCCGGGCTCGGCAGCCGGCACACCCCGGAGACCGCCCTGGCGAGCACCGGCGACGCGATCCCGCCCACCCGCTCACCCCGCCCGCTCTGCGCGGGCTCGTCGTGGCCCCAGAGGTCGTGCTCTACCGCTGAGCCGCGCCGTCTGCTGCGAGGACGAGCAGCTCCACGGCCCCGACCCCCACCTGGTCGGCCGTGCCGCCCAGCGCTTCGAGGCCGTGCCACGTGTCGCGCGGGATGTGGAGGACCTCGTTCGGGCCGAGCGTGACGGCCGGTCGGCCGTCCACCTCGATGCGCGTGTGGCCGTCCAGCACGATGACGAGCCGGTCGGTGTCGTCGTACCGCCGTGGCCCCGTGTGCGCGTGGGGCGGCAGCGACATCCGCACCAGGGAGACGCCGCCGTAGCCGTCCTCCGGACCCACGACCAGGTGCGAGTCGATCGCATCGACGGCGAGTCCGTCTCCGGCGATCGACGTGGGTTCCGGTGCGGTCGTGCTCATGCGTCTCCTCCTCGACGGGCCCGGTGACCCGAGGGTCTGACCGCACAGATGGGCGGCCAGCGTCCGGAGTTCAGAGGAACCCCGGAGCACATGCTCCTCTGAGCGAGTCAGTGGTGGCAACGATTCGGCTCTTACCGCAGTAGAGGCGCCCGATGTGGTTCTCGTCAAGAGCCGCGGCCAGGCTCTATCATGCTCATATGAGCGCTTTAGAGGAGTGGGGCCCGGGTCGCCGTCTGCTCGCGGCCACGGCCGCGCAGCGCTTCCACGTGCTCGGGCGCACGAAGGTCGAGATCGCGAAGGAGCTCGGGATGAGCCGCTTCGCGGTCGCCCGCCTGCTCGACGCCGCGGTGGAGCAGGGGCTCGTGCGCATCGAGGTCACCGCGGGCGACGACCTCGACCACCGTGCATCGGAGGTTCTGGCGGCCGCCTATGGCCTGCGCCGCGCCCTCGTCGCCCCGGCAGCCCAGGCAGCCCCGGCAGCCCCGGCAGCCGGAGCGCCGGGTCGCCGGCAGGTCGCCGCCCTGACCGCGAAGCTGCTCACCGAGCTGGTGACCGCCGACGACGTCCTCGGGCTGGCCTGGTCACGGACGATCAACGAGGCGGTCGACGCGCTGACGGCGCTCCCGCCCTGCACGGTCGTCCAGCTCTGCGGCGCGTACTCGCTGCCGTGGCGCTCCGACACGTCCGCGGAGACGGTCGCGCGCGTCGGCGCGCTGTCCGGGGGTCCGGCGTTCCCGATCTACGCGCCGCTGGTGCTGCCCGACGACCAGACCGCGCGGACGTTGCGCGCGCAGCCGGGCGTCGCCGACGCCGTCGGGCGGTTCGCCGACCTGACGGTCGCCGTGATCTCGGTCGGGGCGTGGAGCCCGGAGCACTCCACGGTGCACGACGTGCTGGACTCCGACGAGCGCACCGCGCTCGGGGAGCTCGGCGTCGTGGGCGAGGTGGTGGCGCTCCCGTTCGACGAGACCGGCCGGGTGCTCGACGTCGATCTCGCACGCCGCGTGCTCGCGATCGACGAGGCGGCTCTCCGCGCGGTCGACGAGGTGATCGTGCTGGTCGCGCACCCCCAGCGGGCCCGGGCGGCCGACGCGGTGCTGCGCTCGGGGCTGGCGAGCACCCTCGTCACCGACGCGGCCACCGCCGCGGCACTGCGGGAGACGGCTCAGGCCCGCCAGGTCGTCGACCGCCGCGCCCGGTCGTAGAGCGTGTCCGGCTCGCTGTAGGAGAGGGCCTCGGGCAGCTTCGCGAGCCGGTCGGCGAGCCCGTCGCCGGCGGCGGCGAGAACCTCCGACGGGTCGGGATCACCGCCGTCCAACCCGCCGGGCGCGACGACGACGCCGTACACCCGCGGCGGCGTGCGGCGGCCCTCGCCGAGCACCGTGCGCACGTGCCCGACGGCGCCGCGCACCTCCTCGTCCAGGGACGTCCGGTGCCCGCCCACGTGGACGACGCCGCCCCGGACCTCCACCGCGCCGTCGCCCGCGGACCGTGCCACCACCACACCCGGTGACCCGAACAGCAGCGTCGCCACGCCGTGCTCGCCGAGTGGGACGTCGGGGATCGCGCGCCAGGGCAGGCTCGCCGTGGCGATCCGCGAGAGCCGCCGCATGCCGCGCGGGTTCACGACGGTGTCGACGGCCGCGGCGAGCTCGCCGTCCGAGGGGGTGCGCCGCCCCAGGTCCTCCCACCCGACACCGAGCAGCTCCGCGAGCGCCCGGTGCCAGCGCGTGTGGTGGTCGCGGTCGCCTTCGTAGGGGACGTTCGCCCCGCACAGCGAGCAGGACCGTCCCTCGCCGAAGCCCCACTCGTAGGTCGGTTCGTCGGCGATCAGCCTGCGGGCCTGCTCCGGGTCCACGCGATCACCGTAGCCAGCGCGCGACGACGCAGGTCGGCGGCAATGCCCTTCCGCCGCGTCGTTACGCTCGGAACATGGCACGAGGGGTCACGCGGATGTCCGGTCTGTTCCTGCGCACCTTGCGCGAGGACCCGGCCGACGCCGAGGTGATCAGCCACAAGCTGCTCGTGCGTGCGGGGTACGTGCGCCGGGTCGCGCCGGGCATCTACTCGTGGCTGCCGCTGGGCATGAAGGTCCTGCGGCGCGTCGAGAAGATCATCCGCGACGAGATGGACGCGATCGGCGGGCAGGAGGTCCACTTCCCCGCCCTACTGCCCCGCGAGCCCTACGAGGCCACCGGCCGCTGGACCGAGTACGGCGACACGCTGTTCCGCCTCAAGGACCGCAAGAAGGCCGACTACCTGCTCGGGCCCACGCACGAGGAGCTGTTCACCCTCATGGTCAAGGGGGAGACGAGCTCCTACCGCGACTTCCCGGTGACGCTCTACCAGGTCCAGAACAAGTACCGCGACGAGGAGCGCCCCCGCGCGGGCATCCTGCGCGGCCGCGAGTTCGTCATGAAGGACTCGTACTCGTTCGACCTCACCGACGAGGGTCTGCGCGAGTCGTACGCGAAGCACCGCGAGGCCTATCAGCGGATCTTCGCCCGCCTGGGGCTCGAGGTGCAGATCGTCTCGGCGATGTCGGGCGCCATGGGCGGCTCGGCGTCCGAGGAGTTCCTCGCCCCCTGCGAGGCCGGCGAGGACACCTACGTGCGCTGTCCCGCGACGGGCTTCGCCGCCAACGTCGAGGCCGTGACGACGCCCGCGCCGCCCGACGAGTCGGTCGAGGACAAGCCCGAGGCCGTCGTCCACGACACCCCGGACACGCCGACGATCGAGACGCTCGTCGAGCACGTCAACACGCTGGGCCTGCGTGATCAGGACGGGGTCCGCACGTTCACCGCGGCGGACACCCTCAAGAACGTCATGGTCAAAACGCGTCTGCCCGGGGCCGGCGAGTGGACGCTGCTCGGCGTCGGCGTCCCCGGCGACCGCGAGGTCGACATGAAGCGCCTCGAGGCGTCGGTCTCGCCGGCCGAGGTCGCGCTGCTCGAGGACGCCGACTTCGCCGCGAACCCCTTCCTGACCAAGGGCTACATCGGCCCGGTCGGGCTCGCCAAGAACGGGGTGCGCTACCTCGTCGACCCGCGCATCGTCACCGGGACGGCGTGGGTCACCGGCGCGGACGAGCACGGCCGGCACGTCATCGACCTCGTCGCCGGCCGCGACTTCACCCCCGACGGGACGATCGAGGCCGCCGAGGTCCGCGAGGGCGACCCGTCGCCCGACGGCGGCGGCTCCCTGGTCGCCGCGCGCGGCATCGAGATGGGCCACATCTTCCAGCTCGGCCGCAAGTACGCCGAGGCGCTCGGGCTCACCGCTCTCGGGGCCGACGGGAAGCCCGCGACGGTGACCATGGGCTCCTACGGCGTCGGCGTCACCCGCGCCGTCGCCGCGATCACCGAGCAGCACGCCGACGCCAAGGGCCTCGTGTGGCCCGCCGAGGTCGCGCCGTACGCGGTGCACATCGTGATCGCCGGCAAGGACCCCGCCCAGGCCGAGGCCGCGACGGGCATCGCCGAGGGGCTCGCCGGCGCGGGGCTCGACGTCCTGCTCGACGACCGCAAGGCCTCGCCCGGGGTGAAGTTCGCCGACGCCGAGCTGCTCGGGATGCCCACCACGGTGACCGTCGGGCGTGGCCTCGCGAACGGCGTCGTCGAAGTCACCGACCGCGCCTCGGGCGAGCGTCGCGAGGTCCCCGTCGACGACGTGGTCGGGGAACTCAGCGCCTGACGAGCTCCGCGCGGCTCCTCGGGCCGGGCGACGGCGGCGGTCGTGGCGGCCGTGGCGGTCGCGTGCGCGACCACCTCGTACGGTGCGCCACGGAGCCAGCGCCTCGTCGCCGCGCTGCGGCGTCGTGGTCGGGTCCGCGTCCTCGATCGTCATGGCGGCGAGCGGTTCGGAACGCCGGGCGTCCACGCCGTCCGGCGCGGTGGAGAGCCGGTAGCCACCGGCGTCGCTCGCGAGGCACGATGCGAGGTCGCCGGGGCGGGTCGGTTCGACGATGCGGCGCAGGCGCCGGAGGTGGTGCTCCACGCCGGACGTGCCGGCGTCGGCGACGGTCACCGGACCGGACCGATTGCGGTCACCGAACGGCCGTGCGTCGCTCCATGCGGACCGACACGGCGAGCACGCCGAGGCCGAGCAGCGGCAGGACCGCCCCGACCGCGGCCGGGGCGGACCAGCCCAGGCCGGCGGCGAGCACGACGCCGCCGAGCGCCGCGCCCACCGCGTTGGCGACGTTGAACGCCGAGTGGAAGCTCGCCGCCGCGAGCGACGGACCTTCGGCGGCGAAGTCGATCAAGCGGCCCATGAGTGCCGGTCCCGCTGACATCCCGACGAAGCCGAGGGCGAAGAGCCCGATCGTCGCGGTGATCGCGTTGCTCGCCGCGACCGTGAACGCGAGCAGCACCGCGGCGTAGGCGACCAGCGCGATCGCGATCGTCAGCCGCGGGGCCTTCTCGGCGAACCGGCCGCCGGCGAGGTTGCCGACGGTCATGCCGACGCCCAGCGCGCCGAGCAGCAGCGGCACCACCGACGTCGCGACGCCGGCCTGGTTGGTCAGGATCGGGCTGATGTAGCTGTAGACGGCGAACATCCCGCCGAAGCCCGCGGAGATCACCCCGAGGGTGAGCCACACCTGCGGGCGCCGCAGGGCGGTGAGCTCGTTGCTGAGGCTGCCGCCGCGGTCGTCCGCGGGGCTCGGGACGAGCGTGACGACGGCGAGCACCGTGATCAGGGCGATGATCGTGACGGCGACGTAGGCGCTGCGCCAGCCGAAGGAGTCGCCCAGCCACGTCGCGGCGGGCACGCCGACGATGTTCGCGACGGTCAGCCCGAGCATGACGGTCGCGAGCGCGCGGGCGCGTCGCTCCGGGGGCACGAGCGCCGCCCCCAGCACCGCGGCGGTGCCGAAGTAGGCGCCGTGGGGCAGGCCCGCGAGGAAGCGCAGGGCGACGAACGGCACGAACGACGGCGCGAGCGCCGACAGCGCGTTGGCGACGACCAGGGACACGGCCAGCGCGACGACGAGGCGCTTGCGCGGCCAGCGCGCGCCGATCAGGGCGATCAGCGGCGCGCCGAACACCACGCCGAGGGCGTAGGCGCTGATCGCGGCGCCCGCGGTGGGCACCGAGACCCCGAGGTCGGCGGCGAAGCCCGGCAGCACCCCCATGCTCGCGAACTCGGTGGTGCCGATGGCCAGGCCGCCGAGCGACAGCGCGGCGAGGCTGACGCCGGCGGGGACGCGCGAGGCCCCGGCCGGTGCGGCCTGCTGCGGGCCGGCGGGGGCCTGCGTCGAGGTCGGGGGAGCGGCCTCGGTCGAGGTCGGCGGGGTCATGCGGTCACCTCTGGCTGGATCTCGGCGGCGATCAGCGTCGGGACGACGTCGGACAGGGACTCGATCGGGATGTCGGCGGGCCGGCCGCGCAGGCCGGCGACGGTCGCGCCCGCGGCACGCCCGGCGGCGACGCCGACGGCGGAGTCCTCGACGACGAGGCAGTCGGTCGGGTCGACGGCGAGGAACTCGGCGGCCATGAGATAGCCGTCCGGGGCGGGCTTGCCCTCAGCGACCATGTCGCGGGGAACGATCACGGGCGCGTCGATGCCGGCGGCGCCGAGGCGGGCCCGGGCGAGCCGGGCGTCGGCGCTGGTCACGACCGCCCACGGCGTGTGGGTGGCGTCGAGGTGCGCGACGAGGTCGTGGGCGCCGGGGGCGGCGACGACATCGGCGAGGTCGACGTACTCGTGCTCGAGGTGGTCGCGGGTCGCGGCGGCGACCAGGGCTTCGTCGAGGTCGGGGCGGACACGGCGCACGGTGCTCTCGGCGGGGTGGCCGGTCATCACGGCGAGCACGGCGGCGGGATCGGCGCCCCAGCGGCGCGCCCAGGTGCGCCAGGACCTCTCGACGGCGGCGTCGGAGTCGACCAGAGTGCCGTCCATGTCCAGGAGCACGGCGGTGAAACCGCAGGTCACCCGAGGGGCGGGTGCCTCGGCGTGCAGGGTCACGGCGGGTCCTTTCAGGGGAGACGGAGCGGAGCTCGACCCCGGGAACAGCCGGGGTAGCTAATATGCTCGCTCTCCGAGCATAATCGGGTCCATGAGCGCGTCAACGGAGACGGGACGTGAGCCCGGTCGCGCCCGCGTGGACCGCTGGCGCACCAAGGCGGAGGTTCTCGGCGAGGTCCGGCGCCGCCCGGGGCTGACCCGCGTCGAGCTCGCGCGGCGCCTCGGGCTGTCCAGCGCGTCGGTCACCGAGACGGTCACGCGCCTGCGCGAGGCCGGCTGGATCAGCGAGCACCGCGCGCCCGTCCAGGGCCGCGGTCGCCCGACGACCACCCTGGAGCCGGCCCCCGACGGACCGCGCGTGGTGGCCGTCGACGTGCGCCACGAGGACTGGCGCGTCGGCCTCGCGGGTCTCGACGGCCACGTCACCGAGGTCTCCTCCGCGCGCCACGACCGCGACCCCGAGCACGTCACCGCCGCCCTGCGCACCGCCGTCGCCGAGGTCGCGGCCGGGCACCGGGCCGTCGCTGTCGGCCTCGCCGTGCCTGCGCCGGTCTCCGACGACGGCCTGGTGCGCGCCACCGAGCTCGCCTGGGACGCCGCCGACCTCGGGCCGGTGGCCGACGCCCTCGACGGCGTGCCGCTGCGTCTGGGCAACGACGCGACGCTCGCCGGCGTCGCCGAGGCCCGCACGGGCGCGGCCGCGGGGGCGGCGACCGCGGTCTTCCTCACCGTCGAGGTCGGTCTCGGTGGTGCGCTGCTGCTCGACGGCCTGCCGCACCTCGGCGCGCACGGGCAGGCGGGTGAGTACGGGCACCTGCCCTTCGGTGACCCGGCGCGCCCGTGCCCGTGCGGGGCGGCGGGCTGCTGGGGTCCGGAGCTCGACGGCCGGGCGCTCGCCCGCCGCCTCGGCGACCCGGAGCCGGGCGACCCGCGCTCGTACGCCGTCGCGGTGCTCGAGCGGGCGGCCGGCGGGGACCCCGGAGCCGCCGGCGCCGTGTGCGGTGCCGCCGCCGCGCTCGGTCGGGGCATCGCCGGGCTCGTGCACGTCCACGACCCCGACGTCGTCGTGCTCGGCGGGCTCGCCCGTGGGCTCCGGGCCGCACCCGGGTTCGACGAGGCCTACGTCCGCGGGCTCATGGCCTTGCGCCGCGACGACCCGGTGCCCGTGCTGGACGCGCTGCACGGCGACGACGGCGCGCTGTACGGCGCCGCGGCCCTGGCGCTCGACCACGCCACGAGCCCCGAGGGGCTCGCCGACTTCTGCGAGCCCTAACCGGCGAGCAGGCTCAGGCGCACCGTGCGCGTGGGGTTGTCGCCGTTCGTGTCGACGAGGCACACCGATTGCCAGGTGCCCAGCGCCAGCCGCCCACCGAGCACCGGCACCGACATCGACGGCGCGACGATCGCGGGCAGCACGTGGTCGCGGCCGTGGCCCGGTGAGCCGTGGCGGTGCGACCACCGGTCGTCGGCGGGCAGCAGTTCGCGCAGCTGGGTCAGCAGGTCGCCGTCGCTCCCGGCGCCGGTCTCGATGATCGCCACCCCGGCCGTCGCGTGGGGCACGAACACGTGCAGCAGCCCGTCGGCGGTGTCGGCGCCCGCCACGAACCGGGCGCACTCCCGCGTGATGTCCCGGACGGTCTCCCGGTCGCCGGTGCGGACCTCGATCTCCTCGCTGTACACGGCCGCCCAGGGTAGGCGCAGGGCGACCGGCCGGACGGTCCAGAATGCCGCCGTGCACCCCGAATCCGGACAGGGACGTGTGGCCGTCGCGGTCGTCACCGGGGCGGGCCGGGGGATCGGCGCCGGTCTCGCCGCCGCGCTCTCGGCTCGCGGCCACCACCTCGTCGTCACCGACGTCGACGCCGACGCCGCGCGCGCGACCGCCGACGCCCTCGACGGCCCGGCGACGCCGATGCCGCTCGACGTGCGCGACCCCTCCGCCCACCGCGCGGTCGCGCTCGCGGCCGCGGACCTCGGCGACGTGACCGTGTGGGTCAACAACGCCGGGGTGCTGTCGACGGCGTCGGTGTGGGAGTCGACCGACGAGGAGGTCACCGCGACCTTCGAGATCAACACGCTCGGCGTGGTGCACGGCTGCCGGGCGGCGGTGGAGGTCATGCGCCGCGGCGACGTCCTCAACGTCGTCTCGCTCTCGGGTCTCGGCCCGACGCCGGGCTTCGCGACGTACGGCGCGAGCAAGGCCGCGGCGCTGAGCTACTCGCAGGCCCTGGACATCGAGCTCGCGTCGGTGCGCCGGCCGATCCGCGTGCGGGCGCTGTGCCCGGACGTCGTCGACACCTCGCTGGTCAGCAACGTCGCCCATCGGCCCAGCGCAGCCCTGCTGTTCACCGGGAGCCGGCTGCTCTCGGTGGACGAGGTCGTCGACGCGGGGATGGGGATGCTCGGCTCCCGCCGGGCCATGCGTACCGTTCCGGGCTGGCGCGCGGCGCTCCAGCGGACCTCGGCGGCGTTGCCGGGGATCGCCAGGGTCGCCGTGCCCCTGGTGGCCCGGACGGGGGAGCGTCGCCGGCTGTCCCGCTAGGCCCCGGGTGGCGACGTGCCGGACGGGGCCCGTGATCGGTTCGTGACCGGTTCGGCTACCTTGAGCGCGGTCCATGTCCCCCGAACGTGGAGGATCGGATGCTGGTGCTGGCCCCCGATCCCCGTCTCGGTATCGCTCCGGAGCGGGTGGCGCGGGTGCGCGCCCTGCTCGAGGAGGCGGAGCGGGGTGCGCCGGTACCCGGTGTCGCCGTGGCGCTGCCGGGCGGGCCCGACGGCCCCCTCGACGCCGTCATGCTGCGGCCCGACGGTGTCCTCGGCCTCGCGGCGCTGCCGGCCGGCGAGCGCGAGGTGGCCCGGGAGTCGGTCGCGGCCGGCGGCGGACCGGGCCCCGAGCGCCCGGCGCCGAGCAGCAGCTCTCCCGGTGACGGCCCGACCGCCCAGGCCGTCCTCGACGAGCTCGACCGCCTCCTGGCCCTCACGGACCCGCCGTGCGCCGCGCCCCGTCGCGTGCTGCCCAGCGTCGGTGAGGAGGACGACGCCCGCAGCGCGCTGACCGCGCCGGTGGGCTCGTTCCGCGTGATCGACGTCGCCGACCTGCGTCGGCTCCTCGTGGCCTTCCGCCTCGGCGACCACGTCCCCGACGACGCCCGCCTGGCCGAGGCCGGCTTCCTCACCCCGGACACCCCCGCGCTGCAGGCCGGCGCGGCACCCGAGACCACCCCGGTGCCGGTCCAGGACGCGAGCTCCTCCCCGTCGAACCCGCAGCCCGAGGGCCGGGCGGGACTCCCGCCGACCGGCCGTCTGCCGGCCTCGGCGCCCGAGTCGTCCGGTCCACTCCCCGAGCGGCCCGGCCGCAGCGGCGTGGCGAGCGATGGCGGCATCGGCGCGCTCGCCCGGGCCGGGCGGGCGGCGCGGTCCGGGCGCTACGGGCGCCGGGCCCCCGAGTGGGTCTGGGGTTGGCGCGGCCTGACCCTGGCGGCCGTGGCGGCGTTCCTCGTCGCGCTGGGCCTGGCGTTCCTCGTCGGGCGCGCGGCCACCGGGGGCGACCCTCCGGTCGACCCGTCGGCGACCCGCGTCGTCGACGGCGTGACCTACACGCGCCAGGTCGCCACCACCGACGTCTCCTGCGAGGGCCACGCCTACAACCGGGCGGCGGACTTCCTGCGCGAGCGCGGGTGCCTGCACCTCGACCGCTCCCTGTGGTCGGGCAACGCCGAGGGCGAGGAGGTGGTGATCGCGGTGGCCACCGTGCAGCTCGCCGACACGTCGACGGCGTCGGCGTTCCGCTCGCTGGTCGACAGCAACGGCACCGGCAATGTCTCGGACCTCCTGCGCGAGGGCCGGGGCTACCCCGGTGCCCCGCAGGCGCTCAGCGGGCAGGGCTACGCCTCGGCGCAGCTCGGCGACCGCGTCGTCGTGGCCGAGGCCGACGGCATCGACCCGGACTTCACCGACGGCGACGCCCTCGACCGGATCTCCCGCGCCGGGCTCGCCCTGCGCTGACCGCGGCCGGGAGTCGGCGGGGAGTCGGAGCGCAGCGGAGCTCGACCCGTTCTGCTCAGGTCGCCGAGCCGTCCCCCGGGAAGGCCGGGACCAGCGGCGTGCGCCCGGCGAGGCGGCGCCAGGTCACCGAGGTCGTCGCGGCCGCGGTGACGGCGTCGAGCGCCAGGCGCCGCAGCTCGCCGCCGGTGTCGGCCTCCGTGCGCTCGGCGACGGCGCGCCACGCGGCGGCGACGTCGTCCTCGGCGACGGTGGCGAGAACGGCGGCGGAGGTCGCGTCCGTGACCGGGGCCGGCGGTCGGTAGGCCGCGGCGGCCGTGGGCGGTGTGATCCCCTCGCGGGCGAGCAGGGCCACGACGGCGTCCCGACGCTCCCGGTGGGCCAGGGCCGCGGCGGTGATCGCGGCGGCGTTCCCGGCGGGCAGGAACGCGGAGACGAGCCCGTAGCTCCACACCGCGGCGTGCTCGGTGCCCAGCGCGGCGAGCACGGCGTCCAGGAGGTCGCCGGACAGCGGCGGGGGTGCCGGCGGTGACGTCATGCGAGCACCGTCGCCTGGCCGGCACAGCTCGCCGCGACCGAGGTGAGCAGCCCGCAGCGGTGCGAGGCCGTCGTGAGCGCCAGCGTGCCCGCGCCGTCCCGGGCGGTGCCCAGCGACCCGCGCAGCGCGGTCAGGGCGTCCAGGGCACTCGCCGGGGCCGGGGCCGGCGGCGGGGCGGCGTCGACGGCGGGCGCGCGGTCCGGGCGCGCGCGGCGGATCTCCGCGGCGAACGCGTCGGCGTGGGCGCGGCGGGCGTCGGCGAGCGGGGTCAGGCGGTCGGCGAGCTCGGGGAACGCGGCGACCGCCGCCGTCGCCGTCGTGGCGTCGGCGCGGGCCGCGGCGAGCGGGGCCTCGAGCTCGTCGGGCCCCTCGTCGCGCGCACAGCCGGTGGCGACGAGGCCCGCGACCGCGACGAACGCCCCGGCGCCGCACAGCACCGTGCGCCGCGGCGTGCCCACTCCCGGTGTCACGGCGACCACGGCGGGCCAGTCTGCCAGCCGCCTCGCCCGCCGACCCGCGCCACGCGGCGGGACCGTCCCGGGGCGGGCGCTAGGCTGGACCACTGCGCGCCGGCACCCCGGCGCCAGCCCGTGCCCGTCCCGCGTCCCGGCGGCCGCCACCCGAGCGCCCGCGCCGCCCGCGGCGGGCCCGCCCGGTGAGGAGCTCCGTTGTCCCGTGGGACGTCCCCCGCGCACGCCGGTCCCGGCGGACCCGGTGGTGCCGCCGACCGCCTGCGCCCGGCCGTCGTCGAGGTCGTGGAGGCCGCCGGCTTCGTGCTCGACGACCTCGAGGTGCGCCCGGCCGGTCGCCGGCAGGTCGTGCGCGTCGTGGTGGACACCGCCGAGGTGCCCGGCCCGCACGACCCGCCGGCCCCGGGCCCGGACCTCGACGCCGTCGCCGGTGTGAGCCGGGAGCTCTCGAAGGTCCTCGACGCGATGGACGAGGCGGCCGAGAACAGCAGCACCGACACCCCCGAGGGCGAGTACACGCTCGAGGTCACCACACCGGGCACCGACCGGCCGCTGACCCGCCCGCACCACTGGCGGCGGGCGTGGCTGCGCCGCGCGGCGATCACGCGGACCGACGGCGGCACGCTCAGCGCGCGCGTCGGTCCGGTGGAGGGGGCCGACGGGGACAGTGGCGACGAGGGCGCGACGGTGACCCTGGCGGAGGGCACGCCGCGCGGACCGGTGCTGCACCGCGTCCCGCTGGCCGACGTGAAGCAGGCCGTGGTGGAGGTCGAGTTCAAGCCGGCGCCGCCCTCGGAGGTCGAGGCCCTCGTGGCCGCCGCCGTGGGGGAGAACGGACAGGAGGATCGGTCGTGAAGGTCGACATCGCCGCGTTGCGCGCCATCGAGCGGGACAAGGAGATCCCGTTCGAGACCGTGCTCTCCGCGATCGAGACCGCGCTGCTCACCGCCTACAAGCAGAACGGCGGCGAGAACCCTCGCGCCCGCGTCGAGGTCGATCGCAAGAGTGGCGCCGTGGCCGTGCTGGTCCCGGAGACCGGGGAGGACGGCGAGGTCGTCGGGGAGTACGACGACACGCCCGAGGGTTTCGGGCGTATCGCCGCCGCGACGGCGCGCCAGGTCGTGGTGCAGCGGCTGCGCGACGCGGAGCACGAGCGCACGTACGGCGAGTTCTCGGCCAAGGAGGGCGAGGTCGTCGCCGGCGTCGTCCAGCGCGACGCGCGGGCCAACGCCCGCGGCGTCGTCGTGGTCGAGATCGGGTCGATCGAGGGTGTGCTGCCGGCCGCGGAGCAGGCGCCGGGAGAGCGGTACGAGCACGGCGCCCGCATCCGCTGCTACGTGGTGGGGGTCAACCGCGGCCCGCGCGGCGTCCAGGTGACGCTCTCGCGGACCCACCCGAACCTCGTGCGGCGGCTGTTCGCCTTCGAGGTCCCCGAGATCGCCGCCGGCCACGTCGAGATCGTCTCGGTGGCCCGGGAGGCCGGGCACCGCACCAAGATCGCGGTGCGGTCGAAGGTCGAGGGCCTCGGCGCGAAGGGCGCCTGCATCGGTCCGATGGGCGCCCGTGTGCGCGGCGTGATGAGCGAGCTCAACGGTGAGAAGATCGACATCATCGACTGGGCCGACGACCCCGCCGAGTACGTCGGCAACGCGCTCTCACCGTCGAAGGTCGTCTCGGTGACCGTCGTCGACCCGAAGGCGCGCACCGCCCGCGTCGTGGTGCCGGACTTCCAGCTCTCGCTCGCCATCGGCAAGGAGGGCCAGAACGCCCGGCTCGCCGCACGACTGACCGGTTGGCGGATCGACATCCGCTCGGACGCCGAGGCGACCCCGGCCGACGAGGAGGAGCCCGGGATCGGGGTCTCCGGTGGCGGGGTCGAACGGCCCTCGAGTGGCGCGGTAGAGTGACCGGTGGCCCGAACCCGCGAGCCCGGTCGTGGGGTGGCTCCGGATCGTGACCGTCTCGGCAGCGTCGACGGCGTCCACGGCCCGGTGCGCACCTGCATCGGCTGCCGTTCGCGGGCCTCGGCGTCGGAACTCCTGCGAGTGGTGGCCGCGGACGGGGTCGTCGATCCCGATCCACGACATCGGCTGCCCGGTCGCGGTGCGTGGCTGCACCCCGATCGGGACTGCCTGAATCGCGCGGAGCGCCGGTCGGCGTTCCCCCGGGCGCTGCGCGTCCCGGGGCCGCTCGACACCGGAGCCCTGCGCGCGCTGCTCGATCCGGACTCCGGCCCCGGGCCAGAGACACGCGACGACCGTCGCGTGAGTACGAGGAAGCAGGTCGACCCCCATGAGCCAGCCGTGAAGCCCTCCCGATGAAGGCGCAGGCGTAGACACGAGGTCGCGGGCCACCCGCTGACCTCGAGAATGAGGAGATCAGTGCCAGGTAAGGCCCGGGTGCACGAGCTCGCGAAGGAGCTCGGCGTCACCAGCAAGC
The DNA here is from genome assembly GCF_057180585.1 of Actinomycetospora sp. 2LY8.5. Classification (NCBI taxonomy): domain Bacteria; kingdom Bacillati; phylum Actinomycetota; class Actinomycetes; order Pseudonocardiales; family Pseudonocardiaceae; genus Actinomycetospora; species Actinomycetospora sp. 2LY8.5. The sequence goes on from NZ_JBXUHE010000015.1 coordinate 15,416, forward strand.
AGGTACTCACGCAGTTGGAGTCCCTCGGCGAGTTCGTCAAGTCGGCGTCCTCGACGGTGGAGGCTCCCGTCGCGCGCAAGCTGCGCGACTCCATGGCCGGCGGCAACGGCGGCGGCTCCGGCCGCGGCCGGCGTCCGGGCGCCACGCCCGGCCCGCGCCCCGGCGGCGCACCCAAGCCGGGTCCCTCCGGCTCGTCCGGCGGTGCCCCGCGTCCCGGCGCGACCCCCGGCCCACGCCCCGGCGCCGCGCCCTCGGGCGGCGGCGACGGCTCGGCGGGCTCGTCCGGCTCGTCCGGCTCGTCCGGTGGCGGCGCCCCGCGTCCCGGTCCGCGCCCCGGCGCGCGTCCCGGCCAGGACCAGTCCGCGCCCTCCGCGCCCGCCGCGGCCTCTGGGGCCTCTGGCTCGTCGGCGCCGTCCGCGCCGACCGAGCGCCCCGCCCCGCAGGGCCAGCGTCCCGGCGGTGGTGGCAGCGGCGACCGTCCGCGTCCGGGCGGCGACCGCCCCCGTCCGGGCGGCATCCCCCGCCCCGGCGGTGATCGTCCGGCCGGCGGCGACCAGCGCCAGGGCGGCCAGAGCGACCGTCAGGGCGGTGGTCAGGGCGGTGGTCAGGGCGGTGGCGCCCCGCGCCCCGGTCCGCAGCAGCGTCCGGCGGCGGCCGCGTCCGACTCCCAGGGCGGCGACACGTCGACCGTCCCGCCGCGTCCCGCGGCGCCGAAGCCCGGCCCGAAGTCGCCGCGCGTCGGCAACAACCCGTTCGGCGTCGGTTCCGGCGCTCCGCCGCGCCCGCAGCGGCCGCAGCAGCCCGGCCAGGGCGGCCAGGGCGGTCCGCGTCCGCCGCGTGACGGCGAGTCCGGTGGGGCCCCCACCCCGCGCCCACCGCGTGACGGCGAGCGTCCGGCCGCCGCGGGCGGCGGCGAGCGTCCGCCGCGTCCCGGTGGCGCCGGTTCGGCGGGGCCGGGCAACATGCCTCCGCGTCCGAACCCCGGCATGATGCCGTCCCGCCCGGCCGGTCCGCCCGGTCGCGGTGGTCCCGGCGGGCCCGGTGGCGGTCGTGGTGGCCCCGGTGGCGGTCGTGGTGGCCCCGGCGGGGGTCGTGGTGGTCCCGGTGGCGGTGGTCGTCCCGGGGGTCCCCCCGGTGGTGGCGGCGCACCCGCGGGCGGTGGCTTCCGCGGTGGCGGCGGTCGTCCCGGTGGTCCGGGTGGCCGCGGTCGCGGCGGCGGTGCCGCGGGTGCCTTCGGGCGGCCCGGTGGTCCCGCGCGCCGTGGTCGCAAGTCGAAGCGGCAGAAGCGCCAGGAGTTCGACAACATGCAGGCGCCGTCGGTCGGCGGCGTCCGCCTGCCGAAGGGCAAGGGCGAGACCGTCCGGCTGCCCCGCGGCGCCTCGCTGACCGACTTCGCGGAGAAGATCGACGCGAACCCGGCCTCGCTCGTGCAGGTGCTGTTCCACCTCGGTGAGATGGTCACGGCCACCCAGTCGGTGTCCGACGACGTCCTCGAGCTGCTCGGCGGCGAGATGAACTACAACGTGCAGGTCGTGTCCCCCGAGGAGGAGGACCGCGAGCTGCTCGAGTCGTTCTCGATCAGCTACGGCTCCGACGAGGGCGACGAGGACGACCTCGCGGCCCGCCCGCCGGTCGTCACGATCATGGGTCACGTCGACCACGGCAAGACACGCCTGCTGGACACCATCCGCAAGACGAAGGTGGCCGAGGGCGAGGCCGGTGGCATCACCCAGCACATCGGCGCCTACCAGGTCGAGACCGAGCTGGAGGGCGAGGAGCGCCGGATCACCTTCATCGACACCCCGGGTCACGAGGCGTTCACCGCCATGCGTGCCCGTGGCGCGAAGTCCACGGACATCGCGGTGATCGTCGTCGCGGCCGACGACGGCGTCATGCCGCAGACGGTGGAGGCGATCAACCACGCCCAGGCGGCCGACGTGCCGATCGTGGTCGCGGTGAACAAGATCGACAAGGAGGGCGCGAACCCTCAGAAGATCCGCCAGCAGCTCACCGAGTACGGCCTGGTCGCCGAGGAGTACGGCGGCGAGACGATGTTCGTCGACATCTCCGCGCGGCAGAACATCAACATCGAGGCGCTGCTGGAGGCGATCCTGCTGACCGCGGACGCCTCCCTGGACCTGCGGGCCAACCCCGACATGGAGGCCCAGGGCGTCGCGATCGAGGCGCACCTCGACCGCGGCCGTGGCCCGGTGGCCACCGTGCTCGTCCAGCGCGGCACGCTGCGCGTCGGCGACTCCGTCGTCGCGGGCGACGCGTCGGGCCGTGTGCGACGGATGCTCGACGAGTTCGGCGAGGACGTGCAGGAGGCCCTGCCGTCGCGCCCGGTGCAGGTCATCGGCTTCACGTCGGTGCCCGGCGCGGGCGACACCTTCCTCGTCGTCGACGAGGACCGGGTGGCCCGTCAGATCGCCGACCGGCGTCGTGCCCGCGAGCGCAACGCCGAGCTGGCGTCGCGTCGCAAGCGCGTGTCCCTCGAGGACCTCGACGCGGCGCTGAAGGAGACCAACGAGCTCAACCTGATCATCAAGGGCGACAACTCGGGTACCGTCGAGGCACTCGAGGACGCGCTCACGAAGATCGACGTGGGCGACGAGGTCCAGCTGCGGATCCTCCACCGCGGGGTCGGTGCGATCACCGAGGGCGACATCAACCTCGCGATCGCGTCGAACGTCATCGTCATGGGCTTCAACGTCCGTGCCGAGGGCAAGGCCACCGAGCTGGCCTCCCGCGAGGGCATCGACATCCGCTACTACTCGGTGATCTACCAGGCGATCGACGAGATCGAGCAGGCCCTCAAGGGCATGCTCAAGCCGATCTACGAGGAGGTCGAGCTCGGCACCGCGGAGGTGCGCGAGGTCTTCCGCTCCTCGCGCGTCGGCACCATCGCCGGCTGCCTGGTCACCGACGGGATCATCCGGCGCAACGGCAAGGCGCGCCTGGTCCGCGACGGTGCGGTCGTCGCCGAGAACCTCACGATCAACTCGCTGAAGAGGTTCAAGGACGACGCCACCGAGGTCCGCGACGGCTACGAGTGCGGTCTGACGCTCGGGTCGTTCAACGACATCAAGGTCGACGACAAGATCATGACCTACGAGATGCGGGAGAAGCCCCGCGAGTGAGTCGTGACGCCCCGGGGACGGATGGTCCGGCCGTCCCCGGGGCCCATCGGCCACCGGACCGTTGATGCTGCATGTACGTCGGTGCGCTCGAGCTGGACCTCCTGCTCGGCGACGTCGGATCGATCAAGCACAAGCGCTCGGTGGTTCGTCCCGTCGTGGCGGAGCTCAAGCGCAAGTACGCCGTCTCGGTCGCCGAGGCCGGCCATCTCGACCTGCACCGCCGCGCCCTGGTCGGGGTCGCGGCGGTCGCGGCCGACCCGGAGCACGTCACCGACGTGCTCGACCACTGCGAGCGCCTGGTGGCCGCCCACCCCGAGTTCCAGGTGCTCTCCGCGCGGACCCGCTGGTTGGGTCCGCACGACGACTAGATCCCCTTCGAAGCAGGAGGAACCGCGCCATGGCCGACGCGCCACGGGCCCGCAGGCTCGCCAAGCGGATCTCCCAGATCGTCGCCTCGACGCTGGAGCACGAGGTCAAGGACCCGCGCCTGGCGATGGTGACGATCACCGACACCCGCGTCACCGCCGACCTCCGCGAGGCGACGGTCTACTACACCGTCTACGGCGACGAGGCCGAGCAGTCCGGCTCGGCAGCCGCCCTGGCCAGCGCGCGGGGCGTGCTCCGCACGGCCGTGGGCCGCCAGACCGGGGTGCGGTTCACGCCCTCGCTCCAGTTCGTCCCGGACGCGGTGCCCGAGGACGCCAAGCGCCTCGACGAGGTGCTCGAGGGCGCCCGCGCGGCTGACGCCGAGGTCGCGACGCTGGCCGTCGGGGCCGCCTACGCCGGCGAGGCAGATCCGTACCGCAAGCCGCGGGAGGACGACGGTGATCTCGAGGCCGAGCTCGACGACGTGCCGGTCGGGGACGAGGGCGACGATCCTCGTGGCGACACCGATCACAGCGCGCGGTCGACGGGCTGACGGCGACTCCGTACCGTGACGGCGGCACGTCGACCTCCCCGGGCGGCGGCCGTGACGAGGGGAGCGCACCCGCGATGGTGGCGGCCGAGGAGAGCCGGAGCGGCGCTGCGGCCCGGGTGAGCCGGCCGATCACCCTCGACGAGGCGGTGGGCGTGCTCACGGGCGCCCGCCAGGTGGTGCTGCTCGCCCACGTCAACCCGGACGCCGACGCGCTCGGCAGCGCGCTCGCCCTCGGGCTGGCGCTGCACCGGCGCGGCGCCCACGTCCAGGTGTCGTTCGGGGCGCCCGAGCGCCCGGCGGAGTCGTTGCGCGACCTCGACGTCGCGGGCCTCGTCGTACCCCACCACCGCGTCGTGCACGTCCCCGATCTGCTCGTCGTGCTCGACACCGGCAGCGTCGACCGTCTCGGCCCGCTCGCCGACCGCGCCGAGACCGCCGGCACGACGCTGGTGATCGACCACCACGTCTCGAACTCCGGGTTCGGGACCTTCTACTACGTCGACCCGCGCGCCGAGGCCACGGCGGTCATGGTGCTGCGCCTGCTCGACGCGATGGGCGCGCCCGTCGACCTCCCCACCGCGCGCTGCCTCTACGCCGGGCTCGTCACCGACACCCGCAACTTCCGCGCGGCCTCCCCGGACACCCACGCGATGGCCGCGCGCCTGCTCGTCGCCGGCGTCGACGCCGAGGCCGTCACCCGCCCGCTGCTCGACACCCACCCGTTCTCGTGGCTGGCCATGCTCTCGGCGGTGCTCGCCACCGCGCGCCTGGAGGTCGACGAGGCCCGCGGCCTGGGGCTCGTGCACGCCCGGGTCACCCGTGACCACATCGACGTCGGACGCCAGGAGGAGATCGAGAGCGTCATCGACGTCCTGCGCACGACCGCGGAGGCCGAGGTGGCCGTCGTGCTCAAGCAGGTCGGCGACCGGCGGTGGACCGCCAACATGCGCTCGAAGGGCCGCCTCGACGTCGCCGCGGCGGCCTCGGCCCTCGGCGGCGGGGGGCACCGCCACGCCTCGGGCTTCACGGTCGACGGCGACGCCCCGGACATCCTCGACCGCGTCCGCCGCGCTCTGGCCGACGCGCCCCTCCTGGGGTGACCGAATGTCAGCGGCGTGGCGCTGCAGACGTTGAGTGTCCGTAATGCCACGCGCTCGATTTCTGCGCTCGCGTGCCGACGCCCGCCCTGACGACGATCCCGGGGCGCGCCGGGTCCTCGGGCTGGCGTCGTCGGCGCTCGTCGTCCTCGTCGCCGAGCCGCTCTACCTGCTCGTCGACACCGCCGTCGTCGGGCACATCGACGGGGCGGCGAGCGCAGCGACAGGAAATCACGCGGCCGTGCCCCTGGCGGGTCTCGCGGTCGGCGGGGTGGTACTCGCGCAGATCGCGAGCCTGGGCACGTTCCTCGCCTACGGAACCACCGCGCGGGCCGCCCGCCACCACGGCGCGGGCGACCGGGCCGCCGCCGTGCGCGAGGGCGTCGCCGCGACGTGGATCGCGCTGGGCGTCGGCGCGGTCGTCATCGCGGTGCTGTGGACCCTCGCGCCCTGGCTCGGGAATGCGCTCGGCGGCGGGGGAGCGGTCGCCGACGCCGCCACCGGGTGGCTGCGGATCGCCGTGTGGGGCGCGCCGGGCATCCTCGTCGCGCTCGCCGGACACGGGTGGATGCGCGGCGTGCAGGACACGCGGCGCCCGATCATCGTGGTGCTCGCCGGCAACGGGCTCTCGGCGATCCTGTGCCCGCTCCTGGTCTACGGCATCGGCCCCATCCCGGAGCTCGGCCTGGAGGGCTCGGCGTGGGCGAACGTCGGCGCGCAGGCCGTGGTGGGGCTGCTGTTCGTCGGCGCGCTCGTGCGTGAACGCGTACCGCTGCGACCCGTTCCCGCCGACATGCGCGCTCAGTTCGGGCTCGGCCGCGACCTGCTCCTGCGCAGCGCCGCGTTCCAGGCCTGCTTCCTGTCCGCGACGGCGGTGGCGGCCCGCTTCGGTGCCGAGTCGGTGGCTGCGCACCAGATCGTCCTGCAGCTCTGGACGTTCATGGTCACCGTCCTGGACGCGCTGGCGATCGCCGCGCAGTCGCTGGTCGGGGCCGCGCTCGGGGCCGCGTCGGTCGGGACCGCGCGGCGGGTCAGCGGACGGGTGACCCGCTACGGCCTCGTCCTGGGCTGCGTCGCCGGGATCGTGTTCGCGGCGACCGCCGGGGTGCTCCCCGGGGTCTTCACGCCCGACCCCGGCGTGCGCGACGTCGTCCCGCAGGCGTGGTGGTTCTTCGTCGCGTTGCAGCCGATCGCGGCCTACGTCTTCGCGCTCGACGGGGTGCTGCTCGGCGCCGGCGACGCCGCCTACCTGCGCCGGATCACCGTCGGCTCGGCACTCGGCGCGTTCCTGCCGACGATCTGGCTCTCGCTGGTCCTCGGGTGGGGCCTGGTCGGGATCTGGGCGGGGCTCGCGCTGTTCGTCGCCGCGCGCGCCGTCGCCGTCGGGCTGCGCGTGCGGGGCGACGCGTGGGCGGTCACGGGGACGACCTGAGGAATCTCGGGGGTCCGTGGGGAGAAACCTGGAGGACACCTGCCGGCGTGCTTGCCAGGGTCGTCCCCGTGACCAGCATGGAGCCGTGGGTGGCGGTCCTGGTGTTCCGGTCCGCCGGTGACGTCCCGGAGCACGAGACCCTGTATCGCGAGGACCCCGCGGTCGTCAGCGCCGCCGACGAGGCCGGCGCCCGCGACGCCGCTCTCCGCCGCTTCGAGCCGCTGATGGCGAGTACGCCGTGGTAGAGCGTCCGCAACTGTGGGAGCTGCGCGTCGCCGTCGTCGCGACCACGGCGCAGGCCGACGAGCTGATGGACCGCCTCGCGCACGTGCTCGAGCCCGACGACTCCGGGGTGCCGTGGTCGCTGGCCCAGATCCCGGGCCGACTCCTCGACGACGACCACCGCGCGGTCCACGCGTCGCTGCTCGAGCAGGCGGAGACCGAGTCCCGTCCCTGATCTCCCGGGTGCGGAGGTGCGCCGACGCGGGCGGCGTGTTCGGCATGATCATCGAGCTCCTCGGCCGGCGGAACGTGCCGTCGGGAGGTTCGCGGAGGTGGGGCACGTGGACGAACACCTCCCGGCGTGGGCGAGCGAGCCGGTCCGGCTGGCACCCCACGATCCCGCGTGGGCGCTCCGGGCGCGGGACTACGCGGCCGAGGTCGCCGACCTGTTCGCCGGCCACCTCACGAGCGAGGTGCTCCACGTCGGCTCGACCGCCGTCCCCGGCCTGCCCGCGAAGCCGATCATCGACCTGCAGGCGAGAGCGGCCGACCCGGACGCCGCGGTCACCGCGGTGGACACGGGGCCGTGGAGACCCGTACCCCGCGAGCTCGACCGGCGACCCTGGCGCCGGCTCCTCGTGCGGGTGGACGCGACCGCCCGACACCGGCTCGCCCACCTCCACCTCATGCCGCCGGACCAGGACCGCTGGGACGCCCAGCTGCGCTTCCGCGACCGGCTCCGGGCGGACGCGGACCTGCGCGCCGAGTACACCGCGCTCAAGGAGCGGTCGGCGGGCGAGCACCCCGACGACCGCGAGGCGTACACGGACGCCAAGGCGGCGTTCGTGCGCCGGGTCGTCGGGGAGGCCTGACCGTCGGGGGTGAGTGCTTCCCTCTCTGCTGCGCGGGGACACGGCGAGCCGGGCGGAGCGGGGCGTCCGACGTCGCGGCCGGCCGGGGACTCGGCGCCCCGCGCCAGCGTGTTCAGGCACGCCGTCCAGAGCACGACGCCGGCGATGGCGAGCAGGTGGACCGGGCGCCAGCTCGGGCGCTCGGCGACCCAGCGCAGGGTCAGCTCGGCCGACTCGAGGGGGGTTTGCCGTGCACGGCGGTCGGCAGCACGAGGGTGGCGACGGCGAGCACCAGGCCGGCGGGGATCCAGCGTTCGGTCGGCGTCGACATGACACCGAGCGTGGTCACGGGCGAAGGGTCGGACATCCGGGACGCCCCCGGCCTTCCGTGAGGGCGCCGGCGCCCGCTACGTCACGAGGCTCACGCGCTCAGCTCGCGCCGACCGGACGACGCAGGTCCGCGGCGGGGAACGGGGGGAGCTCGTCGGCGCGCAGCGAGGCGCGCCCGGCCACGCGCCAGGCCCTCGCCACGAGATCCGCGTCCTCCTCGGTGACGAGGTTGCCCATCACGCGCAGGGCGACGGTCATGAGGGCCCGCGAGCGCATGCCCACCGGACCGGCGATCGGCAGCAGGCGCGGCATGGTCAGCAGCGTGGCGAGGCGCCGGGCGATCGAGAACGCCGAGCCGTAGTGCCGGCGCAGGGTCGCGGGCCAGGCCAGGGAGAGGTCCCCGGTGACGCCCTCGGTGTCGAGCAGGCCCGCGACGGTCCGGCCGCTCTCCAGGCCGTAGTCGATGCCCTCGCCGTTGAGCGGGTTCACGAGCCCGGCGGCGTCGCCGACGAGCGCCCAGTTGCGCCCGGCGACCCCCGACACCGCGCCGCCCATGGGCAGCAGCGCCGACGCGACGTCGCGCACCTCGCCGTCGAGCTGCCAGTCCTCGCGGCGCTGGTCGGCGTAGTGGGCGATCAGCGACCGGAGGCGCACGTTCGCGGGCCGTGATTCGGTGGCCAGGGTCCCGACGCCGATGTTCACGTGCCCGTCGTGCAGCGGGAACACCCAGCCGTAGCCGGACAGCACCTCGTTCTCGGTGCCGCGCAGCTCGAGGTGCGACGAGATCCACTCGTCGGCGTGGCGTCCGGAGCGGACGTAGCCGCGGGCGGCGACACCGTAGGCGGTCTCGCGGTGCCACTCGCGCCCCAGCACCCGGCCGAGCGTCGAGCGGGCGCCGTCGGCGACCACGAGGCGCCGGCACCCGATGGTCGTGCTCGCCCCGTCGGCGGTGGTGAACACGACCCCGGACACCCCGTCCCCGCCGACTCTGCCGTCGCGCTCGACGTCCACCGCGCGCGCGCCCTCCACCGGATGCGCACCCTTCTCCAGCGCGACCGTGCGGATGCGCGCGTCGAGCTCGGTCCGCGCGACCGCCCCGCCGTGCGCGGGCAGCGACCCGCCGGGCCAGGGGAGCTCCAGCAGCTGGCCGAAGCCGGCGGCCCGCAGGCCCCGGTTGGTGCCGCGACCGCGCACCCACTCGCCGAGCCCGAGGTGCTCGAGCTCCGCGATCGCCCGCGGGGTCAGGCCGTCGCCGCAGGCCTTGTCGCGGGGGAAGACGGCGGCGTCGGCGAGGACGACGTCGTGGCCGGCGTCGGCGGCCCACGCCGCGGCGGCGGAACCGGCGGGGCCGGCGCCCACGACGAGGACGTCGGTGCGCGTCGGGATGCTCACGCTCTCCAGCATGCCTGCCGGGACCGTGAACAGCCGGATGGTGGGGCAGGCATCATGGTGCGCCGTGTCCGGACGTGGTCGCGGTGGGAGTGGACGCGGGGGCCGTGCTCCTCGCGAACGGCGTGAGCCCCCGCCGCCGGGGCTGCTGGTGGTCGACAAGCCCGCGGGATGGACCTCGCACGACGTCGTCGGACGCGCCCGGCGGTTGATGGGCACCCGTAAGGTCGGGCACGCGGGCACGCTCGACCCGATGGCGACCGGCGTGCTCGTGCTGGGCGTCGAGCGGGCGACCAAGCTCCTCGGGCACCTCTCCCTCGATACCAAGAGCTACCTCGCCACCATCCGGCTCGGCCTCGCGACCGGCACCGACGACGCCGAGGGCGAGCCCCTCGGCGAGCCGGTCGACACCGCCGGGGTCACCGAGCAGGCGCTCGCGGACGGCGTCGCGGCGCTCACCGGCGAGATCGCCCAGGTCCCCAGCAGCGTCTCGGCGATCAAGGTCGACGGGCGCCGCGCGTACGAGCGCGCCCGGGCCGGCGAGGACGTCGCGCTCGAGGCGCGCCCCGTGACGGTGGGCCGCTTCGACGTCCTCGCCATGCGCCGCGAGGGCCCGTTCCGCGACCTCGACGTCCTCGTCGACTGTTCCTCGGGCACCTACGTGCGCGCCCTGGCCCGCGACCTCGGCGCCGGGCTCGGCGTCGGCGGCCACCTCACCGCCCTGCGCCGCACCCGCGTCGGGCCGTTCACGCTCGCGCAGGCCCGGACGCTCGACGTCCTGGCGGCCGAGGAGGAGGAGCAGGGCCGCGCGTCGCTGTCCCTCGACCTGGACGCCGCCGTCGCCACGGCCTTCCCCCGCCGCGACGCCGACGCCGACGAGGCCGCAGGCCTCGCGCACGGCCGTCCCTTGCCGGCCGGGGGCAGCGCCGGGACGGTCGGGGTGTTCGGCCCGGACGGCCACGTCGTCGGGCTCGTCGCCGACGATCGCGGCGCCGCGCGCCCCGTGCTCGTCCTCGCGCCGGCATGAGCGCCGGCACGAGCGCCGGCATGAGCACCGGCACGAGCACCGGCACGAACCCCGCCTGATCACCCCCACCGACACGGCGTGCCCGTGGGTACCGGCCGTACGCTCCCGGCCGTGCAAACCTGGCGGGGACTCGACGGCGTGCCGTCGGGCTGGGGTCGGTGCGTCGTCACGATCGGCGTGTTCGACGGCGTGCACCGCGGCCACCAGCAGCTCATCGCCCGGGCCGTCGCCCACGGGCGCGAGCTCGGCCTGCCCACCGTGCTGATCACCTTCGACCCGCACCCCGCGTCGGTCCTGCGCCCGGGGACGTACCCCGCCCGGCTGACGTCGCTGACCCGCCGCGCCGAGCTGGTCGCCGAGCTCGGGGTCGACGCCTTCTGGGTGCTGCCGTTCACGACCGACCTCGCGCGGGTCGCGCCCGACGAGTTCGTGCACGAGCTGCTCGTGGACCGGCTGCACGCGGCGATGGTCGTCGTGGGGCGGAACTTCACGTTCGGCTACAAGGCGGCGGGCGACGTCGCGGAGCTCGAGCGCCTCGGCCAGCGCTTCGGCTTCGCCGCCGAGGGTGTGGATCTCGTCACCGAGCCCCTCGGCGCCGCGCCCGGGGGCTCCGCCACCGCGGGCTCCGCCACCGTGGGCTCCACCGTCACGTTCTCCTCGACCTACATCCGCGCGAGCGTCGCCGCCGGCGACGTCCGGGCGGCCGCGGAGGCCCTGGGCCGGCCGCACCGCCTCGAGGGCGTCGTCGTCCGCGGCGACCAGCGCGGCCGCGAGCTGGGCTACCCGACGGCCAACGTCGACTGCGGCGAGCACGCGGCGATCCCGGCCGACGGGGTGTACGCATGCTGGTTCCACCACCGGGGCGAGGTCCGGCCGGCGGCCACGTCGGTGGGCACCAACCCGACGTTCGAGGGGCGCCGGCGCACCGTGGAGGCCTTCGTCCTCGACCACGAGGAGGACCTCTACGGCGCGCGCGTCGGCGTCGACTTCGTCGAGCGCCTGCGCGGCATGGACCGGTTCGACTCCCTCGACGACCTCATCGCCGCGATGGCGAACGACGTGGCCCGCACGCGAGACGTCCTCGGGATCTGAGGCGGGGTACCTGAGGCATCTGACCGGAACAGCCACCGGCGCCGCGCCCCGGCTGCCACGATCGCCGCGGAGGAGGGGCCGGAGGGCGAGGTGGTGGCGGGTGGACCGATCGGGTGCGGCGGGGCAGGGTCCGGCGGCGTCGGATCCGGCGGGCACGGTGCGGCGCAACCGCGAGCTGCAGCGCCGGTTCTACGGCGAGCCGCTGGGCGACCGGCTGCGCCGGCTCCTCGGTGCCCTGGACGTCTCCCAGGCGGCGCTGGCCACCGCGCTCGGCACCAGCTCACCGATGCTCTCGCAGCTCATGAGCGGGCGGCGGGTGAAGATCGGGACACCGGCGGTGCTGGGCCGGCTGGTGCTGCTCGAGCAGGCCGTGGCCTGGAACACCTCCACCGATCCCGACCGGGTGGAGCGCCTGCTCGCCGACGTCCGGGCCGCCGAGCCTCGCGCGCCGACGAGCGCCTCGGGTTCGTACGACCTGCTCCGGACGGTCGCGGGGCCCGACGAGCTGGCGCGCGCGGCCGATACCCTCGACGGCGGTTTCCCCTCGCTGGCGGGCCTGCTGAGACAGGCGGCCCGCAGCAATCAGGATCAGGGGAGCCCGCCGATGGGGGAGCTGCCGCGCTGGAGGCCGGACGCTGCGGCGAGCGGCGACGTGCCCGACCCGGGCCGCTGACCGGACGAGACGGCTCGTCGGTACACTGGGAGTTGTTACGCCTGGCTGCGGTCCGTGGTGGCCGGGCGGCGGGTGGTCGGGGCCGCACGGCTCGATCCCCGCGAGTGCGTCGTCCGCGATCAGCGACTCCTCGTCACGGTGAGGACGTCGGACCGGGACGCCGTCCATGCTCACGGCACCGACTCTCGTCAGACAGGAGCACCACCCCCGTGGCACTGACCACCGAGCAGAAGAAGGCGACCCTCACCGAGTACGGGGTCCACGAGACGGACACCGGGTCGCCCGAGGCGCAGGTCGCGCTGCTCACGCAGCGCATCGTGCGGCTCACCGAGCACCTCAAGATGCACAAGCACGACCACCATTCCCGCCGGGGACTGCTGCTGCTGGTGGGGCGTCGTCGTCGCCTGCTGAAGTACGTCGCCTCCGTCGACGTGGCCCGCTACCGCTCGCTCATCGAGCGGCTGGGGCTGCGTCGCTGAGAAGGCACGTCTGAACCCCGCGCACGCCCCGCGCCGGCCGGTCACGACCCCGGTCGGCGCGTTGGCGTGCGCATCACGAGAATCCGGCTCCGCCGTCACCGTCCACCAACCCGGGACACCGGTGCGTCGGCCGGTCCTCGGTAGTGGCCCCCGGATGTTCGCCCGAAGAACGTGGGCACCGTGGGCTTCGATCGAAGACCGCTCGTCGCCGGCCGCGTCGCGGGGGAAGCCCTGGACGGCTCGCGGCAGGGGCCCTGCAGAGGAGAACCCCACATGACCGAGAACACCGTCACGTCCAGTGATGGGGGCGTCCACGAGACCACCGCGGTCCTGGACAACGGTGCCTTCGGCACCCGCACCGTCCGCTTCGAGACGGGCCGGCTGGCCCGCCAGGCGGCCGGGGCCGTCGTCGCCTATCTGGACGACGACACGATGCTGCTCTCCGCGACGACCGCGTCGAAGCGGCCGAAGGACAACTTCGACTTCTTCCCGCTGACGGTCGACGTCGAGGAGCGCATGTACGCCGCGGGCCGGATTCCCGGCTCGTTCTTCCGGCGCGAGGGCCGCCCGTCGACCGACGCGATCCTCACCTGCCGGCTCATCGACCGGCCCCTGCGCCCGACCTTCACCGGCGGCCTGCGCAACGAGGTCCAGGTCGTCATCACGGTCCAGAGCCTGGACCCGAAGGACCCCTACGACGTCCTCGCCATCAACGCGGCCTCGGCGTCCACCCAGATCTCCGGCCTGCCCTTCGACGGCCCGATCGGCGCCACGCGCGTGGCTCTCATCGACGGCCAGTGGGTCGCCTTCCCGACCTGGGAGCAGCTCGAGAGCGCCGTGTTCGACATGGTCATCGCCGGCTCGGTGACCTCCGACGGCTCCGACGTCGCGATCGCCATGGTCGAGGCCGAGGCCACCGACCACGCGTGGAAGCTCATCGGCGATGGCGCGCAGGCGCCGACCGAGGAGATCGTCGCCGCGGGCATGGAGGCGGCCAAGCCGTTCATCCGCACCCTCTGCGAGGCGCAGAAGGAGCTCTACACCGCGACCGGTGTGTCGACGAAGGACTACCCGACCTTCCCGGCGTACCAGGACGACGTGTACGCCGCGGTCGAGTCGGCGGTCGGCACCGATCTCGACGACACCTTCACGATCAGCGGTAAGCAGGACCGCGACACCGCCCAGGACGCGATCAAGGACCGCCTGGTCTCCGAGCTCGCCGACAAGTTCGAGGGCCGCGAGAAGGAGATCGGCGAGGCGTTCCGCTCGCTGACCAAGAAGACGGTCCGCCGGCGCATCCTGCGCGACGGCTTCCGCATCGACGGCCGCGGCACCACGGACATCCGTCCGCTGGCCGCCGAGGTCGAGGTGATCCCGCGGGCCCACGGCTCGGCGCTGTTCGAGCGGGGCGAGACCCAGATCCTCGGCGTCACCACGCTGAACATGCTGCGTATGGAGCAGTCGATCGACTCCCTCACGCCGGAGACGACGAAGCGCTACATGCACCACTACAACTTCCCGCCGTTCTCCACCGGTGAGACCGGCCGCGTCGGCTCGCCGAAGCGCCGCGAGATCGGCCACGGTGCGCTCGCCGAGCGGGCGCTCGTGCCGGTGCTGCCGACGCGCGAGGAGTTCCCCTACGCGATCCGCCAGGTCTCCGAGGCGCTGGGCTCCAACGGCTCGACGTCGATGGGCTCGGTGTGCGCGTCGACGATGTCGCTGCTCAACGCCGGTGTGCCGCTGAAGGCCCCGGTCGCCGGCATCGCCATGGGCCTGGTCTCGGGCGAGGTCGACGGCGAGCAGAAGTTCGTCGCGCTCACCGACATCCTCGGCGCCGAGGACGCGTTCGGTGACATGGACTTCAAGGTCGCCGGCACGAAGGACTTCGTGACCGCCCTGCAGCTCGACACGAAGCTGGAGGGCATCCCGTCCGAGGTGCTCGGCCGGGCGCTCACCCAGGCCCGCGGCGCCCGCCTCGCGATCCTCGACGTCATGGCCGAGGCCATCGACGCGCCCGACGAGATGAGCGAGTTCGCGCCGCGCATCACCACGGTGAAGGTGCCCGTCGACAAGATCGGGGAGGTCATCGGCCCGAAGGGCAAGATGATCAACTCGATCACGGAGGAGACCGGCGCCGACATCTCCATCGAGGACGACGGCACGATCTACGTCGGTGCCGCCGACGGGCCGAGCGCCCAGGCCGCGATCGACAAGATCAATGCCATCGCCAACCCGCAGCTGCCGAAGATCGGCGAGCGCTTCCTGGGCACGGTCGTCAAGACCGCCGCCTTCGGCGCCTTCGTCTCGCTGCTGCCGGGCCGCGACGGCCTCGTCCACATCTCGAAGCTGGGCGGCGGCAAGCGCATCGGCAAGGTCGAGGACGTGGTCAACGTCGGCGACAAGCTGCGCGTCGAGATCACCGACATCGACAACCGCGGCAAGATCAGCCTCATCCCGGTCAAGGAGGAGGACGCCGCGGCGAACGGCACCGACTCCGACGCTCCGGCCGACGGGGCCGAGTCCGCCCCCGCCGGATCGTCCGGGGCCGCCCCGACCGGCTCCGCCGCCACCACCGGCGCGGTCACCGGCGCCATCGGGGCCTCGTCCGCGGAGTGACGGGAGACGTCAGGAGGAGCACGCCGACAGGGCAGCGGAGCTCGACGGCGAACGCCGCCCCGCGCAGTTCCACGACGGAGTTCGCCGTCGAGCACCCGGCCCCCGGCGTGGCACGCACCGTGCTGCCCGGGGGCCTGCGGGTGGTCACCGAGCACGTCGCCGGCGCGCGGTCGGCGTCGGTCGGGCTCTGGGTCGAGGTCGGCTCGCGCGACGAGCCGGCCCTCGGCGCCGGCACGCACGGCGCGGCGCACTACCTCGAGCACCTGCTGTTCAAGGGCACGCGGCGGCGCTCGGCGCGGGCGATCGCGGAGGAGATCGACGCCGTCGGCGGCGACCTCAACGCCTTCACCGGCAAGGAGCACACCTGCTTCTACGCGCACGTGCTCGACCGCGACATGCCGCTCGCGGTCGACGTCCTCGGCGACGTGGTGCTCGACGCCGTCATGGCCACCGCGGACGTCGAGCTCGAGCGCGACGTCGTGCTCTCCGAGATCGCCGGCCGCGACGAGGACCCCGAGGACCTGCTGGCCGACGACTTCGACGCGCTGCTCTTCGGCGGGCACCCGCTCGGCCTGCCGGTGATCGGCACCGAGGAGTCGGTGACGGGCATGACCCGCGACCGGCTCGCCGACTTCCACGCCCGTCACTACGTCCCCGCGCGCTCGGTGCTCGCTGTCGCCGGCAACGTGGCGCACGCCGAGGTGCTCGCCGCGGTGGCGGACGTCTACGGGTCGCGCCTGGACGGTGCCGCCGAGCCGTGGCACCGAGGCGCCTCCGAGGAACCGGGGACGCCGGCGGCCCGCCTCACGGTGCGTGACGAGGACACCGAGCAGGCGCACCTCATGCTCGGCGTGCCCTCGCTGCGCCGCGCCGACGAACGCTGGCCTGCGCTGCAGGTGCTGTCCACCGTGCTCGGCGGCGGCATGAGCTCGCGGCTGTTCCAGCAGGTCCGCGAGCAGCGCGGGCTCGCGTACTCCGTCTACTCGTCGACCACGGGCTACGCCGACGCGGGCGTGCTCGCGGTCTACGTCGGCTGCGCGCCCGAGCGTCTGGGGGCCGCGGCGACGGTGGTGCGCGACGAGATCGCCGACCTCGCCGCGCACGGCATCACCGACGCCGAGCTCTCCCGCGCCCGCGGGCAGCTGCGCGGCGAGCTGGTCCTGGGCCTCGAGGAGACCTCGGCGCGCATGACCCGCCTCGGGCGCCGCGAGCTCGACCACGGCGGGCTCGACCGGGCCACCGACCTGGCGACCACGCTGGACCGCATCGACGCCGTCGGTGCGAGCGACGTGGCGTCGCTGGCGTCGTCGCTGCTCACCGGGCCCCGCGCGGCCGCCGTCGTCGGTCCCTACGGTGACGTCGACGAGCTGCCCGACGAGGTGCGGGAGATGGTGCAGTGAGTGTGAAGGTCGGCGTGCTGGGCGCCCGCGGGCGCATGGGCTCCGAGGCGTGCGCCGCGGTCGAGGGCGCCGAGGACCTCGAGCTGGTCGCGCGCGTGGATGTCCGCGGCACCCAGCAATCAGGGGAGCCTGCCGAGAGGGGAGCTGACGCCGAGGTGACCGACGACCGTGAGGCGCTGCGCGCCGCCGACGTGGTCGTCGACTTCACCCACCCGTCCGCGCTGGCCGACAACCTGCGCTGGTGCGTCGACGCCGGGCTCCACGTGGTCGTGGGGACGAGCGGCGTCGGCCAGGAGCTCCTCGACGAGGTGCGCGGGCGCCTGCAGCCCAGGCAGGGCGTGCTCGTCGTGCCCAACTTCGGCATCGGCGCCGTGCTGATGATGCGGTTCGCGGCGCAGGCGGCCCGGTTCTTCGACTCGGTCGAGGTCGTCGAGCTGCATCACCCGCGCAAGGCCGACGCCCCCTCGGGCACGGCGACGCGCACCGCCCAGATGATCGCCGCCGCCCGCGCCGAGGCGGGCCTGGGCCCCGGGCCCGACGCGACGACCCACGACCCCGACGGGGCCCGCGGCGCCCGCGTCGACGGGATCCCGGTGCACGCGGTGCGCATGGCGGGCCTCGTCGCCCACCAGGAGGTCCTGCTGGGCACCGAGGGCGAGACGTTCACGATCCGCCACGACTCGCTGCACCGGAGCTCCTTCATGCCGGGCGTGCTGCTGGCGTGCCGGACGGTGGCCGACCACCCCGGGCTTACCGTCGGCCTCGACGCCCTCCTCGACCTCGACTAGCCCGCCCGGCGCACGGGGTGTGCCAGCGATGCGGCATCGCTGGCATCTGACGCCAGGATCGCCACATCCTCGGTGACACGACACGCCGCGCGCCGAGGGGCCGGCGCGAGCGGCTCTTTCGCGGCCCGACGCGCCGGTCGATCATGCGCAGCGTGCCGGTCGGGACGGGACCGGCGCCGCGTCAGGACAGCAGCGGCAGGTCCAGGTCGTCGAGCGACGGTTCGGGCCGGAACTCGAGGTCCAGGTCCCCGGCGACGCGAATCTCGCGCAGCGGCCGCCCGCCGGCGTCGAGGGTGCGGACGGTGCCGTCGGGATCCCAGCCCGCGCGTTCGTAGAACCGCCGCGACGCGGTGTCCCGCTCGGGCACCCAGGCGATCGCCCGGGTGGCGCCGGCGGCACGCAACGACGCCGCCGCCTCCACCAACAGGCGCCCCCCGTGCCCGCGCCGGCCCCACCGCGGCTCGACGAGCAGCGCCGCGACGGCCGCCACCGAGGCCGCGTCGTCCGGGACGGCGCCCGCGGCGTCCGCGAGGTCGTCGGCCGACGCCGGCCCGGCCGCGCAGAAGCCGACCAGCGCGTCGCCCTCGGTCGCGACCCACACCGCGCCCGCCGCGATCGGCCCCGCCCAGCCCTGCGCCACGGCCGCGGAGCCGAACCCCTCGACCGCCCCGGGCGGGAGCAGGTCGGCGTAGGCCGAGGTCCACACCGTGCGCTGGACGTGCGCGACGGCGTCGGCGTCGTCGGCGGTGGCGAGGCGGACGGAGGCGAGCGCCATGCTGGAGAGCGTAGAGACCACGATCACCGCACCTCGCAGCCCCGAGCGGGGTACGGGACATCCGGACATCGGCGACACCCGCAGGAGGACGCATGAGCGCGACCGACGAGATGCTGGCGGCGAACAAGAGCTTCGCGGCCGGGTTCGACAAGTCCGGACTGCCCGGGCCGCCCTCGCGCGGGGTGGCCGTCGTGGCCTGCATGGACGCCCGCCTCGACGTCTACCGCGTCCTGGGCCTCGTCCAGGGCGAGGCGCACGTCATCCGCAACGCCGGCGGGGTCGTCACCGACGACGTCCTGCGCTCGCTCGCGGTGAGCCAGCGCAAGCTGCAGACCCGCGAGGTCGTGCTGCTCCACCACACCAAGTGCGGCATGGCGACGTTCACCGACGACGACTTCGTCGCCGAGCTCGAGGCCGAGACCGGCCAGAAGCCCACCTGGGCGCCCGGCACGTTCCCCGACACCGAGCAGGACGTCCGCGACTCCGTCGCGGCGGTGCGCGCCAGCCCGTTCCTGCTGCACACCGACGCCGTACGGGGCTTCGTCTACGACGTCGACAGCGGAGCGCTCACCGAGGTCGCATGACCCTCGACATCACCGCGGAACTCGACGTCCCGCACCGCCCGGACCTCGCGCCGATCGACCGCCAGCTCGACGCGCTCGCGCCGGTCGCCGCCCGCTTCCTCGTGCCCGACAACGCGACGGGACGGACGGCGGTCGCCGGGCTCGTGGTCGCGGGCGAGGTCCGCCGGCAGGGCCACGAGGCGGTCGCCGTGCTCAACGCGCGCGACCGCAACACCCTCGGCCTGCGCCGCGACCTGCTCGGCCTGCTCGCCCTCGGCGTGCACGAGGTCCTGGTGCTGCGCGGTGACCGCCCCGAGCACGACGTCGAGGACGGCCCGCTGACCGTCGGTGCGATGCTCCGCGAGGCCCGTGCTCTGGCCGAGGATCACGGGGAGACGCTCCGCGTCGGGGTCGTCGCCGCTCCCGGCCGCGACCTCCCCCGTTGGAAGCGGGACGCCGACGTCGTGTGGCTCGCGCCGACCTTCTCGGTGCCGGCGGTCACCGCCTGGCGCGAGCGCCACGCCGACCTGACGCTGCCCGTGCGCGCCGGCGTCCTCGTCCCGACCGGGCCGCGGATGGCCCGGGGTCTGGTCGACGGAGCGGAGGGCATGGACCTCGACCTCCCCGACGGGCTCACCGGCGCGCTCGAGCACGACGACACCGCCGGCGTCGACGCGGCCTGCGAGCACGCCCTCGCGCTGCGCGACGCGGGCGTCGACGGCATCCACCTCGTCGCGCTCAGCCGCTACCGCGCGGTCGCCGAGCGGCTCGCCGGGCTCGCCTGAGCGGCCGCCACGAGCAGGTCGGCGTCGGTGCGCAGGCCGTCGGCGAGTACGCCGACGTCGGGGACGAGGCCCGGGTCGACGCACACGCCGAAGGACAGCACGTCGACCATGGACGCGGCGGGAGTGCGCGGACCCGGCACCTCGGACACGCTGACGGTGAACGCGCGGGCGGTGGCGCGCAGCCGGTCGCAGGCTCACCGGGACGCGCACGCGCAGGTCGATGACCGTGCCCGCGTGGTGGTCGACCTACCGGCGCAGGCCGCCCGCGAGCACGGCCAGGAACGCGTCGTTGACCGTCGTCCCGGCCGATCGCGCGGCGGCGTGCAGGGCCGCGAGGTCCGTGTCGACGAACGCGACGTCGCGGCGGGTCGAGATCGCGCCGTCGAACGGGGAGCGCCCCGGCCCGACCGTGAACTCCCGGGAGATCACGCCCATGAGGTGGGCGCGCCGACGCTCGTGGTCCTCCCGCCGCACGGTCGGCGCGGGGTCGGCAGGCGCCTCGTCGTAGAGCACGGTGTGCGACAGGCGCGTCATCGTCGCCCCGTCGGCGAGCGCGTGGTGCACCCTCCAGAGCAGGGCCGTGCCGCCGCCGGCCAGCGGCGCGACGTCGATCGCCCACAGCGGCCGGGAGCGGTCGAGGTGCCGGGCGAACCGCTCGGCCACCAGGGCGCGGGGAGAGGAACCACGACACGTGACGCAGGCCCGGGATCTTGCCCTCGATCGAGGGCCGCGGGCGCGGCGCGAGCATCTGGTGCACCCGGACGCCGTCCAGCCGGTCTCCGGCGGCCTCGAGGGCGTCGAGCACCGTCGCGGGCTCACCGTTGAACGAGTTGACGACGATCTGGCTGCCCGACCCGACGTGGTCGAGCACGGCGTCGGCGGGACGTCGCACAGCCGCGATCATGTCCGGGATCGAGGGGGCCACCGAGATGATCCTGGGCCAGCGCCGACGCGCTGACCAGCGTGATCGCCGTGTGCGCCCGCCTCGTCACCCGGTGTTTCAGGCGGGTCGAGGCAGCGGCAGTGCCGGGGGCTCGTCGTCGGCGAGCCGCGCCGGCCCGGCCGGGTGCTCGACGAGCGCGAGCACCCGCGACGACATGAACCGCGCGGTGCGCACCGGCGTCCCGCCGCGCGTCACCTCGCTGACCTCGATCACGCCCCGGCCGTGCGCGATCTCCACGCGCCGCCCCGCCCGGGTCGCCTCCACGTCCCACGTCCGCGTCGCGCCACCGGCGTCGACGACGATCTCCACACGATCCCCGACCACGGGTCCTCCTCATCCTGTTCCCCCAGGTCAACGCCGGTGCGGGCCGGTTTCTTCCGATCTGCGTCGACGGGCGGGCTCCCCCTCTCGGCGTGCTCTGCTCGATGCTCCGTCTCCCTGTCGGCCCCCTCGGGCAGGATCGAGGACGTGGAGACGATGTCGGTGGCGCAGGCCCGGCGCGCAGCCGTGGCCGCCCAGGGGTTCGGCGGGCCGGCGCGGCGCGGGCCTCCCGCGCGGCGCACGATCGCGGCGGAGGTCGAGCGGCTGGGGCTGCTCCAGCTCGACTCGGTCAACGTGGCGGTTCGGGCGCACTACGCGCCGCTGTTCTCCCGCCTGGGCCCGTACGACCGCGACACCCTCGACGCGCTCGCGTGGCCGCAGACGCCCGCGCAGCGGCGGCGCCGCACCATGGTCGAGTTCTGGGTCCACGAGGCGAGCCTGCTGCCGATCGACGAGTGGCCGCTGTTCCGGTGGCGGATGCGCGACAACGCCGCCCGGCGGAGCCGCTGGCTCGGCTCCGCGCTGGACAACCATCCCGAGATCCTCGACGCGGTCACCACGGCGGTCGCGGAGCACGGCCCGCTCGAGGCCGGGGAGGTCGAGGCCGTGCTCGGCGGCGGGGGAGACCGGCGGGCGCGGGCCTACGGCGGCTGGTGGCAGCGCTCGGACGTCAAGGTCGCGTGCGAGCACCTCTTCGCGGTCGGCGAGCTCACCACCGGCACGCGGCGTGGCTTCCGCCGCGCCTACGAGCTCACCGAGCGGGTGCTGCCGCCCGAGGTCCGGGCCCGCGACCCCGCGCGCGACGAGTCGATGCGCGAGCTGATCCGCCGCGCCGCGCGGGTCCTGGGCGTCGCCACCGAGCCCGACCTGCGCGACTACTACCGCCTGCCCCCGGCCGAGAGCCAGGCGGCGGTGGCCGAGCTCGTCGACGGCGGCGAGCTCGTGCCGGTGCAGGTCGAGGGCTGGACCGCGCCGGCCTACCGGATGCCCGACATCCGACTCCCGCGGCGCGTCACCGGCCGGGCGCTGCTCGCGCCGTTCGACCCGCTCATCTGGTTCCGGGCGCGCACGCTGCGGCTGTTCGACTTCCACTACCGCATCGGCATCTACACGCCCGCCGAGAAGCGCACCCACGGCTACTATGTCTTCCCGTTCCTGCTCGACGGGCGGCTGGTGGCGCGGGTCGACCTCAAGGCCGACCGGGCGCTCGGGGTCCTGCGCGTGCCGGGCGCGTTCCTGGAGGAGGGCCCCGATCATCCGGACGAGCTCGAGGTCGCCGCCGAGCTCGCCGCGGAGCTGGCGACGATGGCCGGGTGGCTCGGCCTCGAGGGCGTCCTCGTCGACGGCGGCGGGGACCTCGCCGACGCCCTCGGTCAGGCCGTCAAGGTCGGGGGGTGGACGTAGCGCACGCCCGGGGGCAGGTGCCCGGTGCGTGAGGTGCGGGCGAGCACGGCGAGGAGGTCCTCGCGGAAGGCCTGCGCGGCGCGGGTCGGGGCGACGTCGGTGCGGTGGGCCAGCGAGATGGTGCGGTGGCTCCAGGCGCCGCCGTCAAGACGCGTGGCGCGCAGCGTCGGGTGCCCGGCCAGCACGAGGCTCGGCACGATGGCCACCCCGAGTCCGCGCTCCACCATGCGGAGCAGGGCGTCCATCTCGCCGCCCTCGACGGCGATCTGCGGGGTGACGCCGGCGGCCGCGCAGGCCGCGAGCGTCACCTCCCGCAGCTCGTAGCCGGGCCGGTTGACGACGAGCGGGTGCGCGGCGAGGTCGGCGACGCCGATGTGGTCGCCGAGGTCGGGACGGCCACGCCCCGTGACGACGACGAGCTCCTCGCGCAGCACCGGCGTCAGCGCCAGGTCGGGTGTCGACCCGGTGCGGTCGATCACCAACGCACAGTCGAGCTGGCCGCGCTGGAGGTCGGCGACGAGGTCCTGCGAGCCGCCCTCGGAGACCTGGATGGCGATGCCGGGGTAGCGGCCGTGGAAGACCTCGAGCACGTCAGCCACCACGCTGACGCACAGGCTCGGGGTGGCTCCGAGCCGGAGCCTGCCCTTGCGCAGGCCGGCGAGCTCGGCGATCTCCATCCGGGCGGTCTCGGAGTCGGCGACGATCCTCCGGGCGAGTGGCAGCAGTGCCTCGCCCGCCGGAGTGGGTGTGACGTTGTCGTGACCCCGCGTGAGCAACGTCTCGCCCAGGTCGTCCTCCAGGCTGCGGATCTGTTTGCTCAGCGTGGGCTGCGCGACGCGGCACAGGTCCGCTGCCTGCGTGAATCGGCCGGTGTCCACCACAGCGAGGAAGTAGCTGAGCTGTTTGATGGTCATCGCCATAGCTTCACGCTATGACATGGCGGTGCTGCATGCATTAGCGCTTCGTCGCGCGCGGACCTACCGTTTTCACGTGGTCATCACCCCGCAGCGCAACATCGTCTCGAGGACGTGGGGCACCTCGGTCGGGAAGAAGTCGGTCATGGCCGTGACCGGCGGAATCTTCCTGCTCTACGTCATCGCCCACATGATCGGCAACCTGAAGATCTTCTTCGGGATCGAGGCCTTCGACGCCTACTCGCAGCACCTGCGCGAGATCGGCGAGGCGATCTTCGGGTACGAGGGCGTCCTCTGGATCATCCGTCTGGTCCTGACCGTGAGCGTCGTCCTGCACATGTGGGCGGCGTTCTCGCTCTGGTACCGGGCGAAGAAGGCACGCCCCGTCGGGTACCAGCACCGGCAGAGCTGGCAGGGCAGCTACGCGGCCCGCACGATGCGCTGGGGCGGGGTGATCATCGCGCTGTTCGTGATCTGGCACATCCTCGACCTGACCACCGGGACGGTGAACCCCCTCGGCGGCGACGAGAGCGCCTACATGAAGCTCGTCGCGAGCTTCGACCGCTGGTACGTGGCGCTGTTCTACGTCCTCGCCGTCGTGGCGCTCGGGTTCCACATCCGGCACGGGCTCTGGTCGGCGATCCAGACGTTCGGCCAGAACAGCGCGCTCAAGCAGAACGCGCTCAAGACCTTCTCCTTCGTCGTGGCCGCGGTGATCACGGTCGGCTTCGCGATCGTGCCGTTGTCCGTGATGTTCGGTCTGGTGAGGTAACACAGTGTCTGATCTCTTCGGCCATGAATCGCAGCAGGAACCCACGGCCACGCAGGGCGAGGGCCGCTACGTCGTCGGCGACCCGATCGGCGACACCCGCGCGCCGGACAGCCCGATCGGCGACCGCTGGGCCGACCGCAAGTTCTCCGCCCGCCTGGTCAACCCGGCGAATCGCCGGAAGATGAGCGTCATCGTCGTCGGCACCGGCCTCGCCGGCGGTGCGGCCGCCGCGACGCTGGGCGAGGCCGGCTACCACGTGAAGTCGTTCTGCTTCCAGGACAGTCCGCGGCGCGCGCATTCGATCGCCGCCCAGGGCGGGATCAACGCCGCGAAGAACTACCGCTACGACGGCGACTCGGTCCACCGCCTGTTCTACGACACGATCAAGGGCGGCGACTTCCGCTCGCGCGAGTCGAACGTCCACCGCCTGGCCGAGGTCAGCCTCAACATCATCGACCAGTGCGTCGCCCAGGGCGTGCCGTTCGCCCGCGAATACTCGGGCCTGCTCGACACGCGCTCGTTCGGCGGCACGCAGGTGTCCCGCACGTTCTACGCCCGCGGGCAGACGGGTCAGCAACTGCTGCTCGGGGCGTACCAGGCCCTCGAGCGCCAGGTCGCGGCCGGCACCGTCGAGATGCACCCGCGCACCGAGATGCTCGACCTCGTCGTCGTCGACGGGCGGGCACGCGGGATCGTCACGCGCAACCTGTTCACCGGCCAGATCGACACGCACCTCGCGGACGTCGTCATCCTCTGCTCGGGCGGCTACGGCAACGTCTTCTACCTGTCGACGAACGCCAAGGGCTCGAACGTCACCGCCGCCTGGCGGGCGCACAAGCGGGGCGCGCTGTTCGCGAACCCCTGCTACACGCAGATCCACCCGACGTGCATCCCGGTCTCCGGCGACTACCAGTCGAAGCTGACCCTCATGTCGGAGTCGTTGCGCAACGACGGGCGCGTGTGGGTCCCCAAGGAGCGCGGCGACGACCGCCCGCCGGGCGAGATCCCCGAGGACGAGCGGGACTACTACCTCGAGCGCCAGTACCCGGCGTTCGGCAACCTGGTCCCGCGCGACATCGCCTCGCGGGCCGCGAAGAACATGTGCGACGCCGAGCACGGCGTGGGCCCGGGCGGCCTCGGCGTCTACCTCGACTTCTCCGACGCCATCGAGCGTCTCGGGCGGCACGCCGTCGAGGCCAAGTACGGGAACCTGTTCGAGATGTACCAGCGCATCACCGGGGACGACCCGTACGAGGTCCCGATGCGCATCTACCCGGCGATCCACTACACGATGGGCGGGCTGTGGGTCGACTACGACCTGCGCTCGACCATCCCGGGCCTGTTCGTCGGCGGCGAGGCGAACTTCTCCGACCACGGGGCGAACCGCCTCGGCGCGTCGGCGCTGATGCAGGGCCTCTCCGACGGGTACTTCGTCCTGCCGACGACGGTGGCCGACTACCTCGCCGACGCGCCGTTCGACGCCGTCCCGGAGGACCACCCCGCCGTGGTCGAGGCCGTCGAGTCGACCCGCCGGCGGATCGACAAGCTCCTCTCGGCCAACGGGCACCGCACCGTCGACTCGTTCCACCGCGAGCTCGGGCAGCTCGTGTGGGACCAGTGCGGCATGGCCCGCAGCAAGGAGGGCCTGGAGAAGGCCCTCGACCGGATCCCCTCGCTGCGCGAGGAGTTCTGGCGCGACGTCAAGATCGTCGGGACCGGCGACGGCTTCAACCAGTCCCTGGAGAAGGCCGGTCGCGTCGCCGACTTCATGGAGCTCGCGGAGCTCATGTGCATGGACGCGCTGCACCGCGAGGAGTCCTGCGGCGGGCACTTCCGCGTCGAGCACCAGACCTCCGACGGCGAGGCCGAGCGCGACGACGAGAACTTCTCGTACGTGGCGGCCTGGGAGTACGGCGGCGACAACCAGCGGCCCGTGCTGCACAAGGAGGACCTCGAGTTCTCCTACGTCCACCCGAGCCAGCGCAGCTACAAGTAGCGGAGTCACCACAGTGAAGCTCACCCTGCGCATCTGGCGTCAGGCCTCGCCCGAGGCCAAGGGCAAGATGCAGAAGTACGTGCTCGACGACGTCGAGCCGGACATGTCGTTCCTCGAGATGCTCGACGTGCTCAACGAGAAGCTGACCGTCGACGACAAGGACCCGGTCTCGTTCGACCACGACTGCCGCGAGGGCATCTGCGGCTCGTGCGCGATGGTCATCAACGGCACCGCGCACGGCCCGCAGAAGAACACCACCACGTGCCAGCTGCACATGCGGCACTTCAACGACGGCGACACCATCGACATCGAGCCGTGGCGCGCCAGGGCGTTCCCGGTGATCAAGGACCTGGTCACCGACCGCAGCGCCTTCGACGAGATCATCAAGGCCGGCGGTTACATCTCGGTCAACACCGGCTCCGCGCCCGAGGCGCACGCGATCCCGGTGGACAAGGTCTCGTCCGACGACGCGTTCGACGCCGCCACCTGCATCGGGTGCGGCGCCTGTGTCGCGGCGTGCCCGAACGGCAGCTCGATGCTGTTCACCTCGGCGAAGGTCACCCACCTCGGCCTGCTCCCGCAGGGCCAGCCGGAGCGGGCGACGCGCGCGATGAACATGCTCGCCAAGCAGGACGAGCTGGACTTCGGCGGCTGCACGAACGTCGGCGCCTGCCACGAGGTGTGCCCGAAGGGCATCCCGCTGGCCTCGATCGCGCAGCTGAACCACGACGTCCTCGGCGCGACCCTCACCGGGGCGCGCTCGGACTAGGCGGGGCCCGCACCAGGGGGGAGCGAGGGTCACCCCGGCTGCGCCTGACGCAGCAGGGGAGTCCCTCGCTCGTTCCCCGGGGCGGCGACGTGGGGAAGCGAGGGTCACCCCGGCTGCCTGCGACGCAGCGAGGGACTCCCTCGCTCGACCCGCCCGCTCAGGACGCGGCGGCGAGCGCGGGGCGCGGCTTCGCGGTCGCGACGGTCACGTCGCCGGCCCCGGTGCGCGCGTTGACGCTCAGCGGCCCGCCGGCCGGAGCGTCCTGCTCCGGTCGCTCCGCGCGCACCGGCAGCTCGGTGCGCACGCGCCCCACCGCGGTGTGCAGCGCCACCTTCGCGTCGACGCCGGGATGGACCCCGATCCACAGCGACCCCACGCCGGTTCCGATCTCCAGCTCGCCGGCGACCGCGTCGGCGACCCGGACGTCGCCGGCCGCGGCCCGGATGGCCACGTCGGCGTGCACCTCGCCGAGCCGGATGCGCCCGGCGCCGGTGCTGATCTCGGCGGGCGCGAGGACGTGGTCGACCCGCACGCCGCCGGCCCCGCCCGTCATGCGCAGCGGGCCGTCGAGGCGGCCGATGCGGACCTCGCCGGCCCCGCAGCTCAGCTCGGCGCGCCCGGCGACCTCGTCCAGGCGGACCTCGCCGGTGCTGTGCACCGAGACCTCGTCGGCGCGCCCCTCGACCCGGATGCGCGCGGCGCCGGCGCGCAGGCGCAGGGCGGTGCCGCGCGGCGCGCGGACGGTCACGGCGAGCGGGATCCCGCGGAGGGCGAGGTCGCCCGGTCCGCGCACCGTGATGCGGCGGGCGTCGGCGTCCCAGTCGAGCGTGGTGGCGTCGACGGCCGCGGCCGCCCGATCCTCCGGCGACATCGGCGTGCGGTCGGCCCCGAGGAAACCGACCAGCTTCGAGACCCCGCGCAGCCACCCGGGCGGCGCGTCGGGGTCCGCTTCCACACGCGCCCGTACGGCGCGGTCCGTGTCCTCGGGACCCGGGTCGAGGTGCACCCGCACCGTGCCGGCGTCGATCGCGAGGTCCAGGGTCACCGGCTCCCACCCGCTCCCGGTGATCTCGCGAGCAGTCTTCTCCGGTCCGGCACTCATCCGCGCACCCAGCCCGAGACGTCCCCGCCGCCGTCGTCGTCACCCTTGCCGGGGTCCTTCGGCGGGTCCTGCGGCGAGTCCTTCGGGGCGTCGTCCCCCGAGGACGACGACGGAGCCGACGGCGACGACGGAGCCCCCTGGTCCCAGCCCTTGCGCCAGTTCTCGTCCCAGTCCTTGTCCCAGTCCTTGTCCCAGTCCTTGTCCCAGTCCCGGTTCCGGTCCCATCCCTGGTCCCAGCCCCGCACACCGCCGTGCTGCCGGAGCGCACCCTGGACGGCCTGGCCGATCCAGGAGTTCAGCGACATCCCCTGCGCGGCGGCGGCCTTCTCGGCCTGGCCCTTGATCTGGTCGACCAGGCGCAGGGTCATCCGCGAGATGTCGCCGACGTCCGGGCCCCCGCCGAAGCCGGGACCGGGGAAGCCGGGCCCAGGCGGGGGCGGCGGGGTGTGACCGTGCGAGCCGGGGCCGCCGGTCGGCGTGCCGGCGAAGGGCGAGGAGCCGGGACCGGCGTAGAAGCCGTTGCCGCCGTCGGCGGCGGGGTCGCGGTCGACGACGACCTTCACCTCGCGGCCGGAGAGGCGCAGCGAGACGGTGCGGTCGCCGAGCTGCTCGGAG
Organism: Actinomycetospora sp. 2LY8.5; assembly: GCF_057180585.1. NCBI lineage: Bacteria > Bacillati > Actinomycetota > Actinomycetes > Pseudonocardiales > Pseudonocardiaceae > Actinomycetospora > Actinomycetospora sp. 2LY8.5. The sequence continues at coordinate 43,830 of NZ_JBXUHE010000015.1, forward strand.
ACCTCGCCGGCGAGGTCGGAGAGGGCGTTCATGAGCGCCAGGCGGACGGCGGGCTCGAGGGCGGCGGCGAGCGAGGAGCCCGCCCGGGTCGTGGCCTCGTCGCCGACCGCGGCGGCCGCGGCGAGGTCGTCGCGGAGGGCGGCGACGTACGGTGTCAGGTCCATGACACCACATTGACACCATTCGGCCGTGATCGCCACCATCGTGGTGTCAGTACGCGGCCGGCGAACGCCGTCAGGGGCGACTTGTACCGTGGGCGTGTGGCCCTTGGGACCGAAGACGCAGCGGAGCGGAGCTCGACCATTGACACCGTGACCCCTCAGGTGACCCTGATCGCGAAGACCGAGTTCTTCGCGCCGCCGGGGGTCCCGTGGGAGACCGACGCGGACGGCGGTCAGGCGCTCGCCGAGTTCGCCGGCCGGGCCTGCTACCAGTCGTGGAGCAAGCCGAACCCGGCGACGGCGACCAACGCCGGCTACCTGCGGCACATCCTCGAGGTCGGGCACCTCTCGGTGCTCGAGCACGGGTCGGTCAGCTTCTACCTCACCGGCATGTCGCGCAGCCTCACCCACGAGCTGATCCGCCACCGCCACTTCTCGTATTCGCAGCTCTCGCAGCGCTACGTGCCCGAGAGCGACGCGGCCATGGTCGAGCCCGACGTCATCGCCGACGACCCCGAGCTGCATCAGCTGTTCGCCGAGGCGGGCGCCGCGGCCCTCGCGTCGTACGAGAAGCTGCTCGCGGGCCTCGAGGAGCGCTTCGCCGACGAGCCCAACCGCACGCTGCGCCGCAAGCAGGCCCGCCAGGCCGCACGCGCCGTGCTGCCCAACGCCACCGAGACCCGCATCGTCGTCACCGGCAACTACCGGGCCTGGCGCCACTTCATCGCGATGCGCGCCAGCGAGCACGCGGACGTCGAGATCCGCGATCTCGCGATCGCGTGCCTGAAGGTGCTCCAGGCCGAGGTGCCCAACGTGTTCGCCGACTTCGAGATCCGCCGCCTGCCGAGCGGGTCCGAGGTCGCCGCGAGCCCGTTCGTCACCGAGGGCTGAGCCGGGTGGCGTCCGGGTAGGAGAATCCCATGAGTGCCGCCCAGATCGCCGACGCCGAGCGTCGCGATCTCGCCGACCTGTTACTACGGCTCGGCCCCGACCAGCCCACGCTGTGCGGGGGCTGGACCACGCGCGACCTGCTCGCGCACCTGATCACCCGCGAGCGCCGGCCCGACGCCGCGCCCGGCATCCTCATCCCGCTGCTCGCGGGGTGGACCGGGCACGTGCAGGCCGCGCTCGCCCGGGGCGACTTCGGCGACCTCGTGGGTACCTTGCGGTCGGGCCCGCCGTTCTGGAGCCCGATGGCGTTGCCACCACTGCGAGCGGTCGACGTCCAGGAGTTCTTCATCCACCACGAGGACGTGCGCCGGGCGCAGGCCGGGTGGTCGCCGCGCCCGCCGGACGAGACGCGCGACCGCACGATCTGGCGCATGGTCGGCCTGCTCGGCCGGCTGAGCTACCGCTCCAGCCCGGTCGCCGTGACGCTGCGCCGTCCCGACGGCGAGGAACACGCCGTACGCTCCGGTCCGCGCACCGTGATCCTCACCGGTGAGCCGGGCGAGCTGCTGCTGCACGCGGCGGGGCGCGACGAGTGCGTCGTGCACCCCGAGGGCGAGCCCGCCGACGTCGCCACCGTGATGGCGCTCGACCGCGGGCTGTAGCCCGCACACCGTTCTCCGACCCACCCGCCCCAGGAGGCCCCGATCCCCACCCTCGTCCCGGACACCGCCCGATGAGCCGCTCCACCGCCCGCCGCCCCGACAACGGCCAGCAGGCCCAGCAGCAGGAGCACGCGAGCCACGACTGCGCCCGCGGCTCCGGCGTGCCGACCCAGTCGGTACCGGGCTCCGAGGGCGCGCCGCCGCCGACGCCCGAGGGCGCCCTGCGCGTCGTCGCCCTCGGCGGCATCGGCGAGGTCGGGCGCAACATGACCGTGCTGGAGTACGGCGGGCGCCTGCTGATCGTCGACTGCGGCGTGCTGTTCCCGTCCGAGGACTCGCCCGGCGTCGACCTGATCCTGCCCGACTTCCGCGCCGTCGAGGACCGCCTCGACGACGTCGACGCGCTGGTGCTCACCCACGGGCACGAGGACCACATCGGCGCCGTGCCGTTCCTGCTGCGCCAGCGCCCGGACCTGCTCGTCGTCGGCTCGCGGTTCACGCTCGCGCTGGTCGAGGCCAAGTGCCGGGAGCACCGGCTCACCCCGCACCTCCTCGAGGTCCGCGAGGGCGAGCGCAACCACCACGGCACGTTCGACTGCGAGTTCTTCGCGGTCAACCACTCGATCCCCGACGCATTGGCCGTCGCCGTCCGCACGCCGGGCGGCACCGTCCTGCACACCGGCGACATCAAGCTCGACCAGCTGCCCCTCGACGGCCGGCTCACCGACCTCGCCGGCTTCTCCCGGCTCGGCGACGAGGGCGTCGACCTGCTGCTCGTCGACTCGACCAACGCCGAGGTCCCGGGCTTCGTCACCCCGGAGCGCGACATCGCCCCGGTGATCGACGACGTGTTCCGCAAGGCACCGAGCCGCCTGATCGTCGCGTGCTTCGCCAGTCACGTGCACCGCGTCCAGCAGGTGCTCGACACGGCCGCCCGGCACGGGCGCAAGGTGTGCTTCACGGGCCGCTCGATGGTGCGCAACATGGGCATCGCGACCGAGCTCGGCCTGCTGCACGTGCCCGAGGGCCTGCTCGTCGACCTGGACGACGCGCTGGCCATGCCCGAGAAGGACGTCGTGCTGGTGTCGACGGGCTCGCAGGGCGAGCCGCTGTCGGCGCTCGGACGCATGGCTCGCGGCGACCACCGCCAGATCACGATCACCCCGGGCGACACCGTCGTGCTCCTCTCCAGCCTCATCCCGGGCAACGAGACGGCCGTCTTCGCCGTGATCAACGGGCTCACCCGCCTCGGCGCCGAGGTCGTGCACTCCGGGGTCGCCCGGGTGCACGTCTCCGGTCACGCGTCGGCGGGCGAGCTGCTGTTCCTCTACAACGCGCTGCGACCGCGCAACGTCATGCCGGTGCACGGCGAGTGGCGCCACCTGCGCGCCAACGCAGAGATCGCCCGGCGCACCGGCGTCGAGAACGTCGTGATCGCCGAGGACGGCGTCGTCGTCGACCTCGTCGACGGGCGCGCGGCGATCAGCGGGCGGGTCGAGGTCGGCCACGTCTACGTCGACGGCAACCAGGTCGGCGACGTCGGCGAGTCGACGCTCTCGGACCGGATGGTGCTCGGCGAGGGCGGCTTCATCGCGATCACCGTCGCCGTCGAGGCGAGCACCGGGCGGGCCGTGTCCGCGCCGAAGATCTCCGGCCGCGGGTTCTCCGACGACCCCAAGGCGCTGGAGAACGTCGTGTCCCTCGTGGAGATGGAGCTCTCGCGCACCGAGGCCGAGGGCATCACCGACACCCACCGGATCGCGCAGGCGGTGCGGCGCGTCGTCGGCAAGTGGGTGGGGGAGACCTACCGCCGCCGGCCGATGATCGTGCCGACGGTCCTGCCGGTCTGAGCGTCGTCGTTCGCCTCCGGCGAGGCAGCTCCCCTCTCGGCGTGCTCCTCTCCGTGCTTCGTGCCTCAGCGCCGACGGATCGTCTTCTCCAGGTGGTGACGCACCGGGGCCCAGAGGTTCGGGAGCACGAGGTCGACCTGGTCGTGGAGGTACCAGCCGGCGCGCACGCTGTCGGGGATCTCCTCGGGGTCGACCTCGTGCACCGGGCTCGCCGCGACGTAGATCGTGGCGATGCCGTCGTGGTTGAAGCGCCCGAGCTGGCGCCCGGAGCGGACCGCCACACCGGTCTCCTCGAGACAGCCGCGCTCGGCGGTCGCGCCGGGCGACTCCTTGGGCTGCGGGCGGCCGCCGGGCAGGACCGCCGGCGGCATCTCCCCCGGCCGGTGGACGAGTAGCAGCCGGCCGGGCGGCGCCGTCACCACGGCGAGGACGAGCTGTGCGTCCCTGCTCATGCGCGCCTCCTCGTGCCCGGCGACCAGGCTACGGCGCGTGACCGCCTCCGACGCCGCCGAGGTGACCACCTCCGCGCAGTGTGTCGCCCGCCGCGTCACGACGGCGACCTCGCCGACTCCCACGGCCGCGCGGGCCGGCGTCGCTCTCGTCGCCCGGGCGAGACCGCGCTGTAGCCGCGGAACGAACGCATCGCGCGGCACACGAAGGGGTCTCCGGCACCCACCACCGGCGCGCGTCCGTTCGGACGCGATCTTCTCCTGCGACAGCGTGAGTGACGTGGGCCACTGATCGTTCCAGAATCGGGGAGTCAGCCCGCTGCGACGGCCTTCGCCGGGTCGTCCGGTCCGCCAGACATCCACGAGGAGCGCCCATGAAGGCCGTTGCGTACATCGAACCGATGAAGGTCGAGATCCAGGACGTGGAGTATCCGGGCCTGGAGCTCAAGGACGGGCCGGGGGTGAACCCGGCCAACGTGGGGCGCCAATGTCCCCACGGCGTCATCCTCAAACTGGTGGCCACGAACATCTGCGGCTCCGACCAGCACATGGTGCGCGGACGGACCACGGCTCCGCCCGGGCTGATCCTCGGCCACGAGATCACCGGCGAGGTCGTCGAGGTCGGTCGCGACGTCGAGTTCATCAAGCAGGGCGACCTCTGCTCGGTGCCGTTCAACATCGCCTGCGGCCGCTGCCGGATGTGCAAGGAGGGGCACACCGGCGTCTGCCTCAACGTCAATCCGGACCGCCCGGGCTCGGCCTACGGCTACGTCGACATGGGCGGTTGGCAGGGCGGCCAGGCCGAGTACGTCATGGTGCCCTACGCCGACTGGAACCTGCTGAAGTTCCCCGACCGAGACCAGGCCATGGAGAAGATCCTCGACCTGACCATGCTGTCGGACATCTTCCCGACCGGGTACCACGGCTGCGTGAGCGCCGGCGTCACCACGGGGTCGACGGTCTACATCGCCGGCGCCGGACCGGTGGGGCTCGCGGCCGCGGCGTCGGCCCAGCTGCTCGGTGCGGCCGCGGTGATCGTCGGAGACATGAACACGGAACGCCTCGAGCACGCGCGGAACGCCATCGGCGCCGAGACGGTCGACCTCGCCGAGGAGGGCTCGCTGCCCGACAAGCTCGAGCAGATCGTCGGCGAGCCGGTGGTCGACGCCGCGGTGGACGCGGTGGGCTTCGAGGCGCGGGGCCACGGCAAGGACTCGGACCACGAGCAGCCGGCGACGGTCCTGAACTCGATCATGGAGATCACCCGGGCCGCCGGGAAGCTGGGTATCCCGGGCCTCTACGTCACCGGTGACCCGGGAGCGGTGGACGACGCGGCGAAGGTCGGGAGTCTCTCGATCCGGATCGGGCTCGGCTGGGCGAAGTCGCACTCGTTCACCACCGGTCAGTGCCCGGTGATGCGCTATCACCGGCAGCTGATGCAGGCGATCCTCGGCGATCGGGTGCAGATCGGGAAGGCGGTCAACGCGACCGTCATCTCGCTCGACGACGCACCGCAGGGCTACGCCCGGTTCGACTCGGGCGTTGCCCGCAAGTACGTCATCGACCCGCACGGGTCGATCGCGGCCTGAGAGCGGCATCCGGTGTCCCGGTCGGGGGTCGGCGGCACGCGGCGAAGCGGAGCCGACGCGCCGACGGCGACCGTCAGTCCCCGACCGGGACCCCGCCGAACAAGACCAGGCTGACCACGAAGTAGGTGACGTAGGCGGCGAGCAGGACCACGCCGTGCCGCCGACGCAACCGCCCGCTCGCGAGCATCACGGCCGACGCCGCCGTCATCAGCACGAGCACCGGCAGGTGCCACTGCACGACCTCGGGCGCGACGACGATCGCGCCGCCGGCGAGCAGGACGATCCCGAGCTTGCCGGTCACCGAGAACGCGACGCTGCCGACGACGTTCGCGACCGCGATCTCCGGCGCGCCGCGGCGGGCCGGCTCGGCGGTGAGCAGGAGGTCCTCCAGCGACAGGGCCAGCGTCGCGATCGTGACGCCGAAGACCGTTCCCTCGACAGCGAACTGCTCGAGGATGCCTTCGGTGCCCGCACCCGCGACCGCGGCGCCGACGACGAGCCCGGCGAGCGCGAGCACGGCGAGCGCCACCGTGCCGGCGGGCGAGTGCTGCCGGGCGCGCAGGAAGCCCTCGTCGATCCGCCGGCCGGCCGGCGGTTCGGCGCGGTGCGGACCGGCGGGCGCGCGCCCCCGCCGCGACGCCACCCCGCCGCCGAGCGTCACGCGGTCGATCTGCTCGTAGAGCGCGGCGTCGCGCCAGACCGGGCGCCGCGCGGCGTACTCGCGCAGCGCGATCCACCCGACGAAGACGGCGAACAGCGCCAGGAGCGCGACGCCGGCGGCTGCGCCGAGCGTTCCGGTGAGCGCGAGCGCGTACATCACCAGCGGCGCGCCCATGTAGAGGCCGAGGTAGTCCCGGGGGACCTGCACGCTGGTCGGCGCGACGATCGCGGCGAGGGCGAGCACGAGCCCGGGCATGGCGATCGTCGTCCCGATGACGGTGCCGAGCGCGACCTCGTGGAGGTCCTCCAGGCCGAGGGCCAGGCCGAACGCGAGGTCGTCGAACTCGATGCCGGTGAAGACGATCGCGACGAGAAAGAGCGAGATCGCCCACCGGCTCGCCACCCCGACGAGGTGGCCGATGAGCTTCTCGGCGCTGTAGACGAGGACGGCGACGCCGAGGACGAACTCGACGAGGGGGATCACGGGTGCTCTAGCCTCTGATCGCCTCGACCGCGCTGATCACGGCGAGCACCACCATGATGGCACCGGCCACCCACGCCACCCACTTCACGGGCACCACCTGGCGCAGGCGATGGCCGCCGTACACCGCGAGCGCGGACACCGCCCAGAGGCCGACGAGCGCCCCGATGCCCACCCGGACCGGATCGTCGTACTGCGCGGTCAGCGTCGCGGTGAGGATCTGCGAGGGGTCCGCGAGCTCCGAGAGCGCCGTGATGCCGAAGGCGGTGGCCACGACGGCCCAGCGGGTCCGCGGCGCCTCCCGCTCGTCGTCGCCGTCGTCATCGTCGTCGTCCTCCATGGCCTCGCGGATCGTGAGGAACGCGCCGAGCAGGAACATCACCGCGAGGACCGCCTCGAGGGGACGCTCGGGGAGCAGACCGACGAGGCTTCCCGCCGCGACGGCGATGCCGACGTGCACGAGCATCCCGGCGCAGACGCCGAGGAGCACCCAGCGGGCCGGGAACCGGGTGGCGAGGACGAGCGTCACGAGGCCGCTGGTGTCCGCGATCTCCGCCAGGGCGACGATGAGGAAGGTGACGGCGATCACGGACACGCGGACCTGAGTACTCCCCGCCGACCCCGCCCGCAAGGACGGGAGCCGCGGTGCGGGCCACGTCGGCGGTGCCGCCGTGGCCGAGGTCAGGGCTGTGCGGCCCTCGCGAAGGGCGGATCCTGTGACGCTGCCTGCTCACGGCGCGGCGCCCGCCACGTGAGCTCGATCTCCAGCTCGACCTTGTCGCCGTACGGCTCGATCTCCAGCTCCACCTGGAGGTCGTCGGCGACGTGCAGGGTCACCGGCGCCCCGGAGAGCGCGACCTCGACCGGGCCGTCGGTGTCGAGCGCCCGTGCGAGCTCGGCGAGCCACCGCGCGGCCTCCCGCCGTGACAGCCTGGCCTTCTGCTCGATCTCGCCCTTGCCCATCTCGGCCTCCTCGCGCGGGACCCCTCAGTCTGCGCGGTGGGGGCGGGCGACGACATCCGGCATCGGCACCAAGACCGGTTCCCGCGTCGACCCCGCCGCGGGGGCGGCGGCCGGGTCGTTGGCCTCGGCCACCGCCTCGTCGATCAGGTGGCGGTCGGGGGAGAGCACGCAGACCGGGTCGGTGCGGTACATGTCGCCGGTGAGCTGGAACGCCTGGCAGCGGCACCCGCCGAGGTCGACCTCGCGGCGCTCGCAGCTGCGGCACGGGTCCGGCATCCAGCCGGTGCCGCGGAACTCCGAGAACAGGGGCGACTCTCGCCAGATCCAGGCGAGGTCGTGCTCGCGGACGTTGGCCCGCGGCAGCGGCAGCTCGTGGGCCGACAGGCACGGCCAGGCGTTGCCCTCGGGCCCGACGACGAGCTGGCGCGACCCCCAGCCGCCCATGCAGGGCTTGGGGTACTCGGCGTAGTAGTCGGGGATGACGTAGATGACGTCGGTCTTCCCGCGGAGGCGCTCGCGGGCCTCGCGGCTGACCTTCTCGGCGTGCTCGAGCTGCTCGCGGCTCGGCAGCAGGGCCTCGCGGTTGCGCAGCGCCCACCCGTAGTACTGGGTGTTGGCGAGCTCGACCCGGTCGGCCCCCAGCTCCTCGACCCGGTCGAGGATCGCCGCGATCCGGTCGATGTTCTGCCGGTGCAGCACGACGTTGAGGGTCAGCGGCCAGCCCAGCTCCTTGACCAGCCGGGCCGCCTCGATCTTCCTGTCGAACGAGGAGATGCCGGCGAGCCGGTCGGAGAGCACCGGCTCGTCGGCCTGGATGCTGACCTGGACATGGTCGAGACCGGCGTCGCGCAGCGCCTCCGCGCGCGGCTGCGACAGGCCGATCGCGCTGGTGACGAGGTTCGTGTACATCCCGAGCCCGCTCGCGTGGCGCACGAGGTCGACGAGGTCGCGTCGCAGCAGCGGCTCGCCGCCCGAGAAGTGGCTCTGCAGCACGCCGAGGTCGGCGGCCTCGTCGAGCACCCGGCGCCACTCGTCGGTCGAGAGCTCCTCGGAGCGCTTGGTGAGCTCCAGCGGGTTGGAGCAGTACGAGCACGACAGCGGGCATGCGTGGGTCAGCTCGGCCAGCACGCCGAGGGGGCCGTCAATCATGATCGATCTCCACCCAGCGCCTGCTGACGAGCTTGGCGAGGAACGCCTCCACCTCGTCGTCGACGACGCGGTCGTACCGGCGGCCGAGCTCCTCGACGATCTCGGCGACGGTGCGCGTGCCGTCGCAGAGCCCGAGGATGTCGGCCCCGGTGGGGTTGAGCACCACGACGGTCTCGGGCCCGAGCAGCACCTGCCGCTCCCGCGCGGAGTCGTAGCGCGTCTTGACGAACCGGGCGAGATGCGGCCGCCCGGTGCGCGGAACCGTGCTGGTCACGAGGGATACGCCCGGTTCGCAGGGTAAGCGATGTCAATCGCGTCCATCATGCTCCACAGCACGTCGTTCTTGAACGCGAGCGCGGCGACCGCGGACTCCTGCGACTCGGCCGTGCGGCAGTGCTCCTTGACGATCTCCAGCGCGTGCTCGGAGTCGCGCGGTGCCTGGTGCAGCCGGTTGCGGAAGTAGTCGAGGCCGTCCCTGTCGATCCACGTGTAGTGCTTCTCGAACGCCGCGAGCCGCTGGGCCATGAGGCTCGGCGCGAACAGCTCGGTGAGCGACGAGGCGACGGCCTCGACCCACGGCCGCGTGCGCGCGAAGGTCACGTAGGCGTCCACCGCGAAGCGCACGCCCGGGACGATGTGCCGGCCGTCCTCCATCTCGGCGCGCTCCAGGCCGCAGGCCTCGCCGAGACGCAGCCAGGCCTCGATGCCGCCCTCGGTGGTACCTCCGTCGCCGACAGTGCCGTCGTGGTCGGTGATCCGCCGGATCCAGCGCTGGCGGACCTCGCGGTCGGGGCAGTTGCCGAGGATCGCGGCGTCCTTGCGCGGGATCGCCTCCTGGTAACAGAAGCGGTTGGCCACCCAGCCCCGGATCTGCTCCGGCGAGAGCTCCCCGGCGTTCATGCGCACGTGGAAGTCGTGCTCGCTGTGATAGCGCGTGGCCTGGGAGCGCAGCCGCTCCACCAGGGCCTCCGGGCCGACCGCCGTGCCCGGCGCCGCCTCGTTCCCGGTGCCGGTGCCGTTGGTCTCGTGGGTGACCGTCATGCCGCTCCTCAGACCTCCACCTCGAGCCCGTCGACGGCGATCTCCACCCCGCGGGTGGCGACCGTCGCGTACTCGGGGGAGTCCTCGAGCAGCATCGGGTTCGTGTTGTTGATGTGCACGTAGATCTTGCGTTCGGCCGGGAGCCCGGCCAGCACCGCGAGGCTCCCGTCCGGCCCGTCGACGGCCATGTGGCCCATGTCGTGGGCGGTCTTCGAGGCCAGGCCCAGGCGGATCATCTCGTCGTCGGTCCAGGTCGTGCCGTCGACGAGCACGGCGTCGGCGGCCGCCAGCTCGTCGTGCACCGCAGGGGTCACCTCCTGGACGCCGGGCAGGTACACCGCGGTGCGCCCGGTGGCGGTGTCGGTGAAGCGGTAGCCCACCACGCGGCCGACGTCCTCGGTCGTTCCGATGGTCGAGCTCGGCTGCGCTGCGTCTCCGGCCCCGATGGTCGAGCTCCGCTGCGCTGCGTCTCCGGCCCCGATGGTCGAGCTCCGCTGCGCTGCGTCTCCGGCGAACCGGGCCTTCTTCGCCGTCGGCGCGTCGAACGCGGTGTAGGTCAGGCCCTCGCCGAGCGCGACGGTCTCGCCGGGGACGACGCGCCGCGTCGTCACCTGGGTGTAGCGCTGCAGCGTCGTGAGGAAACCCGTGCCGCTGCGCAGGGTCTCGAACGACGCGTCAGTGGCGTGCAGCTCGACACCCGGGCCCTCGCGCAGCAGGAGCAGGCCCATGGTGTGGTCGAGCTCGGCGTCGGTGACGAGGACGGCGGCGATCGGGCTGTCGCGCTTCGAGCGGGGCCGGAGCACGGGGGTCGCCTCGATCTGCGCGCGCAGGTCGGGGGAGGCGTTGACCAGGAACCACGTGCTGCGGTCGGCGCTCACGGCGATCGACGACTGGGTCCGCGGGTGGGCGGGCCGCGAGCCGGCCCGGACCGCGCGGCAACCGGGGCACCCGCAGTTCCACTGGGGGAAGCCGCCACCCGCGCCGGCGCCGAGCACCCGCAGCCACATCGCCGTTCGTCCTCCTTCGCGCCATTGCTCCGCGACAGCGTCAGGGGCGCCGGAATGACATTTCCGACGCCCCTGTCGCACGTGTCGTCAGTCAGCCGTCAGTCGCTGAGCTGAGCGACGTACATCGTCACCTCGGGGGCGACACCGAACTCTTCGAACTCGGGGGTCTCCCAGACGGAGAGCGACTCCATGATTGCGGCCACCTCCTCTCGATCACTCCTCGAGCGACGTTACCTGCCGCGCGCCGCCGGAGCAGCGCGCACGATCACCAGAATTTGATACCGACGGACTTCAGCCGGCGCTGATGGAGGTGCTCCACATGGGCGATGTCGTCCTGGGCGATGAGGTCGCCCCACGCGGACGCCGCTTTCGTCCCCTGTGCCAGCAGTTCCTCCATCTCATCGTCGACGACGTCGGCGCTCTGGATGATGCGCGAGCCGAACCCGATGTGCCAGCGCTCGTCGCGCAGCACGAGCTCCATTCCCTTGACGACGCCGGGCATCTTGACCGAGAGCCCCTTGAGCGTCTCGAGCAGTGCGTGCTGACCCGCCGTGAGCACCACGCCCTCGAGGATCATGTGGTAGAGCCCGACGGCGGCCGTGAGGTTCTCGTGGTCCTGGGCGACCTGCTCCGCGATCGCGGGGAGGCGCTGCTCGAAGAGCTCGACGAGGTCCGGGCTCACGCGGTCGCGCAGGGCGTCGACCCGCTCGGTCATGGCCGCACCGGGGACGCCGCAGACCTCTCGCACCACGCGGTCGAAGAAGCGGGCGTGGCGGGCCTCGTCGCGGGCCTGGGCCTGGAAGACCTCGGCCATCTTGTCGTCGCTGCTGGCCGCGGCGTGGAACGAGGTGAGGTGCGTGGCCACCGAGGTCTCACCGATGCAGAAGCCGGCGAGCAGGCCCAGGACCTGGTCGTACTCGTCCTGGTCGAGCTGTCCGAAGGCCTCGATGTCGGCCGTGAGGTCGATGGCGTTCTCGTCCCACTGCAGCGATTCCGCGAGCTGGGCGAAGTGGCCGTACCCGGTGATCATGTATGCAGCATCCTCACATCTCCGGGAACTCGCCCGGTTCCACCTCGCGGAAGTCCGCCTTCTCGGCGCCGCAGATCGGGCACATCCAGTCGTCGGGGATGTCCTCGAAGGGCGTCCCGGGCGGGATGCCGCTGTCGGGGTCTCCCTCCTCCGGATCATAGATGAACCCACACATTTCGCAGAGCCAGCGCTTGGCCGCGGGCCGCGACGCTGTCTGCTCGACGGTCATCGGATCTCCTGACGGTTTGCCGAGGAGCGGGGGCACCGAAACGCCGCGAAGGGGCGCCGGAACCCTCCGGCGCCCCTTCGCGATCAGTGGTCGATCAGTCGTCCATCTGGGCGACGTACATCGTCACCTCGGGAGCGACCCCGATCTCCTCGAACTCCGGGGCCTCCCACACGTGGAGCTCCATGGCGTGTCTCCTTCCTGTCGGCCGTCGTTCGGACGAGCCGGCGCGACGATTCCTGGCTCTCTGGGTGGATTACTCGGGCAGCGCGAAGCAGAACAGCGCGTCACCCGCGGCGGCACCGAGCAGGCCGGGCAGGAAGCCCTCGACCCAACCGCCCCACCCGGTCGGCACCGCGATGTACTGCCGGCCGTTCACCTCGTACGTGGACGGGCTCGAGTGGTGCCCGCTGCCGCACTGGAACGAGTAGAGCTTCTCGCCGGTGTCGGCGTCGAGGGCGACGAACTCACCGGTCGGCGTGCCCTGGAAGACGAGCCCGCCGGCGGTCGTCAGCGTGGAGGCGCACATCGGGTACTCGTTGTTCCAGCGCCACTTCTCCTCGCCCGTCACCGGGTCGATGGCCGCGACGTACCCGTAGAAGTCGTCGAGGTCGACGGCGACGCCCGCGCCCCAGTAGGGGATGCTCTCCCGGAACTCGCGGCGGCGGCGGGTGGCCGTCGCCCCGACCTCCTGGACGGGTACGTAGATCAACCCCGTGCTGGGGTTGTACGACATGTGCGTCCACTCCTTGCCGCCGGCCGGGCCGGGCCAGAAGTGCACGGGGACGCCCTCCTCGTCCGGGTAGACCTTGGGCGTGACCTTGCCGTCCGGCGTGATCTCGCCCCAGGTGATGCGGTCGACGAAGGGGAAGACGCGCACCAGCTCGCCGTTGGTGCGGTCGAGGACGAAGAAGTAGCCGTTCTTGTCCGCGTGGGCGAGCAGCTTGCGCCCGTCCGGAGCGTCGAAGAGCAGGTTCTCCATCGTCGAGTCGTAGTCCCACAGGTCGTGCGGGGTGAACTGGTAGTGCCACCGGATCTGGCCGGTGTTCACGTCCACCGCCACGACGCTGTCGGTGTAGAGGTTGTCGCCGGGGCGGACGCCGCCGTCGAAGTCGGGCGCCGGGTTGCCGGTGCCGTGGTAGAGCAGCTCGAGCTCGGGGTCGTAGGTGGGGGTGACCCAGCAGTTGGCGCCGCCGCGCTGCCACGCCTCGGCGTTCTCGTCGCCCCAGGTCTCCGAGCCGGGCTCGCCCGGCTTCGGGACGGTGTAGCAACGCCACTGGCGCTCGCCGGTCTGGGCGTCGAAGGCGTCGATGTGGCCGCGGAGGCCGAACTCGCCGCCGGCGCTGCCGACGATCACCTTGTCCTTGACGATCAGCGGCGCGACCGAGCCGCTCTCGCCGGCGCGCACGTCACCGTTGACGGTGTCCCACACCAGGTCGCCGGTCTGGGCGTCGAGGGCGATGAGGTGGGCGTTGAGGGTGTAGAGGTACACCTTGCCGTGACCCACCGCGACGCCGCGGTTGACGTTGCCGCAGCACAGCGAGACGTCGTAGGGCGACGCCCACTTGTAGCGCCACAACTCCTCGCCCGTGGCGGCGTCGATCGCCCACACCTTGCCGTCCGGGCCGGAGACGTACATGACGCCCTCGACCACCAGCGGCGAGGCCTCGAACGAGTAGGTGGAGGCGCCGGAGTGCAGGCCGTTCATGCCGGCCTGGAAGACCCACGCGGGAGTCAGGCGCTTGACGGTCTCCTTGTTGATCTGGTCCAGCGGGCTGTACCGCTGGCCGTCGTAGCTGCCGTAGTAGGTCAGCCAGTTGGCGGGCTCCGACTTGGCGTTCTTGATGCGCTCGAAGTCGACGTTCCCGGTGGCCGGGGCCTGCCCCTTGGTGGCGCTGAGGGTCTTGTGCGGGACGGCCTCGCCGGCGTCCACGTAATCGGTCACGACGGAATTCCTCTCTCGGGCTCTACGGCTCTACGGGCGTGGCTGCGGGGGACGGTCCTGTTTCGCCGAGTCCGGCACCTCGCCGCCGAACACGAGCGCACCCGTCAGGCCGCGACCCTCGTCGTTGCCGGTCGTGGAGCCGTAGTAATAGGTGCCCGGGCCGGACAGCGAGAGCCGCGCCGTGCCCTTGGAGTGGTTGACCAACCAGATGATCTTGGGGTCGCCGTTGTGGGGGAGCACCGCGCAGTGGGTGTTCTTGTCGTCGTTGATGAGCGTGAGCTCGACCTCGCCCCCCTCGGGGAAGACGAGGATCGACGGCTCCCAGATGAGCTCGTCCTCCGGGATCCGGACCGTGGCCCGCATGATGCCGTCGGACCCCTTCTCGGCGTGCCCGATGGACCCCGTGCCGAGAAGTCGGCCCAGTGCTGTCCTGTTCTGGCCGTCCAGGCCGGCTGCGCTCAGCTCGGCGTCTCGATCTGTGGACGTCATCCGACGTACCTCCTCGTGGATGCCCGATCTCTTCTCCGTCGACGGGCCCGGGCCCAGGGGCGGCCGGTGCCGTCGCGGGACGTGGCGCATCGCCGGGACGTCGAGGTCGGGGAGGGCTCTCGCTGCTGCCTTCGGTCACTCGACCGTCCGGCCGACGACGTCGACCACTGGGGCGGCAGGACACGTCCGTCCCACGGCGGCCGGTCGATCGCGGGCGCCGAGCGGTGTGTGCTGAGCCACAGGCGACAGTAGGGAGCCGTTCCGACGTCGGCAAGAGGTCCAACGAGGTCAATAGATCTCGATCATGTCCACGGGGCGCCGATCACTGCCCCGGCCTCGGATGATCACGGTCGGTAGTTTTCTGGACTGTTCCGTTTTCCGGAACGGGGGACGACTCGTCCGGGACGGACCGTCAGCCCTGTCCGACCGGCGGGGTTCTGCGTGCCGAGGTGTCGTGGATCACCGTCAGGCGTCTATGGTCGGTCGTGGGCGGCGCCGCCGGCGGGGGCGGTCGGCGCCGGACGGGAGGACTGTCGGGTGGGCAGGTTCGGGTCGGCCGAGGCGCTCCGATGGCTGAGCACGCACGGGACGCACGCCGACAGCGTGGAGATGAAGACCCTGCTGGTGCCGCCGGCCGGGGCGGCGGCCGAAGCCCTGACGGGGCGCCACGCACCGACCTGGAGCGTGCGCCAGAGCTACCTCCTCGACACCGCGGAGCTGGATCTCCTCCGGGCCGGCGTGGAGGTCCGCCTGCGGCGCCGTGCGCGCGGGAAGTTCGACCTCGCGGTGTCCGCACGTCGCCGCGGCACGGAGCTCGGGTGCTACCGGCCCCGGGGCGCGCGCGTGGAGTACGACGTCGTGCCCGAGGGGGTCTGGAAGGACATCGAGGTGCGCCGCGACATCGACTCGGCGATCGCCGCGTCGGTGATCGCCGGCTCGGCGAAGGCGCGCGAGCTGCTGTCCGCCACCCAGTGCACGTGGGCCCTGACCGGCGGGAGCGAGACCGTCGACGACGCCGCCCTGAGTGAGCTACACGTGCACGGCCCGATGGTCGTGCGCCGGGTGAAGGTGTCGGCGGGCGGGCTGGGTCTGCGGCGTGTCGACCTCGAGCACTTCCGGTTCCCGAGTGGGCGCGAGCTGGTCGAGCTCTCGACGCGCTGCTGCCCACAGGAGGCGCCGGACGCCGCCGCGGGGTTCGAGCAGCTGCTCGCCGAGCGTGAGGTGATGGTCGCGCCGGAGTACCGCACGAAGACCTCCGTGTGGCACGACGAGATCGTCGGGCGCCGGTAGTCCCGGTCGTCCCGGTCCCGGTCCCGGTCCCACCCGGGCGGGGCGCGTGTGGCTACCGGGGCTCGTGGTGCCCCCGGGATACCGTGGGGCCATGGCCGGGCGGACCGAGACACCTGACAAGCGCGGGTCCCGCAGCCGCCCCATCACGGGCGGGCGGACCCCGCGCGCGAAGGGCGGCGGTGCCGACACCACGGCCCGCTCGCCCCAGCAGCGCCGTCCCACGCGGGCCCGCAAGCGGCCGGCGACGCGGACGACCAAGGGCCGTGCTCCCGCGCGCCGCACCGGGCCCGGTCCCATCGTGCGCACGCTGCGAGGCGGCTGGGTGCTCACCGCCCGCGGGCTCGGCTCCCTGGTCCGGACGCTGGGACGCGCCCGCGACGTCGACGCCGCCCACCAGCGTGACGGCGTCGCCCTCGGCCTCGTCGTGCTCGCGGTCCTCACCGCCGCGGGGGTGTGGTGGGGCGCCGGCGGGCCCGTGGGCGCGGGCCTGGACGTCGGGCTGCGCACCGTCATCGGCGCGGCGGCCCTGGTGCTGCCCGTCGTTCTCCTCGGCGTCGCGGTCGTGCTCCTGCGCACCGACCCGGAACCCGAGACCCGGCCGCGCACCGTGGTCGGCGCGCTGCTGCTCGGCGTCTGCGTGCTGGCGGTCTGGCACCTCGTGGCCGGCGCCCCGCGCGACCTCGCCGGGCGGCGCGCCGGCGGGGGCGTCCTCGGCGCCGTGGTCGCCGACCCGCTGGCGCGCGGCGTCACCGTCTGGATCGCCGGGGTCGTCCTCGTGCTCGTCGGGCTCTACGGGCTGCTCGTGCTCACCGGCACGCCGGTGCGCGAGGTCGGAGTGCGCCTGCGGGCGCTCGTCACCGGCGAGCACCCGGACGACGAGTGGGGCGGGCCCGACGACGTCGACGTCGACGGCGTGTCCGAGGACGACGACGGCACGGCGCCGACCGCCGCGATCCCGCGGCGCGGGCGCCGCAAGGGCGGCGACCTCGGCGACCTCGGCGACCCCGAGGGCCCGGAGGACGGCTCGCAGGCGGGCGACGCCGCGGGCCACCCGGCCCGCCACCGCGACCGCAACGCGGCGGCCGTCCCCGACCTGACCCGCCCCGCCGAGGACGAGCCGACGGCACCGCCGAAGGGCCGCGCGAAAGCTCCGGCGCGTGCGGCCGCGGCGGCGCCCCCGGCGCCCCCGGCGCCCCCGGAGGCTCCGGAGGAGACCGAGACCGACCCCCAGGCCGCGACGTCGTTCAGCTCGCACCGCGACGATCCCGACTCCGACTACCGGCTGCCGCCGCCCGACCTGCTCACCCCGGGCGAGGCGCCCAAGGCCCGCAGTGCCGCGAACGACGCGATGATCGAGGCCATCACCGGGGTGCTCGAGCAGTTCAAGATCGACGCCGAGGTCACCGGCT
The DNA here is from genome assembly GCF_057180585.1 of Actinomycetospora sp. 2LY8.5. NCBI lineage: Bacteria > Bacillati > Actinomycetota > Actinomycetes > Pseudonocardiales > Pseudonocardiaceae > Actinomycetospora > Actinomycetospora sp. 2LY8.5. Next base: position 61,122 of record NZ_JBXUHE010000015.1, read on the forward strand.
TCACCCGCGGCCCGACGGTCACCCGCTACGAGGTCGAGCTCGGGCACGGGGTGAAGGTCGAGAAGATCACCGCCCTGCACCGCAACCTCGCCTACGCCGCGGCCACCGACCGCGTGCTGCTGCTCGCGCCGATCCCGGGCAAGTCGGCGGTGGGCATCGAGGTGCCCAACACCGACCGCGAGATGGTCCGCCTCGGCGACGTCCTCAACTCGGCGACGGCCCGCGCCGAGACCCACCCGATGGTGATCGGCCTGGGCAAGGACATCGAGGGTCGGATGGTCACGGCCAACCTCGCGAAGATGCCGCACCTGCTCGTGGCCGGCTCCACCGGCTCCGGTAAGTCGAGCTTCGTCAACTCGATGCTCGTGTCCCTGCTGCAGCGGTCCACGCCGGACGAGGTCCGGATGATCCTCATCGACCCGAAGATGGTCGAGCTGACGCCCTACGAGGGCATCCCGCACCTGATCACGCCGATCATCACCTCGCCGAAGAAGGCGGCCACGGCGCTGCAGTGGCTGGTCGAGGAGATGGAGCAGCGCTACGCGGACATGCAGGCCAACCGCGTACGGCACATCGACACGTTCAACGAGAAGGTGCGCAGCGGCGCGATCCAGGCGCCGCTCGGCTCGGAGCGGGTCTACCGGCCCTACCCCTACATCATGTGCATCGTCGACGAGCTCGCCGACCTCATGATGACCGCGCCCCGCGACGTCGAGGACGCCATCGTCCGCATCACCCAGAAGGCGCGGGCCGCCGGCATCCATCTGGTGCTCGCCACGCAGCGCCCGAGCGTCGACGTCGTCACCGGCCTGATCAAGACGAACGTGCCGTCGCGTCTGGCGTTCGCGACGTCGTCGCTGACGGACTCGCGGGTCATCCTCGACCAGCCCGGTGCCGAGAAGCTCATCGGCATGGGCGACGCGCTGTTCCTGCCCATGGGCGCGGGCAAGACCAACCGCCTGCAGGGCGCGTTCATCGCCGACGACGAGATCTCCGCGGTGGTCGAGCACTGCAAGGAGCAGGCCGACCCGCAGTACACCGAGGGCGTCACCACCGAGGCCGCCGGCGAGAAGAAGGAGATCGACCCGGACATCGGGGACGACCTCGAGCTCGTGGTCGCGGCGGCCGAGCTGATCGTCACCAGCCAGTTCGGGTCGACCTCGATGCTGCAGCGCAAGCTGCGGGTCGGGTTCGCGAAGGCCGGCCGGCTCATGGACCTGCTCGAGACCCGTGGCGTCGTCGGTCCGTCGGAGGGCTCGAAGGCCCGCGACGTGCTGTTCAAGCCCGACGAGCTGCCCGACCTCCTGGCGTCGCTGCGCGGGGAACCGGTGCCGTCGGCGGCGGCCGACGACGATCCGGACGGGCCGCCGGCCGACGAGGACGTCGAGCGCGGGTAGCCGCGTCCTGCGGGGCGGCGGGTCGTGATCCTGGGGCGGCGCGAGGCTTACCCGTCCGGATGTTCTGCGCGGGTCGCCGACGGTGGCCGATGTGGGACTGCTCGGCGTGGTTCAGGGTTGCCACTCGCCGCGGCGGCGGTCGTTCATCGCGTCGGCGAGGCCGTTGTCGTAGTCGGACGGGGCGGGCATCGCCGCGATGATCGCCTGAGTTCGATCCTCGAGGGCGGTGTGGGCGAGACGGTCGGTCGGGATGTAGAGCTGGTCGTCTCGTAGGGCGTGGAGGGTCTGCTCACCGACCGAGTCGATGTCGCGGCCGTACTTCTGCGCGGCGGCAGTTCCGGCGGCGACGACGTGTTCGAGGCCGGCGGCTCGTTCGGGGTCGAGGGCTTCGGTCGGGGCGAGCTTCACGCTGTTGGCTGCGACGGAGGTGGCGACGAGGCCGGGGATGAGCACCGAGGCGCTGAGGGGGAGGTTCGAGTCCCGGAAGCCGCGTCGTAGCGCTTCGGTCATGCCGATCACGGCGAACTTGGACGCGTGGTAGGTGTAGCCGGAGCTTCGCTCGGGGAAGACGGCGAGCCCGGCCGCGGATGCCGTGGTCACCACGTGCCCCGGTCGTGATCGTTCGATCATGCGGGGGACGAAGGTCTGGATCGTGTTGTTGACTCCGCCGAGGTTCACGCCGACCACGTAGTCCCAGGTGGCGTAGGTGAGTTCGCCGACCAGCGGCTGGAACACCCCGAGGCCGACGCCGGCGTTCGCGACCACCAGGTCGACCGGGCCGAGGTGTCCTTCGATGTCCTCGGCCGCCGCGTGCAGGGCTTCGCGGTCGCGGACGTCGATCCGGCGCGTGAGGACGCGGGTGAGCGTGGAGAGCTCGTCGCGGGCCTGTGCCAGCGCGCGATCGTCGAGATCGAGAAGCACGACCGCGGCTCCTCGCCGAGCCACCGCACGTGCGATGCCCAGGCCGATGCCCTGCGATCCGCCGGTGATGACCGCGATCGTGGTGGAGTCGACGTCCATGACCCCACCATGCCACAAATCAAGAGTCTCTATGACTTTCGAGTGTGTGTGACTTTCGACTGTCTATGCTGTCCTGGTGGCCGGTCTGCGGGAGCGCAAGAAGCAAGCGACGCGCGGGGCGATCGTCGCCGCCGCTCTGCGGCTGTTCGATGAGCGCGGCTACTCCGCGACGTCGGTCGCCCAGATCGCCGAGCACGCGGAGATCTCGCCGGCCACGTTCTTCGTCTACTTCCCGACGAAGGAAGACGTCGTCTTCGCCGACCAGCAGCGCCGCGTCGAGCAGGTCAGCGAGGTCTTGCGCCAGCGCAGCGCCGACGAGCCGATCGCCGTGGTCCTGCGCCGAGCGCTGGCACGTCTGCTCGACATCGGTCCGATCGGTACGGCGAGCGAGGACGCCCAGGCCGCTCGTGGCCGTGTCGTGGCCGCATCGCCTGAACTGCGCCACGCGGCCGTCGGACGCCTGTTCGCCAGCGAGCAGCGCTGGGCCGAGGTGCTGCTCGAGACCGACCCCGCACTGGACCCACTCGTGGTCCACGCCGCCCTCGGCGCCGCCCTCGGCGCGGCCATCGCCGCCGCGACCACCGCGATCGACCAGCGCCTCCCGCTGCTCGAGCGAGTCCAGACCGCTGTGGACCTCGCACTTCCGACTGCTGCGGGCCCCGCTTGATCGGCGGGCAGGGGCTGACCTGGCACTGCCGCGCTCCTCGACCGGGTCGCCCTGCCCCGACGATCGCGGGCATGAATGGTCGGACCTCGCCCTCCGGTGTCGCCGAGGCTGGGACATGTCAGGAGGGATCAGACATGGAGCTGTGGAACCGCGCGATGGACGCCATCGAGGCACACCTCGACCACGACGTTCCCGTTCGGGACGTGGCGGCGGTGACCCTCACCTCGGAGTACCAACTCCGCCGGGTGTTCTCGATGCTGGCCGGGATGCCGCTCTCGGAGTACATCCGCCGCCGGCGCATGACAGTCGCGGCCGGCGCGGTGCGCGACGGCCACGAGGCCGTGCAGGACATCGCCGTGCGGTTCGGCTACACCTCGGCAGACGCTTTCGCGCGCGCGTTCCGGGGCGTGCACGGCGTCGGGCCCGAGCAGGCCCGCCGCCCGGGCGCGATCCTGCGTTCCCAGCCCCGTCTGTCCTTTCACCTCACGGTCGAAGGGAGAACGGACATGCAGTACCGCATCGTCGAGAAGCCGGCGTTCCGTGTAGTGGGCCGCAAGACCCGCTCCACCATCGCCTTCGAGGGCATCAACCCCGAGGCCGAGCGGCTCGTGAGGTCGCTGCCGGACGCCGACTGGGAGGCGTTCGAGGACCTCTCGGACCAGGAACCTCACGGTGGCATCTCGGTCTGGAACGACGCCGACGGGACCGGTGGGGCCGAGGGCACCGAGGCCGACTACTACGTCGGTGCCGCCACCAACAAGCCTGCGCCCCAGGGGTACGACGTCCTGGCCGTGCCCGCGCACACATGGGCGGTGTTCACCACCTCGGGAGCGTTCCCGCAGTCACTGGAGTCCCTCTGGCGGGCCGTCGGAGGTGAATGGCTACCCGCCAACCCGTACCAGCTGGATCCCGCGCCGTCGCTCGTTCACGCGACCTACCACGACGAGGACGGCGAGCACGCCGACATCGAACTCTGGCTCGCTGTCCGACCCACGACCTGACCGGCACAGCCCTACGAGCCGGGCGCGGAGGCCGAGGTCTCTCCACCGACCTCGATGGCCACGGACCCGCGCTAGTCTAGCCGCGCCCGTCACAGGGCACGACGGGCCAGCGGACGTCGTCACGGACGACCGTCGGCTCTCGCTAGCGGCGAGCCTGTGCGGTGATCAGCCAGGCGGCCGAGTCATAGCGCACGGCGCGGTCGTCGTGATGGGCCTCGACGCTGACACGCAGTGCCTCGAGAGCCCGGTCGCGGGTCTCGGGGTCGAGATCGGCGAGCAAGCCGGCGTGCTGGCCGGCCAGGTACTGCATCGCCCGCTCGGGAGTCGGGCCGAAGTCCATCGGCGCGCGCACGTCCTCCAGCGCGACGTCCACGAACCCCGCCGCGCCGAGGAGCGTCCGCACCCGATCCGGCTCGGACAGGGCGAACGGGCTCGGCGCGTCCGAGGGCGGCACCGACACCGATCGCCCCACAGCCAGCGCGGTCAGCACCTCGCGCAGGAACGCGTTGCGCTCGAACGGCTGCCAGGTCAACAGCACCAGCCGTCCACCCGGCTTCAGCGCGTTCGCGATGTTGCCGAACGCGGCCACCGGGTCGCCGAAGAACATCGCCCCATGGCGGCTGATCGCCACATCGAATCGCTCAGCCGGGAACGGATGCACCTGAGCGTCGGCCTGTTCGAACCGCGCGTTGCCGACGCCCTCGCCGGCTGCGCGACGGCGCGCGAGCTCGATCAGCTGCGAGGACAGGTCGACCCCCAGCGCGGCGCCACGTTCCGCGCGCCGCGCCGCGTCCAGGGTGCTCTGACCCGCACCGCACCCGATGTCGAGGACGTGGTCGTCCGCGGCGATCCCGGCCGCTCCGAGGAACCGGGTCCGATAGGCAGCGACCCCGCGGTCGAAGTGCTCAGCGTGATCGGCCCAGAACCGGCCGGTCGCGCCATCCCAGTTGCCCAACTGCACCGCGTTGGACGGGTCGATGTTCCCCCGAACGCTCACTCGGGCAACGGTCTCAGGCACGGGTGCACAGCAGGACATGGGGTGAGGTGGCCCCTGGCACCGGACACGGACGGTGTGGGTCAGTGATCTTGGTCAGGCCGGGGCGGGCCGCTTCGTGGTCCAGCGCGCCGAGCATGCCGATGCTGAAATGGCGCCGCTTGGGCTTGTACCAGCACTCTATCCATTCGAATATCGCGTTGGCAAAGTTCGGCACGTGAATTCCAGGTCCGTGAGTCCAGCAGTTCGAGCCACACGATGCCTCAGAACGACTCCATCATCGAATTCGTCGTAGCAGTCACCGATCGGGCCCATCGACCCGAGCAGCCCGGCGGTTTGCAGCCTCGACCCGCGCGACATCGACACGATCCCGTCGGGGATCGGGGCCTCGGCGTACGACAGGGTCGCGTTCCCGGACGGGTTCGCCGCGAGTTCGAGCCGCCCGCGCGCCTCGGTGGCGCCGCTCGGCCCGGTCCGGGTCGGGTGCCAGCGCGATCTCGGCGACCCGCTCGCGCAGCGCCATCACCGGCAACCCCACCGCCTCGTCGAGCACGGCGGCCACCACATGACGGGCATGATCAGCGGAGAGGTCGCGGAGACACTCGCTGAGCGCGCGGACGTTCGGTTCGTCGAGCCGGCCCCGCCACACCGCGGCCCCCAGCGGGGGTAGCCGCGAGAACGGGCCGTCGGCCGGCTCCAGACGCCGCGACGCCGCGACGCGCGAGCAGCCGAGCACGGCGGCGACCTCGTCGCCGGAGAACTCGTCCGAGCTCGCCAACCGTCGCGGGCGCCCGTCGAGCTCCTCGACCGCCGACCCGAGCTCGCGCAGCCCGGCCCCAGCCCGGCCCCAGCCCGGCCCCAGGCCCGCCACAGCTCGGCCTCGGCGCGGTTGTGCACCGCGAACCGCGCCCGCACGAACGCCGCCAGGTCCCGGCCGCTGACAACGACGGCGGGGAAGCCCCAGCCCCGGCCCCACCACCGGACACGGAACGGTAACGATCCCGACCGCGGGGTGATCGTCTCTGCGGCGAGCGCGTGGCGTTACGGACACTGAACGTCTGCGACGCCACGCCGCTGACACCCCGCCGACCGCGCGATGGCCTCGTCGACGACGAACACGCGATGCCCGGAGAGGCGCAGGTGCCGGTGCCCGCCGAGCGTGCCGGGCGTCGCCGAGAGGTAGGGGTGGCCGTCGACGCCCAGCAGACGGAACATCAGAGACCCGAGACGCGCAGCGTGATGTTGATCCGCTCGCCGGGCGCCGTCCCGACGTCGGGCACGTCGCGGTCGGGCAGCAGCCTCGGCACGCCGTGGTAGGCGAGGCGGTGCTCGCCCCCGAAGACGATCAGGTCGCCGGAGTACAGCTCGACGTCCTGCCACGGGCCGCGGCGATCGTGCGGGCTGCCGATGCGGAAGACGCACGCCGCGCCGAGGCTCAGCGAGACCACGGGATCGGGCGCGAGTTCCTCGCGGTCCTGGTGCATCCCGAGGCGCGCGTCGCCGCGGTAGGAGTTGATCAGTGCCACGTCGGGCTCATAGGCGACGTCGGGCTCGTCGTAGGCGTCGGCGACGGCCGTCGCCCCGAGTGTCGCCAGCCACGCCGGGAAGGGCTGGACCGGCGATCCGTCCTGGTCGTCGCGGGTGCGGCTGTAGCGGTAGGGGATCCAGTGCCAGCCGAGGCACACCGTCTCGACGCTCATCCGCGCCCCGCCGGGCAGGGTCGCGTGTCGCGCGCCGGGACCCTCGCGGGCCCACTGCTGGGCGGCGCCGACGATCCGCCGCTGCCTCTCGGGGCAGAGCCAGTCCGGGACGTGGACGACGCCCGGGGCGAGCGTGCGCCGCTCGCGCGGGATCAGTTCGAGCACCGGCCCTCCTCTTCTCCTGCCCCGGGGAACACCATGGCGGGGTGGAGCGTGGCGGCAGGATCGACGACGTGCCCGCCGTTCCCGTCGCCCTGACCCTCGACGAGATCCGCGCGGTGACCGCCTACGCCGCGGCCTCCGCACGCCCGGCGCTCGCGCTGACCGACGACGAGCGGGCGCACTCCGCGATCGCGACCGCCCAGGCCTTCGCCGACGGGGGAGCCCGCACCAAGACCCTCCGCGACGCCGCCTGGGCCGCCCATCGCGCCGCGCGGGAGGCGCGGGATGCCGGCCGTGCCGCCGCCAGCGAGGCCGCGCGCGCCGCGGGTCACGCGGCCGGGGCCGCGTTCCTGCACCCGTTCGCGAAGGACACCCAGGTCGGGCACCTCCTCGGCGCGGCGGCGTATGCCGCGCGGGCGTGCGAGCTGTCGGGCGAGGACCCCGACCACCACCTCGCCCGGTGCCGGGACCTCGCGACCCCGACCGTCGTGGACGTTCTGCGCCGCTACCCGCCCGCCCCGGCCGGCTACGGACGGCCCGGGGAGCTGATGCGCGAGCTCGCCGCCGCGCTCACCGGTCCAGCCGGGCCGTGACGACACCCGTCTCGTAGGCGAGCACGACGGCCTGGACGCGATCGCGCAGGTCGAGCTTGGTGAGGATGCGCCCCACGTGGGTCTTCACGGTCTGCTCGGCCAGCACGAGGTGCTCGGCGATCTCGCCGTTGGACAGTCCGCGGGCGACGAGCACGAGCACCTCGCGCTCGCGGGCGGTCAGCACGTTCAGCCGGGTCGAGGTCGAGCGGGCGGGCACCGCGCGGGAGGCGAACTCGGCGACCAGCCGCCGGGTGATCGACGGGGCGAGCAGCGCGTCCCCGCCCGCGACCACCCGGACGGCCCGCACCAGCTCCTCGGCCGGCGCGTCCTTGAGCAGGAAGCCGCTCGCCCCCGCGCGCAGGGCCTCGTAGACGTACTCGTCGACGTCGAACGTGGTCAGCACGAGCACCCGCACCTCGCCGTGGCGCGCGAGGATCCGCCGGGTGGCGGCGAGGCCGTCGAGGCGCGGCATGCGGACGTCCATGAGCACGACGTCCGGGGTGTGGCGGTCCACCGCAGCCACGGCCTCCTCGCCGTCGGCGGCGTGCCCGACGACCTCGAGCCCGTCCTGCGCGTCGAGCAGCGCGCCGAAGCCCTCGCGCACCATGGCCTGGTCGTCGACGACGAGGACTCGCGTCACGCGTCGCTCCCGGTGATGCCGTTCAGCGTGGCACGTGACGTCGACGGGTCAAGCTCCGCTGCGCTCCGTCTCCCGGCCGGCAGCCGAGCGTCCACCGCGAACCCGCCCTCGGCGGTCGGGCCGACGGTCAGGGCGCCCGCGACCGCGGCGGCCCGCTCGCGCATGCCCGGCAGCCCGAGCCCGGAGCCCGGTCCCGCCGCCGAGCGCCCGGGGCCGTTGACCACCCGCAGCCGCACGGCGTCCGGGGTGTGCTCGATGGTCACCGTGACCGGCGCGTCCGCCGCGTGCCGCGAGGCGTTGGCCAGTGCCTCGGCGAGGATCCGGTACAGCGAGACCGACGCCGCGGGGCCGAGCCCGGCGGGATCGCCGGTGGTGGTCACGGTCAGGTCGACGCCGGCTGCGGACGTGGCGGCGAGCAGCTCGTCGACGTCTCCCGCGCCCGGCTGCGGGGCCAGCTCGGCGTCCTCGTCGTCGGCGCGGAGCACGGACAGGACCCCGCGCAGCTCGGTGAGCGCCGCGCGCGCCGCGTCCCCGATCGCCGTGAACTCCTCGGCCGAGGCCGCGTCCACTCCCGGCAAGCGGTAGCGGGCGGTCTCCGCGCGCACGACCACCATCGACATCGAGTGGGCCACGACGTCGTGGAGGTCGCGGGCCACCCGGGCGCGCTCCTGCAGCACCGCGCGCCGCGACTCGGAGTCCGCCCGCAGCTCCTCGGCCGCGGCGATCTCCCGGCGCTGGGTGAGCACCCGTCGCGCCAGCAACCCCACCGCCAGCACGATCACGGTGAAGAAGATCCCGTCTCCGTCGCCCTCCGCCGATCGGGTCGCGACCACGAAGACGACGGCCAGCCCGACGGTGCCGACCGCGGCCGCCCACCGGGCGCACCGGGCGACGACCAGCGCCGTGAGACCGCAGAGCACCACCAGGTGCACGACCTGCACGGCGAGGGCGTGGCCGGGCTCGGGCCCGACGAACAGCGCCACCAGGAGGGCTCCCAGTGTGGACGCCACCCAGGCCCACCACGGGTGCTCGGGCGCGACGAGCACCGGCAGGACGACCACGAGCGCCGCCGCCGGCGCCGTCGCCGGGGTGACGGCCAGCTCGGCGAACGCGGTCGGCCAGGCGATCGCCAGCAGGATCCCGGCGAGGACGACACGGCCGACGATCGACCAGCGCTTCCGGCGGTCGGCCCTCGGCGCGGCAGCTCCGCTCCGCTTCGTGCCGCCTGCCATGGTGGAGAGGCTAGGAGGCCCGCGCGGGTCGTGTCGTCACACCAGGGTCCTCACCCCCGGGTATGACGTCCGGACCTCGATGGGATCGTGGTCCTGCTCGGCAGCCCACTCCGTGGCACGACGCGCGACGAGGTCGGTGGCGGCGAGCGTTCCCCGCCATGACCTGCACCGACGCCCATGCCTCCGCGCCGCCGACCCTGGCGTGGCCCCGCCGGCTCGCCAGGCCGCGGACCGCGACGATTCTCGTCGTCCTCGCGGTGCTCGGCGGACTGATGCTCGCTACCGGCACCGGGCAGGCGACCGTCCCCCGCAGCGGGCCCGAGGACCCCGGCGCGGCCCGCGCGGTCGCCGAGCTCACCGCCGGGCACGACCGCGCCGACGCCCGGCTCCCGGCGTCCTATCTCGCCGCGACGGCCCGGACCGAGCGGCGCCCCGCCGTCGTCGACGGGATGCTGCTGAACCCGGCCGGTGGGTGCTCCTCGCCGGTCGACCTGCCGCGGTCGTTCGACGACGCGTGCCGGGCGCACGACCTCGGCTACGACCTGCTGCGCCACGCCGCCGCGCGCGGCGCGCCGCTCGGGGGATGGGCTCGGGCCGCGCTGGACCGGCAGCTGGCCACCGACCTCGCGGCCGCCTGCGACGCGGGGGTCGGGACGAGCGCGATCGGCACCGGAGCGTCCTGGGATCGCCTGCGCTGCCAGGTCGTCGCCGGTCTGGCCGACGTCGCCGTCGCGGTGAACTCGTGGCGGCAGGGCTGGAGCGTGCCGGTCGTCGAGCACGGCCCGTTCGTCCGCGGCCGGGTGTGATCGCCGCACTCCTGCTCGCGATCTCGACGTTCCCGCCGATGCTCCCGCGCGGCGTGGTGACCCAGCTCGTCGAGTCCGCGGTACTGACGGGCGCCGGGCGGCGCCTCGATCGGCGGGTGGGGAGCAGGCTCCCGCCGACGGGTGTCGGTCTCGCCGGGACCTGGGTCGCGGTCACGCTCGGGATGCAGGACGTCCAGCGCGTCGACATGGGCCTGGCGCCCGTCGGCTGGTCGCTCGTCGCGGTGGTGGGGACGCTGATCGTCCTCGCGGCGCGGTGCCGGGCGGTGCGGGTCGTGCCCGTCGTGGGCGCGATGACCCTCGTGCTCGGTCTGGTCGCGGTCCCGGTGGCGACAACGGCCACGGCGGACGGGCCGCTCCCCGTCGCGGCGCCCGCCCCGCCGCGACCGGCGGCCGGTGTCCACGTCGCGCTGCCCCTCGGGCCGGGGTCGCCCGTGGAGCGCGCGGACACCGCGGTGCGGACGCTCGAGCAGGCCGGCGGGTTCGCCCGGCGGACCGTGGTGGTCGTCGTCCCGACCGGTTCGGGCTGGGCCGACCCCGCCGCGCTCGCCACGCTCGACGACGCCTGCGGGGGAGACGTCGCCACCGTGACCGTCGCGTACGACGACGCGCCGAGCTGGGTGTCGTACCTGACCGCCCGCGACGACGCCGTCGCGACCACGGCGGCGCTGCTCGCGGCGGTCGACCGGGCGCGCGCTCCCGGCACCCGGGTCCTGCTCTACGGCCAGAGCCTCGGGGCTCTCGCCGGGGCCGAGGCGTGGGCGCGCCACCCCGGCGCGGCGGACGGCGCGCTGTGGGTCGGGCCGCCCGCCGACACCCGGACCGCGGGCGGCACGGTGCTCGCCCACGCCTCCGACCCGGCAGTGGTCTGGTCGCCGCGGCTGGCGATCGCCCCACCCGACCGGCCGACGGGCACGCCCTGGGTCCCGGTGGTGTCGTTGCTGCAGACCTCGGTGGACCTGCTCGGCGCGGTCGGCGCGCCGGCCGGGCACGGGCACCACTACGGCGACGAGCACAGGGCGGCGTGGGACCACGTGCTGGCCGGATGACCGGCCGTGGGGATCCGGGTGCTGCTCGTCGACGACCCGCCGATCGTCCGGACCGGTTCCGCACGGTGCTCACCGCGGCGGGCGGGATCGGCGGCGTGAGGGATGGTCACCGCACGCGCGTGAACGACGCGCTGGTCCCCGGCCTCGCCGCGTCGGTGCGATCACAGCTCCAGCAGCATCCGACTGTTGCCGAGGGTGTTCGGCTTCACGTAGGCGAGGTCGAGGAACTCGGCGACGCCCTCGTCGGCCGACTGCATCATCTCGGCGTAGACGTCCGGGCTCACCGGCGAGCCCTCGATCTCGCGGAAGCCGTGCTGCTCGAAGAACGTCACCTCGAACGTGAGCACGAACACGCTGCGCAGGCCCAGCGCCCGGGCCTGGGCCAGCAGCTCGTGGACCAGACCGTGGCCGATGCCCGCACCCTGCATCCGCGGGTCGACGGCGATGGTGCGGATCTCGGCGAGGTCCTCCCACAGCACGTGCAGGGCGCCGCACCCCACGACCTCTCGGCCACGGACCGCGACGCGGAACTCCTGGACCGTCTCGTAGAGGGTGACCAGCGGCTTGCGCAGCAGGATGTTGTCGTCGGCGAACGAGTCGACCAGCGTCTTGATGCCGCGGACGTCGGCGGTGCGGGCGCGCCGCAGCAAGACGGGGGCGGCGGTGTCGCGGGCCGTGTCGTGCGCCGTGCCGTGCGGAGGGGTCACCGAGCGCTCACCACCAGCGGAGGGTAGGCCAGGGGTCGGGCCGATAGGCTGGGGAGGTGGTCGAGCGCTCCCCCCAATCTCCCGAGCGCCCCCGTGTGGCGCTGGTGACCCTCGGGTGCGCCCGTAACGACGTCGATTCCGAGGAACTGGCCGGCCGGCTGGCCGCCGAGGGCTGGGACGTCGAGGCGTCCGCCGACGGTGGTGACGGCAGTGACGGCGACGGGCCGGATGTCGTCGTCGTCAACACCTGCACCTTCGTCGAGCAGGCCAAGAAGGACTCGGTCGACGCCGTGCTCGCGGCCGGTGGCGGCGACGCGAAGGTCGTCGCGGTCGGGTGCATGGCCGAGCGGTACGGCGCCGAGCTCGCGGACGCGCTGCCCGAGGCGGCCGCCGTGCTCGGCTTCGACCACTACGGCGATCTGCCCGCCCGCCTCGACGACGTCCTCGCCGGGCGCCCGGTCGCGTCCCACACGCCCACCGACCGGCGCACGCTCCTGCCGATCAGCCCGGTGAAGCGCCCCGAGGCGGTCCGCGACACGAGCATCCCCGGGCACGAGTGGGTGCCGACGGTGCCGCGCCGCCGCCTCGACGACGCCCCGGTCGCGCCGCTGAAGCTCGCCTCGGGGTGCGACCGGCGCTGCACCTTCTGCGCGATCCCGTCCTTCCGCGGCGCCTTCGTCTCGCGCGACCCGGGCGACGTCGTCGCCGAGGCCGCCTGGCTCGCCGATCACGGCGTCGCCGAGGTGCTGCTGGTCAGCGAGAACTCCACGTCCTACGGCAAGGACATCGACGCCCGCGGCGCCGCCGGCGGGGCGCTCGAGCGCCTGCTGGGCGAGCTGGCGGAGGTCGCGGGGATACGACGGGTGCGCGTCTCGTACCTCCAGCCCGCCGAGGTGCGCCCGCCGCTCCTGGCGGCCATCGCCCGCACCCCGGGCGTCGCGTCGTACTACGACCTGTCCTTCCAGCACGCCAGCGCCGCGGTCCTGCGCCGCATGCGGCGGTTCGGCTCGCGCGAGACGTTCCTCGCGCTCTGCCGCGAGATCCGCGCGCTCGACCCGGAGGCGGGCATCCGCTCCAACGTCATCGTCGGCTTCCCCGGCGAGACCGAGGAGGAGCTGCAGGAGCTCGAGGCCTTCCTCGCCGAGGCGGAGCTCGATGCCGTCGGGGTGTTCGGCTACTCCGACGAGGACGGCACCGAGGCCCTCGGCCTGCCCGACAAGATCGACCCGACGGAGATCGCCGCTCGCGTCGAACGGATCACGAGCCTCGCCGAGCACGTCGCCGAGGACCGGGCCGCGCGCCGCGTGGGGACGACCGTCGAGGTGCTCGTCGAACGCTGGGACGACGAGGTGGACGCCTGGGTCGGGCGCGCCGCCCACCAGGGCCCCGACGTGGACGGCGAGTGCACCCTCGAGGGCGGCTCCGAGGCCGGCCACGAGCTGCTCGACGCCCTCGCCCCCGGCGTCGTGGTGACGGGCCGGGTGACCGACGCGGAGGGCGTCGACCTGATCGTCGAGGCCCTGACCGTCGAGGCCCTGACCGTCGAGGCCCTGACCGTCGAGTCCCCGGCCGTCGAGTCCCCGACCGTCGCCGGCGAGGGCTCGGTCGAGACCGCTGCGCCCGTCGGGGCCGGGGCCCGATGACGAGCCGCGGGTCGGGCGGGTCGTCCCCGTCGACCGCGTCCACGCCGCCGGCCGGGGTCGTCGCGCCCGTGCCCCTGGTCAACATCGCGAACGCGCTGACCGTCGTGCGGCTCGTGCTCGTGCCGGTCTTCCTCGTGGTGCTGTTCGTCGACCACGGGCAGAGCACGGCCTGGCGCTGGGCGGCGTTCGCGGTGTTCGCGATCGCCTCGCTCACCGACACCTTCGACGGCGACCTCGCGCGCCGCTGGGGGCTGGTCACCGACTTCGGCAAGATCGCCGACCCCATCGCCGACAAGGCCCTCACCGGCGCCGCGCTCGTCGGGCTGTCGATGCTCGGCGAGCTCGCGTGGTGGGTGACCATCACCATCGCGGTCCGCGAGCTCGGCGTGACGCTGCTGCGCTTCTGGGTGCTGCGCCACGGGGTGATCCCGGCCAGCCGCGGCGGCAAGATCAAGACGGTGCTGCAGACGGTCGCGCTCGGGCTCGCGATCATGCCGCTGCCGCCGGTGTCCGCGCCGGCCGTGGCGGTGCTCATGGTCGCCGCGGTCGTCGTCACCGTCGTCACCGGGGCCGACTACCTGGTGCGCGCACTGCGCCTGCGGACGAAGGCGCGCGCCGCCTGAACCTCGCTGGGCCCTGTTCGCTCAGGACGAACAGCCCCGGGCTCACGTCACCGTCCCCGCCGCGTCGATCTCGGTACGGTGGACGGACACGGTCGTCGACGCCCGGTCGGGACTCCTCCGGGCGCCGCCACGGGGACACCCACGACCAATGCTGGGAGGTATGGCATGTCGCTGCTGCTGCGCGAGGCCATCGGCGGGACCATCCGGCGCGCCCGGACCGAGCGACGCCGCACGCTGCGGGACGTCTCGCGGGAGGCGCGGGTCAGCCTGGGATACCTCTCGGAGATCGAGCGGGGCCGCAAGGAGCCGTCGAGCGAGCTGCTCGCGGCCGTCTGCGAGGCCCTGGACCTGTCGTTGCCGGAGCTGCTGGACGAGGTCGCGGACGCCATGCGTCCGACCCCGCGCCGCGTGCCGGTCGGCGCCGGGGCCGGCGGGCGCGGCGGGTTCGACGGCCCCGCGGTCGACCCCGAACTGCGCTCCGCCGTCGAGGAGGCGTTCGAGCCGGGAACGAGCTCGGGGGAGGAGCCGGCGTCCGCGAGCATGTCCGCCCGCATCCCCACCCCGCCTGAGCCCGAGGAGCCCGCCGCGCCGCGCACGGTCGCGCTGCCCGAGCCCGAGGGCGCCCCGCTCACCGACGACGGCGAGGAGGTCGTGGCGCCCGTGGAGGGGGCGACGACCGTGCGCCTGGTGGGCCTGGCCGGCGGCGTCGGCGGGCCCTGGTCGGCCACGGTGGTGTGCGTCGCGGCGTGAGTCGCGGTGATCGGGACCAGATCGGTGTGAGGCCGGTGTTTGCCGTGATCGCCGGGAACGGCGGGTCGGTGGAAGCCTCCGCAGCGAGGTGAGACGATGGTCGGGAGACCAGGCGCGGATGTCGCCCGCCTGAGCCGGATCGACGTCACGAGTTGGGCGGGAGCAGATGGCCAACCCCTTCGTCAAGGCCTGGCGGTACTTCCTGGCCGCGTTCTCTTCGAAGATCGATGAGCACGCGGACCCGAAGGTCCAGATCCAGCAGGCCATCGAGGACGCGCAGCGTCAGCACCAGGCGCTGTCGCAGCAGGCCGCGTCGGTGATCGGCAACCAGCGCCAGCTGGAGATGAAGCTGAACCGCCAGCTGTCCGACATCGAGAAGCTGCAGGCCTCGGCGCGCCAGGCGCTGGTCATGGCCGACGACGCCCGCGCCAAGGGCGACGAGGAGGGCGCGCAGCGCTACGAGGCCAGCGCCGAGCAGTTCGCGTCGCAGCTGGTGACGGCCGAGCAGAACGTCGAGGACCTCAAGACGCTGCACGACCAGTCGATCGGCGCCGCGCAGCAGGCCAAGCAGGCGGTGGAGCGCAACGCGCAGGTCCTCCAGACCAAGATCGCCGAGCGCACCAAGCTCCTCAGCCAGCTCGAGCAGGCCAAGATGCAGGAGCAGGTCTCCGCGTCGCTGCGCTCCATGAGCGAGGTCGCCGCGCCGGGCAACACGCCGTCGCTGGACGAGGTGCGCGACAAGATCGAGCGCCGGTACTCCACCGCCCTCGGTCAGGCCGAGCTCGCGCAGAACAGCGTGCAGGGCCGGATGCTCGAGGTCGAGCAGGCCACGCGCGACTACGCGGGCAAGAGCCGCCTCGACCAGATCCGCGCCTCGATGGGCCAGGGCGGCTCGCAGATCCCGGCCGGGCAGCAGTCCCAGCCGCAGGTGCAGCCGGCCCAGCCGGCCCAGCCGGCCCAGCCGCAGCAGCAGCCCACGCAGCAGCAGGTGCCGGGCCAGAACTGATCGAGGACGTCAGCCGGGGCGGGCCGCGAACCGCCCCGGCGTCGTCCCGACCACCCGCCGGAAGTGGCGGGTGAGGTGCGCCTGGTCGTGGAAGCCCGTCGCCGTCGCGACGGTCGCGGGCGGCATGCCCGCCAGCACCAGCCGCCGGGCGAGGTCCACGCGCCGCCCCGTGAGGTAGCGGTGCGGCGGGAGCCCGAACTCCGCACCGAAGGCCCGCACGAGGTGTGTGGGGTGGGCGTGCAGCAGCCGCCCGGCCTCGTCGAGGCCCAGCCCCTCGGGCAGCCGCGCGTCGAGCAGGTCCCGCAGGCGGTGGGCCAGCCGGCGGTCGTGGCGGTGCCCGTCGGACCGCTCCCCGAGGTGAGCCGCCAGCCGCTCGACGATGAACGCGAGCCTGCTCTGCGCCGCCAGCTCCTCGCCCGGGCGGTCCAGCACGTGATGCAGCTGGTCGACGCGCCGGCGCAGCACCGGGTCGTCGACGGCGGGCCGGTCGACCGCGCGGCCTATCAGGGGTGGCGCTGCGAGCGTGACGTCGTCGAGGTACACGACCCTCTTGCGGAACCCGCCGGGCCGCGCCGAGCGCCCGTCGTGGGCCACGTGCGGCGGCAGCAGGGTCACCGAGGCCGGGAGCGCGCCGTGCTCGTGGCGGTCGAGGTCGTAGCGCACGGCGCCGTCGTCGACGATCAGCAGCGTCCACGCGTCGTGGGTGTGGGCCGGGTAGGCGTGGTCGACGAAGTGCGCGTGGAACACCTCCCGGATCCCCGGTACCGCGGGCCGCCAGGCGCGCACCTCCTCACCCACGCCAGGAACGTACAAGACGCGGTGATCGCCGCCGGGTGATCGTGGACGCCATGAGCAGCGGATTCGACACCAAGATCGCCGTCGTGTTGCGCGACGACCTCGCCGGCTGGCAGTCCCTCAACGTGACCGCCTTCCTCACCAGCGGCATCACCGCGGCGACCCCGGAACTGGTCGGCGAGCCCTACGCCGACGCCGAGGGCACCCCGTACCTTGCGATGCTGGGGCAGCCGGTGATGGTGTTCGCCGCCGACGCCGCGGTGCTGCGCGCCGCGCACGGCCGGGCGCTGAGCCGAGGCCTGCGCCCCGCCGTCTTCACGGCCGACCTGTTCGCGACCGGCAACGACGAGGACAACCGGGCCGCGGTCGCCACGGTCGGCCGCGACGACCTCGACCTGGTCGGCCTCGCCGTGCACGGCCCGCGCAACGCCGTCGACAAGATCGTCAAGGGCGCGCGGATGCATCCGTGACCGGGACGTCGGCGCCCGCCACGTCCCACCGGTCCATGCGGTCCGGCGGGGCGACCAGCGCCGGGTCCTCACCGGCGCCGGGGTCCGTGGCGTCGGGATGACGGTCCGGTGGTGGACGCGGTCGATGGCGGCCCGCGCACGCGTCGTCCAGCGCCGAGACGAGCACCGCCGTCTCGTGCTCGCGGCCGGGCGGGGCGGGGTCCATCGAGGAAGTGCGGACCCGCCCGGTTTCAGCCGTGGCGCGCTTGCCGCCCGGACTGCTGCTGGGGTCGCCGCCCACGCCGGCGCTCGAGCGGCGGGTGGGGGCCGGGCTGGCAGGTGGGGCAGAAGTAGGCGATGCGGTCCTCGCGGTCCGGGGAACCCCTATCGGCGTGCTGTGTCTCTGCCTGCCCCGCCGTGCGCACCACGTCCCGGCAGCGCCGGCAGCCGCGCCCGCCGCGCTCGAACACCCAGTGCTGGGCGTTGCCCCCGAGGTCGCCGGTGGTCGACTGCTCGGGACGCCACGCGTTGCGCAGGAGCAGCGTGTGGGCCCAGGCGACGGCGTCGTGCACCTGTTTCTCGGACAGGTCGCCGACCCGCGTCCACGGGGACACGCCCAGCAGGTAGCAGATCTCCGCCTTGTAGAGGTTGCCGACGCCGCACGCCACGCGCTGGTCGAGCAGCGCGGCGCCGAGCTCGCGGTCGGGGTCGGCGCGCAGGCGGCGCGCCACCTCGGCCGCCGCCTCCGGCCCCCAGTCGACGCCGAGCAGGTCGGGGCCGAGGTGCCCGACGAGGTCGCCCTCGCGGTCGGTGCGGAGCAGCTCGAGGTCGTGCAGCCGATAGCCGACGGCGACGCGGTCGGGCACCTCGAGGATCGCGCGGATCGAGTGCTCGGGGCCGCCGTGCCACGGCCGCCCGGGCCGGTAGAGGTGCCAGGTCCCGTCCATGCGGAAGTGGCTGTGCAGGCTCGTGGCGTCGTCGAGACGGGTGAACAGGTGCTTGCCGACGCTGGCGACCTCGAGGACCGTGCGGCCGGCGAGGTCGTGCTCGACCAGCCGGGGGTGCCGCAGCTCCCCGCGCGTCAGCTCCCGGCCGGCCAGCGCGTCGTGCAGTCGCCGGCCGGCGAGGAAGACGGTGTCACCCTCGGGCACACCGTCATCGTCCCACCGCGCGGTTCGGTCGTCCGGTTCGGTCGTCGGGCTCAGTCGTCGGGACGACCGGGGTAGGCCGGCACGGGTTCCTCCGCGACGCCGTCGCGCGGATCGCCGGCGGCGACGTCGACCGGCGCGAGCGCCGACGCGAGGCGGGCGCGCAGCGCGCCGAGGTCGCGGGTGTGCGGGTCGCGGGGGTCGCTTGTCGTGCGGTCGACGCTCTGCAGGACGTCCACGAGCTGCTCGACCAGGGCCCGGGCCTCGATCCCGAGCAGCGCGAGGTCCTGGCCGTCGAGGTCGCGCGTGACCGTGCCCGCGCGCAGGGCCGAGGTGGCCTGACGGACGGCCACCACCGGGGTGTCGTCGCTGGACATGCGTTCCTCCGTTCGTCGACGGAGAGGGTCGTCGGGACGACACCGGAGTGCCACGTGCCAGGTGGGTCACAAACCCCCAGGCCGGAGAAAGAGCTCGGCGGGCGGAGCGTCGTGATCAGGGGCGGGTCGTGCACCCGGCCGCGGCGGTGGAGGTGCACTCCGCGTCCGTGATCTCCGCCAGCGGGTCGGCGGTGCGGCTGAGCACCAGGGGCCGGTCGAGCGTGACCTGGCCCGGCGCGACGTGCACGGCCGTCGGCCGCGCCCCGGTCAGCCCGGCGATGAGCAGGACGGGGCGCTCCGGTCCGGGGTCGGCGGCGAACGCGCCATCGGGGTCGACGGGGGTCACGGCCAGCTGCCGGCCGTCGTTGCCGACCAGCGTCACCAGCGCCCCCGCGGCGGGACCGCCGTGGTCGTGCAGGACCCGCCCGCGCAGGACGGGGGCGTCCTCGGGGGTGTCCTCGGGGGTGTCGTCGTCCTCCGCAGGCTCGGCGGCCTCGTCCCGGCCGAACCGTGCCACGCGCTCG
This sequence comes from Actinomycetospora sp. 2LY8.5, assembly GCF_057180585.1. Lineage (NCBI taxonomy): Bacteria > Bacillati > Actinomycetota > Actinomycetes > Pseudonocardiales > Pseudonocardiaceae > Actinomycetospora > Actinomycetospora sp. 2LY8.5. Next base: position 80,423 of record NZ_JBXUHE010000015.1, read on the forward strand.
ATGCGCTCGGTGGTCTCGGTGGTCTCGGTGGTCTCGGTCGGCTCCGGCAGGTTCGGCACCGCCAGGCTGATCAGCAGCGCCAGCAGGGCACACCCGGCGGCGACGAGCAGCGTCGTCTGGATCGCGCCCAGCGACGGCACGAGCGAGCCCTCGACCAGCGTCGTCGCGGCCCCGAGCACGACGGCCGCCACCGCCGACGCGGTCGACGTGCCGATCGAGCGCATGAGGGTGTTGAGGCCGTTGGCGGCGGCGGTCCGGGTCGTGGGCACCGCGCGCATGATCAGCGCAGGCAGCGACCCGTAGGCCAGGGAGACGCCGGCGCCGATGACGGCGATGACCAGCGAGACCTGCCACGCCTCCGAGAGCAGCAGCGTGCCGGCGCCGTAGGCGACGCCGATCACGACCAGGCCGATCCGCAGTGACGCGCGCGGCCCCCAGGCCGCTGAGATCCGCGCAGTGACCGGCGACATCAGCATCATGACCACGCCGTTCGGCGCGAGCGTCAGGCCGGCGACGAGCAGGCTCAGGCCCAGCCCGTGGCCCGACGCGAGCGGCGCCGAGAGCAGCTGGGGGAAGACGACCATGCCGGTGAACATCGCGACGCCCACGGGGATCGAGATGAGGTTGGGCACCAGCACCGCCCGCTGGGCGTTGAGGCGCAGGTCGACCAGCGGATCGCGCACCCGCAGCTCGTAGTAGGCCCACACGAGCAGCGCCACCACGGCCACGCCCGCCGACGTCAGCGTCGCCGCGCTCGTCCAGCCCCACTCGCCGCCCTTGGACACGGCGAGCAGCAGCCCGATCAGCCCGATCGAGAGCCCGATCGCGCCGCCGGCGTCGAAGCGCCCGCCCGAGCGGGTCGGCGACTCCGGGATCACCAGGGCGACCAGCAGGAGCCCGGCGAGCCCGAGCCCGCCGGCGACCCAGAACAGCGCGTGCCAGTCGGCGATCTCGACGATCACCGCGGCCAGCGGGAGGCCGAGACCGCCGCCGATGCCCAGCGTCGCGCTCATCAGCGCGATGCCGGAGCCGAGGCGCGCCGGCGGGAGCGTGTCGCGCATGAGGCTGATGCCCAGCGGCACGGCGCTGACCGCGACGCCTTGCAGCGAGCGCCCGATGAGCACCGGCACGAGATCGTTCGTCGTCGCGCACAGCACGGACCCGGCCACGAGCAGGCCGAGCGTCGCCACGAGGACCTGGCGCTTGCCGATCATGTCGCCGAGCCGGCCCGCGATCGGCGTCGCGACGGCGCCGGCGAGCAGCGTCGCGGTGATCACCCAGGACGCGGTGGCCGTCGACGTCGAGAGCAGCCGGGGGAGCTGGGGGACGAGCGGCACGACCAGCGTCATGCACAGCGACGCGACCAGGCCCACCGAGGACAGGACGGTGACGACGAGGGCGGGGCTCGGTCCCGGGGTCGCCTGCGGGGATGCGGCCTGCTGGGCGTCCGGCGCCTCGGCGTGCGGCACGCAACCCTCCTCGGGAACGACGGGATCGTTGGCTGTGCCAACCAACAGTAGTCCGCAGCGGCCGCGGCGGAAGCGCTCGGAGACCGTGAATCCGGTCGCTCCGGGCGATCGGATCCGCCCGTGCTCACCGGGAGTTCACCCCCGTGTACGGCGAGTCCGTGAGTCTCGCACCATGGCACCAGCTCTCACCCGCCGTCGCGTCCTGTCACTGGCTGCCGCCGCGGGCGGGGCGGTGACGCTGTCGGCCTGCTCGACCGGCTCGCCGGGTCTCGTCCGCAGCGACCGTCCGGTGCTCACCCACGGCGTGCAGTCCGGCGAGGTCACCGCCGACTCCGGGCTCGTGTGGACCCGCGCCGACCGGCCCGCGCGCATGGTCGTCGAGGTCGCGTCCGACGCGTCGTTCCGCGACGCCCGCACGATCACCGGGCCGGAGCTGGCGCCGACCGCGGACTTCACCGGCCGCGTGCGCGTGCCCGCCGCCCGGGGGCCGATGACCTGGTACCGCGTCCGGGCCGAGGACGGCCGGGCCGGCTCGGAGCCGGTGGTCGGGAGCTTCCGGCCGGCGCCCGCCGACGGGCGCGACGTGCGCTTCGTCTGGACCGGGGACGTCGTCGGCCAGGGCTGGGGCATCGACCCGGCCCGCGGCGGCATGCGGCTGTTCGACGCGATGCGGGCCCGCGACCCCGACTTTCTGCTGCACTCCGGCGACACCGTCTACGCCGACGGCCCGCTCGAGGAGACCGTCGTCCTGCCCGACGGGAGCGCCTGGCGCAACACGATGACGTCGGCCAAGGCGACCGTCGCGCAGGACCTCGACGGCTACCGGGGGCAGTGGGCCTACAACCTGCTCGACGTGCCGTACCGGACGTTCACCGCGGCCGTCCCGATGATCGCGTCCTGGGACGACCACGAGGTCACCAACAACTGGTACCCCGGCGAGGTCCTCGGCGACCCGGAGTACGACCGGGAACGCCGCGTCGACGTGCTTGCCGTCCACGCCCGGCGGGCCTTCGCCGAGTGGATGCCGCTCGACCCCGCGAGTCCCGTGTACCGCCGTGTCGCCCACGGTCCGCAGCTCGACGTGTTCGTGCTGGACATGCGCACCCACCGCGGCGCCAACCCGGCCGCGGCGGGTCCGGACCCGACACCGATCCTCGGCGACGAGCAGGTGCGCTGGCTGCTCGACGGACTCGCCGCCTCGCGCGCCACGTGGAAGGTGATCGCCGCCGACATGCCGCTCGGCATCGTCGTGCGTGACGGGCGGACCGGGATCGAGGCGGTGGCGAACGGCTTGGCCGGGGCCCCGGCGGGACGCGAGAGCGAGATCGCCCGGGTGCTCACCGGGATGCGCGAGCGCGGGGTGCGCAACACCGTCTGGCTCACCGCCGACGTCCACTACACCGCGGCGAACCGGTACACCCCGGAGCAGGCCGGTGTGCCTGCCGACCCCTTCTGGGAGTTCGTCTCGGGCCCCGCCCACGCCGGCGCCTTCCCGGCGGGCCCGCTCGACCCGACCTTCGCGCCGCAGCAGGTGTTCGTGCGGGCCCCGGACCGCGAGGACGTCTCCCCGGCCGAGGGCTACCAGCACTTCGGGGAGGTGACGATCTCCGGCGGGCGCCTGCGGGTCGACCTGTGCGATGCCGCCGGGACGAGCCTCTGGTCGACGACGCTCGATCCCGCCTGACGCCCACCTGCCTGCCCACCCGACGCCCACCAGCCCCCGTTCGACCGATCCGCGGTGGTTCCTGACATACCGTCCGATGCGGTCCGCTACGGTCCGTGAGCATGATCGCGACGCCACGGGCGATGGCTCTCGTCCTCACCGCCCTGCTCGGGCTCGCGGCCTGCGGCGGCGGTTCCGGGGGCGGCGGTGAGCAGACCCCGCAGCCCGCGCCGCCCCCGTCGTCGGACCCCGCCCCGACCGGCGACCCGGGCCTGGCCGGGCGTCTCGCCGCGCAGGTCACCGGCGACGGGGCCTACGCGCGGCTGGAGGAGCTCCAGCGGATCGCCGACGCGAACGGCGGCAACCGCGCCTCCGGTCAGCCGGGCTACGACGCGAGCGTCGAGTACGTCGCCGGGCAGCTGCGCGCGGCGGGCTTCCAGGTGGAGACGCCGAGCTTCCCGTTCGACACCTTCTCCGCGCAGGCCCAGACGCTCGCGGTCGGCGGCGCACCCGGGCCGGCGGTCACCGCGCTGACCTACTCGCCGACGACTCCGCCCGAGGGTGTCACCGGTCCGCTGGTCGTGGCGCCGGACGCGCCGGCCGACGCGACGCCGGGCTGCGAGGCCACCGACTACGCGAACCTGCCCGCCCGGGGCGCGGTGCTGCTGGTGCGCCGGGGCGCGTGCACGTTCACGCAGAAGCAGCAGATCGCCTCCGAGGTCGGCGCCGCGGCCGTGCTCGTCGGCAACAACGTCCCCGGCCCGCTCGGCGGCACCCTCGGCTCGGTGGGGGAGGGGCGGCTGCCCACCGGCGGGCTCCTGCAGCCCGACTTCGACGCGCTGCTCGCCCGAGCGGGCCAGCCGGCGACGGTCACGCTCGTGACGCAGTCGCAGACGATCACGACGCGCAACGTCATCGCCCAGACCACCACCGGGCGCACGGACGAGGTCGTCATGGCCGGCGCGCACCTCGACTCCGTGCCCGAGGGGCCGGGGATCAACGACAACGGCTCCGGCTCGGCCGCGCAGCTCGAGCTCGCCGTGCGCCTCGGCGGCGCCCCGCCGGTGACCAACGCGGTGCGCTTCGCGTGGTGGGGCGCCGAGGAGGCCGGGCTGCTCGGGTCGGCCGCCTACGTCCAGGGTCTGACGCCCGAGGCGCGCCGCGACATCGCCGTGCTGTTCAACGCCGACATGCTCGGCTCGCCGAACCCGGCCTACTTCGTCTACGACGGCGACGACTCCGACCGGCAGGGCGCGCCGTCCGGGCCGCGCGGCTCCGAGGGCATCGAGCGCACTCTCAACGCCGCGCTGACCGCCGCCGGGGCGCCGCCGCAGGGCACCGACTTCGACGGCCGGTCGGACTACGGGCCCTTCGTGGAGGCCGGCATCCCCTCGGGCGGGCTGTTCAGCGGGGCCGAGGAGGTCAAGACCCCCGAGCAGGCCGCCCGCTGGGGTGGGCAGGCCGGCGTCGCGTACGACCGCTGCTACCACCAGGCCTGCGACACCCTCGCGAACATCGACCGGGTGGCGCTGGACCGGATGCTCGACGCCCTCGCGGTCGGAGTCGGCACCTATGCGGTCGATCTCGGTGGGCCGAACGGCGTCCCCACCCGGGATCAGCGCCAGACACGCTGAGGAGGGGTAGGGTTGCGGCCTTCGCAACCCCGCGCGGCGACGGTTCGACCCACCGGACCCCCCGCTCCCCGGCCGGGCCTGCCCGATCGGAGAGGATGGTCGATGATGACGGCCACCGACGGCGACTCCGAGGAGAACGGACGTGGGCGGAGCGAGCCCGCGCTCGTCCGCTCGGTCGACCGGGCGGTGACGGCGCTCGAGGTCGTCGCCGAGCGCGGCGAGGTCGGCATCACCGAGCTCGCCGAGGAGCTCGGCGTGCACAAGTCCACCGCCTCGCGCCTCGTCGCGGCACTCGCCCGCCGCGGGATGCTCGAGCAGCTCGGGGACCGCGGGCGGGTCGCGCTCGGGTTCGGGGTCGTGCGCCTCGCCGCGTCGGCCACCGGGCGGATGGACATCGCCCGCCTCGGCCAGCCGACGTGCCAGCAGCTCGCGGAGCAGGTGGGGGAGACCGTCAACCTCGCCATCCACGACGGCGAGGCCGCCATCAACGTCACCCAGGAGTTCGGCGCCGCGTCGGTGACCACCCAGAACTGGGTGGGCCGGCGGACCCCGCTGCACGCGACCTCGGCCGGCAAGGTGCTGCTGGCCTACATGAGCGACCCGGAACGGCGCGCCTTCCTGCGCCGGCGCCTGCCCCGCTACACCGAGTCCACGATCACCGAGGCCTCCGCGCTGCGCACCGAGCTCGCCCGCGTCGTCGACGAGGGCCACGCGCGCTCGTTCGAGGAGCTCGAGGTCGGCCTGCACGCGGTCGCGGTCCCGGTGTGGGGCGCGGCGGGCGACGTCGTCGCCGCGCTGAGCGCCGCCGGGCCGTCGTACCGGCTGCCGCGGCGCCGGGCGCGGGCCATCGTGCCCGACCTGCGCGCGGCCGCCGAGGATCTGTCGACGCGCCTGGGGTGGGTCGGCTCCTCGTCCTGAGCGCGCCGCGATGGCAGCGAACGTGGCGTTCGCTGCTTCTAGGCGCGCGAAGTCCCCGTTGATCACCGCCAGGCGGGTCCGCGTGTGAAATCCGCGTCTGGTTTTCGCGGCGCCGAGCCCGCAGGATGGGGCGATGACGTCCACGCCGCCGCGCCCGGGATTCGCGGCCGCCCTGCTCCGGCGCAAGCCCGTCGAGGACATCGAGCCCGGGCCCGACGGCGACACCGGACTCGCGAAGACGCTGACCCTGCGCCAGCTCACCGCGATCGGCGTCGGCGGGATCATCGGCGCCGGGATCTTCTCCCTCGCCGGGCAGGTCGCGCACGAGACCGCCGGGCCCGCGGTGCTGGTCTCGTTCCTCGTGGCCGGCGTCGCCAGCGCGGCCGCCGCGTTCTCGTACGCCGAGTTCGCCGGGCTCATCCCGCGGGCCGGATCGGCGTACACCTACGGCTACGTGGTGCTCGGCGAGCTGGTCGGCTGGTTGATCGGCTGGGACCTTCTGCTCGAGTACACCGCGATCGTCGCCGTCGTCGCGATCGGCATCTCCGGCTACTTCAACGACCTGCTCGGCTTCCTCGGCCTCGAGCTGCCCGGGTGGATGCTCGGCGCGCCGGGGACGGAGTCGGACGGGGTGCCGCCGGGCACGCACAGGGTCGACCTGTTCGCGATGCTGCTCTGCCTGCTCATCGCCTGGGTGCTCAACCGCGGGATGCGCAACGCCGCGCGCACCGAGACCGCGCTGGTCTATCTCAAGGTCGCCGTGGTGCTGCTGGTGATCGTCGTCGGCGCCTTCCACATCGACGCCGGCAACTACAGCCCGTTCGCGCCGTTCGGGCTCGCCGGGATCTTCACGGGGGCGGCGACGGTGTTCTTCGCGGTGTTCGGCTACGACGCGATGAGCACGGCGGCCGAGGAGTCGCAGGACTCCCAGAAGCACATGCCCCAGGCGATCCTGTACTCGCTGGCGATCTCCATGGTGCTCTACGTGCTGGCCTGCCTCGTGCTGACCGGGATGGTCGACTACACGCGCATCGACAGCGAGGCCGCGTTCTCCAGCGCGTTCGCCGACATCGGCCTGCCGCTGGTGGGCCTGGTCATCGCCGTCGGCGCGATCCTCGGCATCCTCACGGTGCTGTTCACGTTCCTCATGGGCGCGACGCGGGTGGGCTACGCGATGAGCCGCGACGGGCTCCTGCCGGCGTGGTTCGGGCGCACCGGCGAGAAGCACCAGGTCCCGAACCGCATCACGTGGGTCCTCGGCGTGGCCGCCGCCCTCATCGCGGGCCTCCTGCCGATCGGCGAGGCCGCGGAGCTGACGAACATCGGCATCCTGCTGGCCTTCGTCGTCGTGTGCATCGCGGTGATCGTCCTGCGCTACCGCCGCCCCGACCTGCCGCGCTCGTTCCGCTGCCCGGGCATGCCGGTGGTGCCGATCGTCGGGGTGATCTTCTCGATCTGGCTGATCACGTTCCTCGACCCGGTGACGTGGCTGCGCTTCGCGCTCTGGTTCCTGCTCGGCCTGGTGATCTACCTGGCCTACGGGCGGCGGCGCTCGAAGCTCGCGCGCGTCACGTCAGATCAGGATGGTCCTTGACCCACCACAGGAACTGGCGGGCGTGGTCGAGGTCGACGAACCGGCTGCCGATCAGCTCCACCAGCAGGTCGTTGCTCCAGTAGGCGAGCCGGCCGATCGTCTGCGAGGTCGTCTCCGGGGGCGGCAGCTCGATGCCGAACACCTGACGCGCGATCTCGCGCTTGCCGCCCGCGGGGCTGGTGTAGACGAGGATCGGCAGGAACCGCTCCGGCTCGGCGATGCACAGGACGCGGGTCAGCATCGCCTCGCGGAACCCGGGCATCGCCGGCGCGTCGTCGGAGGTGATCAGCTCGGTGAGCCGGTCCTCGGGCGCCGGCGGGTCCTCGCCGCGCAGGAGGTGCTCGATCACGCCCCGGAACGCCTCGGCGGCGCGCTGGTTGCCGAGCGCGCGCCACTCGTCGTTGAACCGGCTCATGTTCCCGGGCCGGGCGACGACCTTGCTGTTCGCGAAGTCCTTCAGCGCGACCGGCGTGGTGTAGGGCAGAGCGTCGGCCTCGAACGCCTGCCGGTAGACGTCGCGGTAGCGGCCGGCCTCCTCGTCGGGGTACGGGACGTCGACGAGGAACTCGCGACGCAGCGCCTCGATGGTTCGCCACCGCTCGGCCGGCACCATGTCCGCCGTCGCCGTGAAGCGCTGCCGCGCGGCCTCGACGTCCTCCAGCGGGCGCCGCTCGCGCTGTTGCACCGGGCCCCGCGTGCCCGCGGTCCGGCCCGCCGAGCCGGTCACGGAGGTGGACGAGCGCGTCGGCGGCCGGCTCGTGGTGCTCTTGCTCCTGGTCGTGCTGCTGCGGCTGGTCGTGCTGCTGCGCGAGCGCGTGGTCTGGCTGACCGCCCGCGGCGAGACCGGCTTGGCCCCGAGGACCCACTCGTGCCCGCAGGCCGTGCAGCGCATCATGTTGCGGCCGTCCTCGGCCATGCCGAGGTACTCGGCGGCGGACTCCTCACACGTCGGGCACGCCAGCGCCATCGCTCTCCCTCGTCGTCAGCCCGGGCCGGGACGGTGCGGTGTCCACCCTGCCGTGGGCGCCGCGGGCGCGCGCGGGGAGGGTGGGTGAGCCTCCTGTCAGGCCCGCAGACGCAGGCCCTTCGGGCTGTGGCGGAACCCGGCCTCGGTGAGCACGTCGGCGAGGACGCCGTCGAGTGCGCCCGAGCCGTCGGCCTTCTCGACCGCGATGCTGCCCAGCCAGCCCTCGCGGACGGCCGTGGCCAGCGCGGACGCGGCGGCGGCGAGCGCCTCGCGGGACGTGGTGAAGCTCAGCAGCGACTTGCCGCCGCGCTCGACGTAGATCGCCGGCTCGCCGTCGACGAGCACCACCAGCGCGCCCGCCTTGCGGCCCGGTCGGTGCGAGCTCGTCCCCCCGTCCTGGCTGCCGACGGTGGCGGGCCACTCCAGCGCTGCGCCCCAGGGCTGGGCGGGGTCGGTGGCCGCGAGGACCAGCGCCGTCGCCTCGCGGGAGCCGTCCTCGTCGCGCGACTCCGCCCGCAGCCGGTCGATCGCGCCGGGCACGGCGAACTGGGCGGCGCCCAGGCCCTCGATGACGTAGCCGCGTCGGGCACGCCCCGACTCCTCCATGGCGCGGAGCACCGGGTAGATGCCGGCGAAGCCCCCGGTCACGCGCTCGGTGTCGAGGGCGCCGCGGGTGAGCACCCCGTGGCGCTCGAGAAACGCCTCGGTGCGGGCCTGCGCGCGGCGGGTCGGGTCCTGCTCGCGCGCCGGCACCCCCGACCAGCGTCCGGCGGCGGTGGGCGGACCCGTCCGCGACGGCATCGGGGCACGCCCGAGCCGGGCGTAGCGCCCGCGCGACGGCGTCCGGCGCTGCCGGTGGGCCCCGCCCCGCGAGCCGCCCGAGCCGCGCGCCCCGCCGCCGGACACGAGCGCTCGCACCGGGGCCAGCGTGTCGTTGGTGGCGAGCCCCGCCCACACGAGGTCCCAGAGCGCGGCGACCATCGTGGCGTCGTCGGGCAGATCGATCTCGCGGGAGGTCTCCGCCTCGCCCGCCTCCCGCAGCACGGCCTGGGCGCGCTCGGTGACCTGGCGGAAGAACAGCGCGCCGCCCGCGTCGAGCGTCTCGGCCAGCGCGCGGTGCAGCGGGGTGTCAGTGAGGTCGGGCTCGGGGTCGGGCAGTAGGAGGTCGGCGAGGTCGGTGGGCGCGACCGCCAGCCAGCCGTCGCCGCCGGCAAGGGTGCCGCAGCCGGTCCAGGTGACCTCGCCGGCGCTGGTGAGCTCGTCGAGCAGGGCGGGCGCGTAGCCCGGCAGGCGCGCCGGGAGCACCAGGCTCTCCAGGGCACTCGCGGGGATCGGCGCACCCGCGAGCTGCTCGACCACGCCCAGCACGTCGTCGGGCCCCGGTGCGCGCCGGATCCGCCTGCCGACGCCCTGCCACGCGGGCAGGAAGCGCCCGAGCGCCGCCGGCTCGACGGGCTCGACCTCGGCGCGCAGGCGGGCCAGCGAGCCCCGGCGCAGACGGCGCAGCACCTCGGCGTCGCAGACGTCCGGTCCACTCGTCGCCAGGTCGGCGGGCACCCCGGGCAGCGGCGGCGCGCCGTCCGGACGCAACTCGCCGCGCACCAGCCGCCCGGAGGAGACCAGCCGGTCGATCACGCCGCCGACCACCGCGACGCCCAGCCCGAAGCGGTGCGCCGGGGCGTGCACCGGGAACGGGCCGCGGGTGCGGGCGAAGCGGGCGAGCAGGTCGCCGAGGGGGTCGGCCACCGGCTCGGTGAACGCCTCGGGCACCCCGACCGGCAGGCCCGCGCCGAGGGCGTCGCGGAAGCGACCGGCGTCCTCGATGGCGATCCAGCGCTCCTCGCCGGCCACGCGGACGCGGATCGCCCGGCGCGCCGACTCCAGCTCGGTGAGCCATTCCGGCGCGACCCCGCGGGCCGCGGCCTCGGCGGTGGTGAGGTCGCCGACGAAGCGCAGCAGGTCGGCGGTGCCCTCGACGTCGCGGACGTGGCGCTCGGGGTCGGTGCGCTGCAGCTGGCCCTCGATCTCGGCGAGGACCTCGCCGTCGAGCAGCTCGCGGATCGCCTCCGAACCCAGCAGCTCCGCGAGCAGCGCCGAGTCGAGTGAGAGCGCCGCGGCCCGCCGCTCGGCCAGCGGCGCGTCGAGCTCGTAGAGGAACATCCCGACGTAGCCGAACATCAGCGTGCGGGCGAACGGCGACGCGCTGCTGGTCGCGACATCGACGACCTGCACCCCGCGTGAGCGCACGTCGCGCATGAGCTCGACGAGGCCCGGGACGTCGTAGACGTCCTGCAGGCACTCGCGCATCGTCTCGAGGACCACCGGGAACTGCTCGAAGCGGCTCGCGACCGAGAGCAGCTGCGCCGCCCGCTGGCGCTGCTGCCACAGCGGGGTGCGCCGCGTCGGGTCGCGGCGTGGCAGGAGCAGCGAGCGGGCGGCGCACTCGCGGAACCGCGAGGCGAACAGCGCCGAGTCGCTGACCTCCGCGGTGACCACCTGCTCGACCTCGTCCGGGTCGAGCAGTACGTCCTCGGCGGTGGGCAGGATCTCCTCGCCGGCGTCGTCGAGGGCGTCGGGCAGGCGCAGGACGATGCCGTCGTCGGCACTCGCGGCCGACACCTCGAGGCCGCGGGTCTCGCGGAACCGCGCGGCGATCGCCAGCGCCCACGGCCCGTTGACCTGGGCGCCGAAGGGGGAGTGCACGACGAGGCGCCAGTCGCCCAGCTCGTCGCGGAAGCGCTCGACGACGATCGTGCGGTCGCTCGGGACGTGGCGCGTCGACTCCTTCTGCTCGCGCAGGTAGGCCAGCAGGTTGGACGCCGCCCACTCGTCGAGCCCGGCGGCCCGCGCGCGCTCGGTCGCCGCGTCGTCGTCGGCGGCGGACAGCTCGCGCACGAACGCGCCCAGCGCGCGGCCCAGCTCGAGCGGGCGGCCCAGGGCGTCGCCCTTCCAGAACGGCATCCGCGCCGGCACCCCGGGTGCGGGCTCGGCCACCACCCGGTCTCGGGTGATGTCGAGGACCCGCCAGCTCGTGGAGCCGAGCAGGAAGGTGTCGCCCACGCGCGACTCGTAGACCATCTCCTCGTCGAGCTCACCGACCCGCGAGCCACCCGTCCCGTGCTCGCCGGACCCGGGTGTGACGACCGTGTAGAGCCCGCGGTCGGGGATCGTGCCGCCGCTGGTGACCGCGAGACGCTGGGCGCCCGGGCGGCCGGAGAGCTGGTCGGTGACCCGGTCCCACGTGATGCGCGGGCGCAGCTCGCCGAAGTCGTCGCTCGGGTAGCGACCGGCCAGCATGTCGAGCACGGCCTGCATCGCCGAGTCGGGCAGCCCCGCGAACGGCGCCGCGCGACGGACGAGACCGGTGAGGTCGTCCACCGACCAGGGCTCCATCGCGGTCATCGACACCACGTGCTGGGCGAGCACGTCCAGCGGATTGCGCGGGTAGTGCATCGCCTCGATGGCGCCGTCGGCCATGCGTTCGGCGACCACGGCGCACGAGACGAGGTCGCCCCGGTACTTGGGCATGACGACACCGGTGGACACGGCGCCCACCTGGTGGCCCGCGCGGCCGACCCGCTGGAGGCCGCTGGCCACCGACGGCGGCGCCTCGACCTGCACGACGAGGTCGACCGCGCCCATGTCGATGCCCAGCTCGAGGCTGGACGTCGCGACGACGCAGGGGAGGTGGCCGGACTTCAGCGCCTCCTCCACCTGGGTGCGTTGGGTGCGGCTCATCGAGCCGTGGTGGGCGCGGGCGACGATCAGCTCGGCGGCCTCGGCCGTGCCCGACTGGCCGACCGCCTCGGCGGGGAACGGGCCTCGGTCCGAGGTCGAGCTCCGCTCCGCCATCGGCGTGCTCCCCCTGACGTCTCCCGCCACCGGGGCGAGCGCGTCGGCCTCCTCGTCCAGCTCCACCGGAGGCGAGTCCTCCGCCGCCCGGGCCCGCTCGGTGGCCAGCTCGTTGATCCGCGCGGTGAGCCGCTCGGCCAGCCGCCGCGAGTTGGCGAACACGATCGTCGAGCGGTGCTCCCCGACGAGATCGAGGATGCGCTCCTGCACGGCGGGCCAGATCGAGGCCCGCTGCGCGGCGCCGGCCGCCGAGCCCTCGACCTCCTCCTCGACGCCCGGCCCGGAGGAACGTGGCTCGCCCTCCGCGCCGAGCGCCGCCATGTCCTCGACCGGGACCTCGACGCGGACCTGCACGGTCTTCGTCGACTCCGGCGCGACCACCCGCACGGGCCGCCCGCCGCCGAGGAACGACGCGACCTCGTCGATCGGGCGCACGGTGGCCGAGAGACCGATGCGCTGCGCGGGGGCGTCGAGCAGCGCGTCGAGGCGTTCGAGGCTCAGCGCGAGGTGCGCCCCGCGCTTGGAGGCGAGCACGGCGTGCACCTCGTCGACGATCACCGTGTCGACGCCGCGCAGCGACTCGCGCGCCGCGGAGGTGAGCAGCAGGAACAGCGACTCGGGTGTCGTCACGAGGATGTCGGGCGGCGTGCGCTGGAAGCCGCGCCGCTCGTCGGCGGGGGTGTCGCCGGTGCGGGATCCGACCGTGACGTCGGGGCGGGGGAGCCCGAGGCGCTGCGCCGCCTGGCCCAGGCCGGCGAGCGGGGAGCGCAGGTTGCGCTGGACGTCGACGGTCAGGGCCTTCATCGGCGAGACGTAGAGGACGCGGCAGCGGCGCGTGGGCTCGTCGGGAGGCGGCGCGGTGGCCAGCCGGTCGAGCGCCCAGAGGAACGCCGCCAGCGTCTTGCCCGACCCGGTGGGCGCGACGACCAGCGCGTGCTGCCCGTCGGCCACCGCCTCCCACGCCCCGGCCTGCGCGGGCGTCGCGCCCGCGAACGCGCCGGTGAACCAGTCGCGCGTGGCGGGGGAGAAGCGGTCGAGAACGGACGCGGAGCGCAGCGGAACCGGACCGTCGGCGTGGGTCACGACCCCATGGTGCCCCCGACCCCTGACAGCGACACGGAGCCGGCGGAGCCGGCGCCCTGTATCCAGGTATCCAGCCGCTCGATCGGATCGGACACCGATAGCCTCACCGGGTGCGGATCGCGCTGGCTTTCCAGGGAGGCGGCAGCCACACCGCGTTCACCGCGGGCGTGATCGCCCACCTGGCGGAGAGCGGGGCGTTCGACGGGCACGAGATCGTGGCGGTCAGCGGCACGTCGGGCGGGGCGATCAACGCGTTGCTGGTCTGGTCGGCGCTGCGCGAGGGCCGGCCGGGCGACGCCCCCGCCCTGCTCGAGGGCTTCTGGGAGGACAACGCGGCGCGCAGCCCGGTGGAGCGGCTGGCGAACGCCGCCGTGGTCGGCGCGGGCCTGGTGCAGAGCCTCGGCCTCGCGCCGCCGCTGAACCCGTACCTCGTGCCGCCACCGTTCGACGGCCGCGAGGCGTTCCGGCGTCTCCTGCGCCGCCACGTGGACTTCGACGCGCTGACCGTCGACGCCGACGCCGACCACCCCCGCCTCGTGCTCGGCGCCGTCGACGTCCGCAGCGGCGCGTTCCGCGCGTTCGACAGCCGCCGCGACCGCATCACCCCGGACACCGTGCTCGCGTCGGCCGCGATCCCCACGCTGTTCCGGGCGGTCCACGTCGGCGGCGGCGCGTACTGGGACGGGCTGTTCTCGCAGAACCCGCCGGTGGCCCCGCTGCTCGACGACGACCCCGACGAGCTCTGGGTCGTGCAGATCAACCCGACCCGGCGCGACGACGAACCGCGCACGACGCTCGACATCGCCGACCGGCGCAACGAGCTCGCCGGCAACCTGTCGCTCTACCAGGAGCTGGCGTCGATCGAGAAGATCGACCAGCTCCTGGCCGCGGGCACGCTGACGCCGGCGAGCGGCTACCGGCAGGTCGCCGTCCGGGTCCTGGAGCTGGCCCGCACACCCGCGGCGGGCCTCCTCGGCGCCGCGTCGAAGGCCAACCGCGACGTCGTGTTCCTGCGCGACCTGCGGCGTCGGGGACGGAGTCAGGCGGTGGTGTTCCTCGCGGCGCTGCGCCTCGAGCAGGCGTGGACCGACGCCGACGGCGCGGCCCTGCGCGCCCTGCTCGACGGCGCCGCCACGGTGGTCGAGACGCCGTTCACCGGTGCCGATCTCGGCGCGCTGCTCGCCGGGCCCGTCACCCGGGACGTCACGCGCAAGGAGCTCGTGGGCGAGGACGTCACGTGGCGGGTCGACGTCGACGGTGTTCCCGGGCTCCTGACCGCGTCCTTCGCCGGGCGGGCGCTGCTGGCGCTGCGGCTCGGCCCGGTGCCCGAGGACGACAGATGAGCGCCCGATGAGTCCGGAGGCCCTCGTCCTGGGCCTGCTCAGCGCCGTCCGCGGGGTGACGCTCGCGATCGTCTACGCGCTGCTGCTCACCGAGCGCGCGCGGCGCCTGCTCGTCGCCTACGTCGCGGCGGGCGCCGTGATCACCTTGGGCGTCGGGATCGTGGTCGTGACGTGGCTGCACACCGGGACGCGGTCGTCCGAGGCGACCGCCGGCAGGCTGTGGATCGACCTCGGGCTCGGTGTGCTCGCGATCGTCTGGGCGGGGCTGCACCTCGCCGGGAAGGACGTCCCGCTACGCCGGACCTCCCGCCCGCGCAAGGAGCGCAGCACCGTGCTGCCCGAGGCGCTCGACCGGCGGCTGCGGTCGCCGACCGTGCCGATGGTGGTCGCAGCCGGGCTCGTGACCAACCTGCCCGGGCTCTACTACCTCGCCGCGCTCGTCGCGATCCTGCAGACCCACCCGAGCGCGGTCGGCGGGATCGCCCAGGTCACCGTCTACACGGTGCTGCGCTTCGCGGCGCCCGTCGCGGCGCTCGCCCTCGTGCTGCTGCGGCCCGACCGCACGCTGGAGATCGTCCGGTCGGCGCACGCGTGGGGACGGCGCAACTCGCGCGTGCTGCTCGGGCTCCTGGTCGGCGGGGTGGGCGTCTACCTCACGATCAAGGGGATCAGCGGGCTCACGGGCTGACGCCGCGGTCGTCGGCCGCGTCGGCGGAGAGCCCCGCGTCGTGGGCGAGCAGCGCGAGCTGCGTGCGGTTCTCGAGGTCGAGCTTGGTGAGCGCGCTGGACAGGTAGGTCTTCACGGTCGACAGGGAGAGCAGCAGCTCGGTGGAGATGCGGGCGTTGCTCCAGCCCCGCCCGACGGCGGCGGCGACGGCACGCTCCTGCTCCGAGAGCCCCGCGAGGCGGGCGCCGGCCTCGGCGCCGCGCCCGGCCTGCTTCTCCCGGCCGGTCGCCGCCGCGATCAGCCGCCGGGTCACCGACGGCGACAGGCTGGTGCCTCCGGCCGCGACCCGCCGGATCGCGTCCTCGATGTCGGCGGGCGGGGTGTCCTTGACGAGGTAGCCGGTGGCGCCCGCGCGCAGCGCCGCGAGGACGTCCTGGTCGGAGTCGAAGGTCGTCAGTACCAGGACGGCGGGCGGGTCGTGCCCGCCGAGCAGCTCCGCGGTGGCGCGCACCCCGTCGACCCGCGGCATCCGCAGGTCCATCAGCACGACGTCGGGGCGGTGCTCGGCGACGGCCGCCGGGACCTCGTCGCCGTCGGCGGCCTCGGCGACGATCGTGATGTCCTCCGCCTCGCCCAGCATGAGGCGCAGGCCCGAGCGCACCAGCGCGTCGTCGTCGACCACGAGCACGCGCGTCGGCGCCGTCATGCGATCTCCTCCCGGTGCTCGTCCCGGTGCTCGTCCCGGTGCTCGTCCCGGTGCTCGTCGAGGCGCGCCGGCCGGTCGTCGGCCCGCCGCGGTATCCGCACCGACACCCGGAACCGATCGCGGTCCGGTCCCCGCGCCAGCACGCGCCCGCCGGCGAGCTCGACCCGCTCGGTGATGCCGAGCAGCCCGTTGCCGGGTGGTCCGCCGGCGCCCGCGGACGGCAGGGGGTTGCTGACGTGGAGCTCGACCTCGCCGACGTCCGTGGCGCACAGCCGCACTTCGACCGGCCGGCCCGGCGCGTGGCGGGCGGCGTTGGTGAGCGTCTCCTGCGTGATGCGGTAGAGCGTGCGCCCGCACTCGTCGGGCACGGTCGCCGCGTCCAGCTCGCTGCGCAGCGTCACCGGCGTGCCCGCCGCACGCACCCCGTCGACGAGACGGTCGAGGTCGGCCAGCGTGGGTTGGGGCGCGATCGCGGCGGTGTCCACCTCGTCGGGGGCGTCCGGGTCGGCGTCCGGGTCGCGCAGCACCCCGAGGATCGCGCGCAGGTCGACCAGCGCGTCGCGGGCACCCGCCCGGACGACCTCGAGGGCGTCGCGGATCTCCTCGGGTGACGCCGTGCGCCGGTGGGCCAGGGCCCCGGCGTGCAGCGACACCATCGAGAGCCGGTGGGCGAGGACGTCGTGCATCTCGCGGGCGATGCGCGTGCGCTCCGCGGTGCGGGCGGCGTCGGCGCGCAGCGCGGCCTCGCGCTCGGCGCGCTCGGCCCGTTCGACCAGCGAGTCCATCAGCTCGTGGCGGGCCCGGACCGCCGCGCCGGTGGCCACCACCACGATCGTCGCACCCACGGCCCACGCGAGGGCGCCCCAGGAGCTGTTCTCGGGGGTCTGGAGCCGGAAGAGGCCCTGGAGCGGTGCGAGGACGAGGGAGAGGACGCCCAGGGCGGCGGCGGTGGGCCAGGGCCGTCGCACGGCGATCGAGTACGTCGCCACGGCGCCGGCCAGCCACGCCGAGGTGCACACGACCGTGAGCGCGTAGACGACGAGGGCGGACCCGATCGGGAAGCGCCGCCGAGCGAGGACCAGCGCGGAGGCCGCGAGCCCGCCGGCGAGGTCGACCCACCACCAGACCGGGGCCTCGCCGGCCAGCGTCGTGGGCTCGGCCCACAGCGCGAGATAGACCCCGAGCAGGGACAGCGCGACCGCACCGGCGTCCCAGAGGCGTGGGGAGGGCCCGGTGGTCGGCACGACGGTCACGCTAGCGGCACCGTCGGACACCGGCCTCGGCCGAAGGTCGACCGGAGATCGTCCGTTCGGTGCGCCGCCGTCGACGTCGCGCCGTGGTGGGGGTCGCCCGCGTCTCGCGACGATCACTGCCATGTCCGTCACGGAAGCCTCGCCCGAGCCCGCGCCCGTCACGACACCCGGACCCCGCCCCGCGCACCGTCTCGCGCGATGGCCCGTCGGGATCGTCGCCGCCCTGGTCGCCGCCGCGCACCTGTCCCTCGCGGGGCGACCGGGGTGGTTCTTCGACGAGGCCCTGATGCTCGCCATCGGGCGCGACCACCTCGACTGGGGCTCGGCCGACCAGCCGCCCGTGGCGCCCCTGCTCGCGGGACTGATGGACCTCGTCGCGCCGGGGAACATCCTGGTCCTGCGGCTGCCGGCGATCGCGGCGACCGCCGCCACCGTGCTGCTCGCCGCTCTCGTCGCCCGCGAGCTCGGCGGGGACCGGCGGGCCCAGACGCTCACCGCGATCGCCCAGGGCACCGGGACGTGGCTCGCCGTCTGCGGGCACTGGACGACGCCGTACACGCTGGAGCCCGTCCTGTGGCTCTCCCTGGGCTGGCTGCTCGTGCGCTGGTGGCGCGTGCGCGACGACCGCCTGCTCGTCGCGGTCGGCGTGGTCGTCGGCGTCGGGGCGCAGACGAAGTTCCAGATCCTGCTGCTGGCGGCCGTGCTGCTGCTCTCGGTGCTCGTGCTCGGACCCCGCACGATGCTGCGTCGCCGGCAGCTGTGGATCGGGGCGGCCGTCGCGACCGTGATCGCCGCACCGACGCTGGTCTGGCAGACCCTGAACGGGTGGCCGCAGCTGCGGATGGGGCCGGTGGTCGCCTCCGAGGCGGAGTTCCTCTACGGCGGACTCACCGGGGTGATGGTCGGGATGGTCGCGGCCGCGGGCGTGATGGGCGTGCCGCTCGTCCTCTACGGCCTCTGGCGCCTCGTGCGCGACCCCGACCTGGCCGAGCTGCGCTACCTCGCCCTGACGACGGTGCTGCTCTACGTCCTCTTCTCCGCGACGCTCGGGCGCCCGTACTACCTCGCCGGGATCTACGGGCTGCTCGCCGCGGCGGGCACCGTGGGCCTGCAGCGCCGGCGCGAGGCCGGCCATCGGCGGATGCGGTGGGTCGCCTGGCCGGCGGCCGCGCTGAGCGCCGCCGCGGCGATCGCGGCGCTGCCGCTGTCGACGGTGATGGCCTCGCCGGTGGTCGGCGACACCGTCGCGGGGGCCACGGTCGCGGCCTACGACGCGATCCCCGCGGAGCGTCGGGCGCGGACCGCCGTGATGGCCGAGTCGTACATCTACGCCGCCTACCTGGACGTCGCGGCGCCCGAGGACGCGCTGCCCCCCGCCCTGAGCAGCAACCGCAGCTACGGCTGGTTCCCGCCGCCGACCGACGAGGTCGACACCGTGCTGTACCTCGGGTCGACCGCCGACGAGCTGCGGCCGTGGTTCGCCGACGTCCGCTCCCTCGGGCCGGCGGGGAACGACGCGACGCTGTGGCTCGCGACCGGGCGGCTCGCGCCCTGGGAGAGCTTCTGGCCGCAGCTGCGACACCTCGATGTGCAGTAGTGACGCCGGGCACACCCCGGGTGGCCCGGCGGGGTTCCGGCGAAGGGCTCCCCTCGCCGATCTATTCGAGCGAAGGTGCCCTTCGGTCAGAACCGACCGCGCCGGCGCGAGCGTCGGCGGCTCAGCGGCGGTTCTGGAACCACCAGCGCAGGAGCACCACCAGCGCCGCGGCCAGGCCCAGCAGCGCCACGATCGTGCCGAGCGTGCCGCCGGTGGGGTCGAGCGAGGCGGCGGCGAGAAGGCCGGGGGTCGAGACCACGGCCCGAGGTTACGCGCGACGGCGTGCCCGGTTCGTGAGATCCGGTCGGCCGGGACCCGCCGGGCCCGACCTATCGTGGGGACGTGCGGCTGACCCACTTCCGCCAGTTGATGGACGACGAGTTCGGCGCCGTCCGCGCCGCCTCGATCTCTCGTGACCACGTCTTCGGCGCCCTGCGGGGGCGCACCGTCGAGCAGGCGCTCGAGGACGGCGACGAGCCGCGCGACGTCTGGCGGGTGGTCTGCGCGGAGTTCGAGGTGCCCGGCGAGAGACGGTGAGGCGCGGGGGATCGACCGACACGCCGGGGCCGCCCCGAACTCCCCGATCGAACACCTGTTCGTCTACCCTGCTCCGTACGGTCGTGCTCCGACGTCAGCGTCGCCGCCGTCCGTCCACAACCGTTCCGTCCGTCCCCAGGGCGGCCGGCTCCGGCACCGCGATGTCGGACCCTCCGCCTAGCGTCGGCGCCCGAGAGTCAGACCCCTGACACCCCACCATCGAGCAAGGTGACATCCCCATGGCACAGGCACCGGATCGCGACAAGGCGCTCGAGCTCGCCCTCGCCCAGATCGACAAGCAGTTCGGCAAGGGCTCGGTGATGCGCCTGGGAGACGAAGGCCGGGCCCCGGTCAACGTCATCCCCACCGGCTCGATCGCGCTCGACGTGGCGCTCGGCGTCGGCGGGCTGCCCCGCGGCCGCGTCGTCGAGATCTACGGTCCGGAGTCCTCGGGCAAGACGACGGTGACGCTGCACGCCGTCGCCAACGCCCAGGCCCAGGGCGGCATCGCGGCGTTCATCGACGCGGAGCACGCGCTCGACCCGGAGTACGCCAAGGCGCTCGGGGTCGACACGGACGCGCTGCTCGTCGCCCAGCCCGACACCGGCGAGCAGGCGCTCGAGATCATGGACATGCTGATCCGCTCGAACGCGCTCGACGTCATCGTCGTCGACTCCGTGGCCGCGCTCGTGCCGCGCGCCGAGATCGAGGGCGACATGGGCGACAGCCACGTCGGCCTGCAGGCCCGGCTCATGAGCCAGGCCCTCCGCAAGATCACCGGTGCCCTCAACGCGTCGGGCACCACGGCGATCTTCATCAACCAGCTGCGCGAGAAGGTCGGGGTCATGTTCGGCTCCCCGGAGACCACCACGGGTGGCCGGGCGCTGAAGTTCTACTCCTCGGTCCGGCTCGACATCCGCCGCATCGAGACGCTCAAGGACGGCGCCGACGCGGTCGGCAACCGGACGCGGGTGAAGGTCGTGAAGAACAAGGTGGCTCCGCCCTTCAAGCAGGCCGAGTTCGACATGATCTACGGCTCCGGCATCTCGAAGGAGGGCTCGCTGATCGACATGGGTGTCGAGCAGGCGATCGTCCGAAAGTCGGGGGCCTGGTACACGTACGAGGGCGACCAGCTGGGGCAGGGTAAGGAGAACGCCCGCAAGTTCCTCAAGGACAACCCGGACGTCGCGCTCGAGATCGAGAAGCGGATCAAGGACAAGCTCGGCATCGGGCCCAAGCTCGACGCCGACGACAGCGCGCCCGCCCCCGTCGACTTCTGACGGCGTGAACGGCCGCGAGGGGGTCGGGCGGCGCCGGTCGCCGCGGGGGCGCACGCCGGAGCCACCCGACCCCGACGGCACCGGTCCCGACCCTCGGGCCGATCCGCCCGCCGACCCCGAGTCCGTCGCGCGCACGATCTGTCTGAACCTGCTCACCAGCCGCGCCCGCTCCCGCGCCGAGCTGGCCGACTCGCTGGCCCGCAAGGGCGTCGAGGACGACGTCGCCGGCCGGGTGCTCGACCGGCTCGCCGCCGCCAAACTCGTCGACGACGC
The DNA here is from genome assembly GCF_057180585.1 of Actinomycetospora sp. 2LY8.5. Classification (NCBI taxonomy): domain Bacteria; kingdom Bacillati; phylum Actinomycetota; class Actinomycetes; order Pseudonocardiales; family Pseudonocardiaceae; genus Actinomycetospora; species Actinomycetospora sp. 2LY8.5. The sequence continues at coordinate 101,259 of NZ_JBXUHE010000015.1, forward strand.
GGCGTTCGCCGAGCAATGGGTGTCGTCGCGGCACCGCCACCAGGGCCTGGGCAAGCGCGCGCTGGCCGGTGAGCTGCATCGCAAGGGCGTCGAGCGCGAGACGGCCACCACGGCGGTCGACGAGATCAGCCGTGACGACGAGCACGCCCGCGCCCGGGTGCTCGTCGAGCGCCGGCTGCCCTCGCTCGCACGGTTCGACCACGCGGTGGCCGCGCGGCGCCTGGTCGGGATGCTCGCCCGCAAGGGCTACGACGCCGGCGTGGCGTATGCGGTCGTGCGCGAGGCGCTCGCCGAGAGTTCCGTTGCGGAGGGTGACGGCGAGGCCCTCGACGATCTCCTGTCGGACCCGGACTCCGATCACCATTAGATCGCCCGCGTACGGAGTCGATCACCGACGTGGCCATCGTCACGCCACGGCACCGGGGTGACCCGGGCGACACCGGGGTTTGGCGCGTCGTAGTGTGCGGCCCACCACAGAGCGTCGCGTTCGCGGGGTTCCGCACCGACATCGGCCGGTCCGGCCGGAGTCGCGACCCGCCGACGCCGCGCGTCATCGCAGACGAGGGACCGGGGTGCCGTGACCACCACACACGACTCCGGGACGTACCGGCCGCCGGCGCCGGGACGCCCCGACATCCGCCAGCGCACCCTGCGCACCGACCGCTGGTGGCTGCCGCCGCTGGCGAACGCGCTGGGGCTCGCGACGTTCGTCGTCTACGCGACGATCCGGTCGCTGTGGGGCTCGGCGTACTACGTCGAGGAGTACCACTACCTCTCGCCGTTCTACTCGCCGTGCGTGACCGCCTCCTGCATCCCGGAGGCGAGCCATCTCGGCCAGTGGTTCCCCGCGCTGCCGTGGTTCCTGCCCTACGCGCTGGTCTCGCTGCCGTTCCTGCTGCTGTTCCGGCTCACCTGCTACTACTACCGGAAGTCGTACTACCGGGCGTTCTGGTCGTCGCCGCCCGCGTGCGCGGTCGCGGAACCGCACACGAAGTACACCGGTGAGACGCGGTTCCCGCTGATCCTGCAGAACGCCCACCGGTACTTCTTCTACATCGCCGGCCTGATCGCGCTCCTCAACACCTTCGACATGGTGCTGGCCTTCCAGAGCACCGACCCGGCCACGGGGGAGACGTCGTTCGGGCTGGGGCTCGGGACGCTCATCCTGCTGATCAACGTGATCGGTCTCTGGCTCTACACGCTGTCGTGCCACTCGTGCCGGCACATCACCGGCGGGCGCCTCAAGCACTTCTCGAAGCACCCGGTGCGCTACAAGGTCTGGACCTGGGTCTCGAAGCTGAACACGCGCCACATGCTGTTCGCGTGGCTGACGATCGGCACCCTGATCCTCACCGACCTCTACGTCATGCTCGTCGCGAGCGGCACCGTTTCCGACCTGCGGATCGTGAACTGATGGCCGATCAGCAGGACACCCATCGCGAGTCAGACCGAGTGGAGGCCGCCGTGACCGATCCGGGCACCACCACCGCGTTCGAGGCGGCCGGCGAGGGCGCCACCGGTGACCAGGTCACCCACCACACCTACGACGTCGTCGTCATCGGGGCGGGCGGCGCCGGCCTGCGGGCCGCGATCGAGGCCCGCCTGCGCGGCAAGCGGGTCGCGATCATCTGCAAGTCGCTGTTCGGTAAGGCCCACACGGTCATGGCCGAGGGCGGGATCGCGGCCTCGATGGGCAACGCGAACCCGCGCGACAACTGGGAGGTCCATTTCCGCGACACCATGCGCGGGGGGAAGTTCCTCAACAACTGGCGCATGGCCGAGCTGCACGCCAAGGAGGCGCCGCAGCGGGTCTGGGAGCTGGAGACCTACGGCGCGCTGTTCGACCGCACGCCCGACGGCAAGATCAGCCAGCGGAACTTCGGCGGCCACAACTTCCCGCGCCTGGCCCACGTCGGCGACCGCACGGGTCTGGAGCTGATCCGCACCCTGCAGCAGAAGATCGTCTCGCTGCAGCAGGAGGACTTCAAGCGCACGGGCGACTACGAGTCCGACCTCAAGGTCTTCCACGAGTACACGATCACCGAGCTGCTCAAGGCTCCGGGCGAGCGGAGCGACGGGAAGGACGAGGGCGAGCGGAGCGACGGGAAGGACGAGGGCGAGCGGAGCGACGGGAAGGACGAGGGCGAGCGGAGCGACGGGAAGGACGAGGGCGAGCGGAGCGACGGGAAGGACGGGGTCGACCGGATCGCGGGCGCCTTCGGCTACCAGCGCGCCACCGGTGAGCTCGTCTGCTTCCACTCCGCGGCCGTGGTCCTCGCGACCGGTGGCGTCGGGAAGTCCTTCAAGGTCACCAGCAATTCGTGGGAGTACACCGGCGACGGCCACGCGCTGGCCATGCGCGCCGGGGCGAAGCTGCTGAACATGGAGTTCGTCCAGTTCCACCCCACCGGGATGGTCTGGCCGCCCAGCGTCAAGGGCATCCTCGTCACCGAGTCCGTGCGTGGCGACGGCGGCGTCCTGAAGAACTCCGAGGGCGTGCGCTTCATGTTCAACTACATCCCCGAGGTGTTCCGCGAGCAGTACGCCACGAGCGAGGACGAGGGCGACCGCTGGTACACCGACGCGGACAACAACCGGCGCCCGCCGGAGCTCCTGCCCCGTGACGAGGTCGCCCGTGCGATCAACAACGAGGTCAAGGAGGGCCGCGGCTCCCCGGCCGGCGGCGTCTACCTCGACGTCTCCAGCCGCATGCCGGCCGCGGAGATCACCCGGCGCCTGCCGTCGATGTACCACCAGTTCAAGGAGCTGGCCGACGTCGACATCACCGCCGGCCCGATGGAGGTCGGCCCGACGTGCCACTACGTCATGGGCGGGGTCGAGGTCGACCCCGACACGGCGGCGTCCGCGGTGCCCGGGCTCTTCGCGGCGGGCGAGGTCGCGGGCGGGATGCACGGCTCCAACCGGCTCGGCGGCAACTCGCTGTCCGACCTGCTGGTGTTCGGCTGTCGCGCCGGCGCCGGGGCGGCGGCCTACCTCGACTCCCTCGCCGCGGTCCCGACGGTGTCCGACGCGTCGGTGACGGCGGCCCGCGAGGACGTCGAGCGCCCGATCCACAACTCGGGCGGCGAGAACGCCTACACCGTGCACCAGGAACTGCAGCAGACGATGAACGACCTCGTCGGCATCATCCGCAAGGCCGACGAGATGGAGCTGGCGCTCAAGAAGCTCCACGAGCTCCGCGACCGGATCCCGCGCGTCGCGGTCGACGGGCGGCGGGCCTACAACCCCGGCTGGCACCTCGCGCTCGACCTGCGCAACATGCTCATGGTCAGCGAGTGCATCGCGATGGCCGCGCTCGAGCGCCAGGAGAGCCGCGGCGGCCACACCCGCGACGACTACCCGACGATGGACGAGAACTGGCGCCGCGAGCTGCTCGTCTGCTCGCTGCAGGACGGCCCCGACGGTCCTGCCGTGCACCTCGAGCACCAGGCCCAGCCCGCGATGCGCGAGGACCTCTTCGACCTGTTCGAGATCGACGAGCTCAAGAAGTACTACACCGGCGACGAGCTCGGCGGCCACCGCGCCGGGAAGGAGGCCTAGGCATGGGCTACCAGGCGCAGTTCAAGGTCTGGCGCGGCGACGCGGAGGGCGGCGACTTCGTCGACTACCGCGTCGAGGTCGAGGAGGGCGAGGTCGTCCTCGACATCATGCACCGGCTCCAGGCCACCCAGGCCGGCGACATGGCCGTGCGCTGGAACTGCAAGGCCGGCAAGTGCGGGTCGTGCAGCGCCGAGGTCAACGGGCGTCCGCGCCTGATGTGCATGACGCGCATGTCGACGTTCGGCGAGGACGAGGAGATCTCCGTCGCGCCGATCCGGACGTTCCCGGTGATCCGCGACCTCGTCACCGACGTGGACTTCAACTACGCCAAGGCGCGCGAGGTCCCCGCCTTCGCGCCGCCAGAGGGTGTCGCGCCGGGCGAGTACCGGATGAGCCAGGTCGACGTCGAGCGCTCGCAGGAGTTCCGCAAGTGCATCGAGTGCTTCCTGTGCCAGAACGTCTGCCACGTGGTGCGTGACCACGAGGAGAACAAGGAGCCGTTCTCCGGCCCGCGCTTCCTCATGCGCTTCGCCGAGCTGGACATGCACCCGCTCGACGTGCGCAACCGCAAGGAGGACGCGCAGGAGGACGCCGGCCTCGGCTACTGCAACATCACCAAGTGCTGCACCGAGGTCTGCCCCGAGCACATCAAGATCACCGACAACGCGCTCATCCCGATGAAGGAGCGCGTCGTCGACCGGAAGTACGACCCGCTGGTCTGGCTCGGCAAGAAGATCTTCAAGCGGCAGGAGCTCGAGCAGCGCGGCGCCGCCGGTGCCCCGTCGCTCGAGAACCCGGGCCCGGACAACGGCTCGGCGCTCGACGCGGACCGGATCGGCCCGGTCGGCACCACCTGATCCGTTCGACGCGACGGACCCGTGTCCCGAGGACGCGGGTCCGTCGCGCGTCTCGACACCGCACGGCCCACCTGCGACGGGTACCGAGAGCAGCAGGAACGACCGATCACCCGGACGCGAGATCGCGCCGCATCGCCGCGCGCGGCCACCGGTCGAGGCCCCGGGCGGCCTCGGTCCGGCGGATCGCCCGCAGGCCGGGCCCGAGCTCGTCGTCGGCGAGCGCGCGGAAGCCCAGCCGCGCGTAGTAGGGCCCGTTCCAGGGGACGTCGACGAAGGTCGTCAGCGTGATCGCCGCGCGCCCGGCGCTCCGGGCGCGCTCGACGAGGTGCTCGACGAGACGTGCCCCGATCCCGCGGCGGGCGTGGGACGGGTGCACCGAGACCTGCTCGAGGTGCGCCTCGCCGTCCACGACGTCGTCCATGAGGTAGGCGACGGCAGCGTCCTGCTCGACCGCCACCCACAGCCCGCCGCGCTCCAGCGCGCCGGCGAGCACCACCGTCGAGGGCGGGGTGTCGTCGGCGACCGGGTCCATGCCGATGTCACGGAAGGGCGCGCCCGCCGCGACCTCGATCCGTCGCAGCAGCTCGAGCTCGTCGGGACGCGCCGTCCGGATCGTGCCGGAGGTCACGTGGCGTCCGCCCGCTCGGTCGGCGCGACCGCGATGACCGCCGGGTTGCGGCGCGACCGCTTCTCCAGCCACGTCGCCAGCCACGACAGCAGCAGGCAGAGCGCGATGTAGATGACCGCGACGACCATCGCCACCGGGATCAGCGGCGAGCCCAGGGCCGCGTTCGACCCGAGGAACTGGGCCTGGAACAGCAGCTCGGGGTAGGTGATGAGGAACCCGAGCGCGGAGTCCTTGAGCAGCACCACGAGCTGGCTGACGATCGCCGGGAGCATCGAGCGCACCGCCTGCGGCAGCAGCACGAACCGCATGACGCCCGACTTGCGCAGGCCGAGGGCGTACGCCGCCTCCGACTGCCCGCGCGGGACGGCGAGCACGCCGGCGCGGAACACCTCGGCGAGCACGGCGCCGTTGTAGAGCGTGAGGCCGAGGACCACGGCGGCATAGGTCGAGACCGTGATCCCGACCGACGGTAGGCCGTAGTAGAAGAGGAACATCAGCACGACCAGGGGCACGGCCCGGAAGAGCTCGACCACCCAGCTCGACAGCGTCCGGAGCCACCGGTGGTCCGACAGCCGCCCGAGGGCGAGCAGCGCCCCGAGGACCACGGCGAGCACGGCGCCGGACACGAACGCCCGCAGGGTGTTGATCAGCCCGTCGACCAGGGCGAGCTGGACGTTCTCGTAGAGGATCCACTCCCACACGCGGGCGTCGAGCTGCCCGGTGGCCGCGAGCCGCCAGACGATCACGGCGATCAGGGCCGCGACCAGCAGCAGGGTCACGACGCCGGCGGCGGTGTTGCGGGCCTTCGCGCGCGGCCCCGGGACGTCGAAGAGGACCGCGGTCGGGGCGCTCACGGTGTCGACTCCTCGGTTCGCAGGCTCACCGGGCCACGCTCCAGCGCTTCTCGAGCCGGCGCTGCAGCACCGTCAGGGGGATGACGAGGATGATGAAGCCGACAGCGACCCAGAGCAGGGCGACGAGCGTCGACCCGCCCTGCTCGTTGACCGCGCGGTAGAACCCGCCCGCCTCGAACACCGAGAAGCCCGCGGCCACCGTGGTGTTCTTCAGCAGGGCGATCTGCACGCTCGTCAGCGGCGGCATCACCGAGCGCACCGCCTGCGGGAGCACGACCAGCGTGAGGGTCTGGGTGAAGCCGAGCCCGAGCGCGCGCGCCGCCTCCGACTGGCCCGCGGACACCGTGCTGATCCCGCCGCGCACGACCTCGCAGACGAACGCCGCCGTGTAGAGCGAGAGCCCGACGACGGCCAGGAGGAAGAACGGCAGGTAGAAGAAGAGCCTGGTGAAGCCGAGGGCGAAGAAGAACAGCACGAGGGTCAGCGGGGTGTTCCGCAGCAGCGTCACGTAGGCCGTGCCGGTCGCGCGCATCGCGGGGACCGGGCTGACCCGCATCGCCGCCAGGACGACGCCCAGGATCAGCGACGCGACCGCCGAGAGCACGAACAGGCCGATCGTGCCGCCGAAGCGGGTCAGGTACTCGGAGAGGTTGCCGAACAGGACGTCCACGGTGCCTCCTGGCGTGGTGCCGCGGTGCCGGCCGGCCCTGTCGGACCAGCCGGCACCCGCGGCGACGCCGAGCGTCAGTAACGCTCGATGGGCGGGGGCTGGGGGGCCGGGGTACCGGAGCGGCCCAGCGTCTGGTCGTAGAGCCGTGTCCAGGTGCCGTCGGTCTCGGCCTGCTGGAGCAGATCGTTGACCTTGTTCCGCAGCGCGGCGTCGTCACGGTTCATGCCGATGCCGTAGGGCTCCTCGGAGAACGTCTGGCCCACGACGCGCAGTTGGTCGGGCGTCTGGGCGGCGTAGCCCTGCAGGATCGCGTTGTCGGTGGTGACGGCGTCGACCTGGCCGCCGCGCAGCGCGTCGACGCACTGCGAGTAGGTCTGGAACTCGACCACGTTCGAGGTCAGGTTCTGCTCGCGGACGCGCTGGATCGGCGTCGAGCCGGTCGCCGAGCACACCCGCTTGCCCTGCAGGGTCTGCGGGCCGGTGATCGACTGGTCGTCGGCTCGGACGAGGAGGTCCTGGGCGGCGACGAAGTACGGGCCGGCGAAGCCGACGCGCTGCTTGCGGCTGTCGTTGATCGTGTAGGTGCCGACGAAGAGGTCGACGTCGCCGCGGGAGATCGCGTCCTCGCGGGCGGCCGACGGGATGACCCGGTACTCGATCTGCTCGGGGGCGAAACCGAGCCCGGCGGCCATCGTGCGGGCGATCTCCACGTCGAAGCCCGTGTACTGCCCGGTGGTGGGGTCGAGCAGACCCAGACCCGGCTGGTCGTTCCGGACCCCGAGCACGATCCGGCCTCGCTGCTGCATCGCGGCGAAGATCGGCGAACCGGGGACCTGCACGTTCTGGGCGACCGGCGCGCCCGCGACCGGTGCGCCGCCGGTGGGCGAGCCCTCGCGGCCGCACGCGGCGCCGAACGCCATCGTGAGCACCGCGAGGAGCACGCCGAGGGACCGGAGCGAGACGAGGCGTCTCATGGGACGGCTCCTTCCGAACTTCTAGTGGGTGAGGATCTTTCCGAGGAAGTCGCGGGCCCGTTCGGTGGCGGGCCGGGAGAAGAAGCTGTCCGGCGTGGTGTCCTCGACGATCTCGCCGTCGGCCATGAACACGACCCGGTGCGCGGTGCGGCGGGCGAAGCCCATCTCGTGGGTGACCACGACCATCGTCATGCCGTCCTTCGCGAGACCGGCCATGACCTCGACGACCTCGCCCACCATCTCGGGGTCGAGGGCGGAGGTCGGCTCATCGAAGAGCATGACCTTCGGCTCCATCGCGAGCGCCCGGGCGATCGCCACGCGCTGCTGCTGGCCGCCGGAGAGCTGGGCGGGGTACTTGTCGGACTGGTTGCCGATGCCGACGCGGTCGAGCAGAGCGCGCGCCCGCTCCTGCGCCTCGGACTTCGACTTCCCGCGTACCTGTGTCGGCGCCAGCGTGACGTTGTCGAGGATCGTCATGTGGGCGAAGAGGTTGAACTGCTGGAACACCATGCCCACGTCGGCGCGCAGCTTCGCGAGGTCGCGGCCCTCGGCGGGCAGCGCCGTCCCGTCGATCTCGACGGTGCCGCCGTCGACCGGCTCGAGGCGGTTGATCGCCCGGCAGAGCGTCGACTTGCCCGAGCCCGACGGGCCGAGCACGACGACGACCTCGCCGCGCGCGACCTCGAGGTCGATGTCGCGCAGCACGTGCAGATCGCCGAAGTGCTTGTTGACTCCGGTCATGCGCACCATCGGGGTGCCGGCGGTCTCGTCAGCCATGCTCACGCTCCTCCACGTCGCACCACCGATCGGCGGTGAACGGAAAGTGCCAGCGGCCCGAACGGGGCGTCCACGCTCTTGAGGAAGACTTAGGGTTACTCCGACGCTCCGTAACGCGACGGACATCGCGGTCGGGGAGGAGGCCGGAGTGCGCGTACTGGTCGTGGAGGACGACGACCGGGTCGCCGCGGCCCTGCGCGCGGCCCTGACCCGCCACGAGATGGAGGTCGAGCGCGTCAGCCACGGGTTCGCGGTCCTGCCGCGACTGCCCGGTACCGACGTCGTGCTGCTCGACCTCGGCCTGCCCGATGTCGACGGGCTCGAGGTGTGCCGGCGTATCCGGGAGGCCGGCGACATCCCCGTGATCGTGGTCAGCGCCCGCGGCAGCGTCGACGAGCGGATCCTCGGGCTGCATCACGGCGCCGACGACTACCTGGTCAAGCCCTACGACGTCGGCGAGCTCGTCGCCCGCATCCACGCGGTGCGGCGGCGCCGTGGGCCGGGCCCGTCGCCGGGAGCCGCCGATCCCGTCGCGGAGCTGCGCGAGGGCGTCGTGCTCGACCGCGCCCGCCACACGCTGACCGTCGACGGCGCCGACGTGGCCCTCTCGCGCAAGGAGTTCGCGGTCCTCGCCCTGCTCGCCGACGCCGGCGGGGCCGTGTGCACGCGCGACCGCCTCGTCGCCGAGGTGTGGGGACGCCGGTGGCCGGGCGCCGACCGCACCCTCGACGTCCACGTCGCGACCCTGCGGACCAAGCTCGGCCGGCCCGGGATGGTGGCGACGGTGCGGGGTGTGGGCTACCGGCTCGACCCCGGGGCCTAGCGATGCGCACGCGGCTGCTCGTCGTCTTCTCGGTGCTGGTCGGGCTGCTGCTGCTCGGACTGGGCCTGCCGCTCGCGGGCGCGTCGGCGTCGACGGCGACGTCGCGGCTGTTCGCCGACCGACTGGGCGACACCTCGCGCTTCGCGGCGCTCTCCCAGCGGGCCGTCGGGGACAGGGACACGAGCGCCCTGGCTGCCGAGCTCGCCCGCTACGACGAGGTGTACGGCATCGCCGCGCTCGTGGTCGACCGCGAGGGTGGGGTGCTCGCGTCCTCGCGGGCGGAGGTGCCCGAGCCGGCCGCCCGCCGGGTGCAGCTGGCGCTCGCCGGGCAGCGCTCGGAACCTCCGGCGCCGATCTGGCCGTGGGACACGGCGCCCCTGCTGCTGGCCGAGCCGGTGCTGGTCGGCGGCGAGGTCCGCGGCGCGGCGGTGACGATCTCGCCGACCGCGCCCGCACGGGCCGAGACCCTGCGCGTGTGGGCGGCGCTCGCGGCGGCGGGCCTGGTGGCGCTGGCGGTCGCGGCGGGGCTCGCGCTGCCGCTGGTGCGCTGGATCCTCGCCCCGGTCGAGAGCCTCGACGAGGGCACCGCGCAGGTCGCCGCCGCGGTGCGGGCGGGCCGGGCGCCGCGCCCGGTCGGTGACGGGCGCGGCCCACCGGAGCTGCGGCGGTTGAGCAGGCACTTCGACCAGATGGCCGCGGGCGTGACCCACGCGCTGGAGTCGCAGCGCGCCTTCGTCGCCGATGCGGGCCACCAGCTGCGCAACCCGCTGACCGCGCTCCGGCTCCGGATGCAGAACGTCGGGGCCGCGCTCGCCGCCCCGGACGCCCGGGTCGACGCCGACGAGCTGGCTGCCCTGCGCGAGGAGCACGGCGCGGCGCTGGAGGAGACCGAGCGGCTCGCGCACGTGCTCGACGCGCTGCTGGCGCTCGCGCGGGCGGAGGGACGCCCGCCGCAGCCGGTGCCGATGCCGCTCGACCCGCTGCTCGACGACCGCGCGGACGCGTGGGGCGTGCTCGCCGAGCACGAGGGCCTGTCCCTGCGGCGCCGTGGCCCGGGCGGGCTCGTGGCACGCTCCGACGTCGACTCGGTGGTCGCGGTGCTCGACGCCGTGCTGGACAACGCGCTCAAGTACGCCCCGCCGGGCACCGAGGTCGAGCTGTCGACCGCCCGCGTCGAGGGGCGCGTCGAGGTCGGCGTGCGCGACCACGGCCGCGGGCTCGACCCGTCGGAGCTGGAGCGCGCGACCGACCGGTTCTGGCGCGCGCCGGCGCAGAACGGCCGCGACGGCGCCGGCACCGACGGCACCGGGCTGGGCCTGGCCATCGCCGCGCGGTCGGCGGAACGGGCGGGCGGGGAGCTGGTGCTGCAGCTGCCCGAGGACGGCGGCCTGCGCGTCGTCCTGCGCCTGCCGCCGGCCGCGGCCCGGGACGCCGCGGGGGAGGTCGGCGCCGCGGCGGCGGGGGCGGCGGACGTCGGTGCTCAGACCCCCTTGAACGCCCGGTAGGCCTCGACCGCGCCGGGGTGCAGCGCCACCGGCTGGGTGCCGATCGCCGTGCGCGGGTCGATGCTGCGCCCGGCGGGGTCGGCGAGCGCGAGGGCGTCGCGGCGGTCGAGCATCGAGCGCACCAGGGACTCCGCCAGCGCGGGCGCCATGTCCGCGGTGACGAGCAGGACGTTGCGCACCGAGGTCGTGCTCACGGGGTCGGCGAGCCGGTAGGTGCCCGCGGGGACCGTGGTGACGTCGTAGACCGGATAGCCGGTGCGCAGGCGCGCGGTCTCCTCGCCGAGGTCGAGCAGACGCACCGGACGCGTCCGGGCCAGCTGGTCGACGCCCGCGGTGGGCACGCCGCCGGACCAGAAGAACGCGTCGATCTCGCCGCGCTCCAGGGCCCCGATCGAGTCGTCGAGGGCGAGCCTCTCCGCGTCCATGTCCCGCTCGGCGGTCAGGCCCACGGTGGCGAGCAGCCGGGGTGCGATGACGAGGACACCGGAGTTCCGGGCGCCGACCGACACCCGGCGGCCGCGCAGGTCCGCGAGGCGGCGGATCGGCGACTCGGCGGGCACGACGACGTGGATCGCGTCGTCGTGCACGCGTGCCAGCGCCTGCAGCGGGTGCCTCGGGCGGGCCCCGTCCACGGCGCCGTCGACCGCGACGTCGGCGGCGCAGAACGCGACCCGCGCGCGCCCGGAGACGAGCATGCCGACGTTGTCGACGGACCCCTCGCTGCCCAGCACGCCGGTGGGCACCCCGGGGTCGACGCCCCAGACGCCGGCCAGCGCGTCGCCGAGGCGCCGGTAGACCCCCTGCGGGCCCCCGGTGGCGACGACGACGGGCGCCTCGCCGTCGGCGGGTCCGGCGCAGCCCGCGGCGGTCGCGCCGGCGGCCGCGAGTGCCGTCAGCAGGATCGTGCGCCGGGAAGCCACCACGCGCGGCATCGTTCCACCCCCGGCGCCTACCCTGGGCCCCGATGACCGCAGGCACGCCTCCTCGCTTCCACATCCGCACCCACGGGTGCCAGATGAACGTGCACGACTCCGAGCGCCTCGCCGGCGTACTGGAGGAGGCCGGGTACGAGCACACCGACGACGCCGACGGCGCCGACCTGGTCGTGTTCAACACCTGCGCGGTCCGCGAGAACGCCGACAACAAGCTGTACGGGCAGCTCGGCAAGCTGGCGCCGGAGAAGGCGAAGCGCCCCGACATGCAGATCGCGGTCGGTGGCTGCCTCGCGCAGAAGGACCGCGACACCGTCGTGCGGAAGGCCCCGTGGGTCGACGTCGTCTTCGGCACCCACAACACCGGGTCGCTGCCCGCGCTGCTCGAGCGCGCCCGGCACAACGGTGAGGCCCAGGTCGAGATCCTCGAGGCGCTCGAGACCTTCCCGTCGCACCTGCCCGCGCGCCGCGACTCCGCCCACGCGGGCTGGGTCTCGATCTCCGTGGGATGCAACAACACGTGCACCTTCTGCATCGTGCCCTCGCTGCGCGGCAAGGAGGTCGACCGGCGCCCGGGCGAGATCCTCGCCGAGGTCGAGGCGCTGGTCGCCGAGGGCGTGCTCGAGGTGACGCTGCTCGGCCAGAACGTCAACGCCTACGGCGTCTCGTTCGACGACCGCGCCAGCGGGCGCACCGCGTTCGCCGACCTGCTGCGCTCCTGCGGGCGCGTCGACGGGCTCGAGCGGGTGCGGTTCACCAGCCCGCACCCGCGCGACTTCACCTCCGACGTCATCACCGCGATGGCGGAGACGCCGAACGTCTGCCCCCAGCTGCACATGCCGCTGCAGTCCGGGTCGGACCGGGTGCTCAGGGCGATGCGCCGCTCGTACCGGGCGAAGCGCTACCTCGACATCGTCGCCGACGTGCGGGACGCCATGCCCGACGCGGCGCTGACCACCGACATCATCGTCGGCTTCCCCGGAGAGACCGAGGAGGACTTCGTCGAGACGCTGCGGGTGGTCGAGGCCTCACGGTTCTCCCAGGCCTTCACGTTCCAGTACTCGCCGCGCCCCGGGACGCCCGCGGCGTCGCTGCCCGACCAGGTGCCCAAGGCCGTGGTGCAGGAGCGCTACGAGCGGCTGGTGGCGCTGCAGGAGGAGATCTCCCTGGAGCTCAACCGGGAGCAGGTCGGGCGCGAGCTCGAGCTGATCGTCTCCACCGGTGAGGGCCGCAAGGACACCGCGACGCGGCGGATGAGCGGGCGCGCCCGCGACGGGCGCCTCGTGCACTTCACGCCGACGGGGACGGTCGACGGGATCCGGCCCGGCGATGTCGTCACCGTGCGCGCCACCTACGGCGCCCCGCACCACGTCGTCGCCGACGGGGAGGTCCTCACCCATCGCCGCACCCGCGCCGGCGACGCCCACGCGGCGGGGGAGCGGCCCACCACGCCGCGCACCACCGGGCTGGGCCTGCCGACGCTCGGCCCGCCGGTCGCGGCGCCGGAGCCCACGCCCTGCTCGGCGACGCTGACGGAGGTCTGAGCACGTGACGGAATCACCAGCCGCCCCGCCCGCCACCTCGGGGCGCGTCGACTTCGGGCCCGGCGCGCTCGTCGCCGCCGTCGCGGTGCTCGTGCTCCTGCTCGCCGCGGTCCTGCCCTGGACCGGGCTCGGCGCCTCGGGTTGGGAGGTGGTCCTCGGCCGCCCCGGCGTCACCGGGCTCCCGCGGCTGTTCGGCACGCTCGCGGTGGTGTTCGGGGTCGTCGGCACGGCGGTCACGCTGCTCACCGGACGCTGGCCCGCGGTGTTCGTGACGGCGGCCGGGTGCACGATCACGTCGGTGACGGGGCTGTGGGCGATCTGGTCGCAGAACACGAGCGCCGGCACCGGCCCGGGCGTCGGGCTCTGGCTCGCGCTGCTCGCGATGATCGTGCTCGCCGGGCGCTGGGCGAGCTACGCCTTCTCGCGACGGTAGGGATCGTTACTGGTCTGTGGCGTTTGCTGGTCTCCGACCTGCGGTTTCTCGGGCGCCGTTGTCGGGGGTCGGTCCTGGCGTTCTCCGTGTGAGCATCGACCACGACCCGCGGGTCGGCCGGGCGGCCAGGCTGACGGGTCGTGCGCCGGACACGGATCTGGCGTCGGTGCTCGACGAGGTCGATCCCACCTCGCTGGCCGGGGAGGATCTCGCCGCCCATGTGCGGGCGCGGTGGGCCTTGCACAACCGCGCGGGGGCGTTGCTGCTGGCGGGGCTGCGCGAGCTCGGTGCCGCGCAGGACGGCTCCGCGCAGGACGGCTCCACGCAGCGGTCGGCGGGGTCGGACGAGTTCTCCGGCGACGAGGTCGCCGGGGTGCTGGGCTGCTCGCGCACCATGGCCTCGCAGCGCCTGGATCTCGCCGACGACCTGTTCTGGCGGCTGCCGGCGTTGGGCGGGGCGGTGTGGCACGGCTGGCTCGACGAGCCGAAGGTCTGGCCGATCAGCGAGTGTGTCCGTGACCTGTCCGGCGACCACGCCCACCACGTGGTCGCCGCGGGGGCCTGTCAGATGGTCTGTGTACGAAGATCAGCTGGAGCTGAAGGAGTACACAGTTGACCGTGGCTGAAGATCGGCAGGATGGGCATCCGTTGGGGGTGTCGGCGGCGCCGGAGGGGTCGGCACGT
>NZ_JBXUHE010000016.1:0-112107 GCF_057180585.1 Actinomycetospora sp. 2LY8.5
TGAACATAGGTACCGGTACGCGCGATCTCCTCACACACCGCAGCCACCCGCGGCTCGACCGGCCCCGCCTCCGGGTTCTCAGCGTGAAACAGCCGAACGAACTCCTCGGCCTCCCCCGGATCGACACGGGACCCGACCGCTCCGATCACCGCCGCCTTCGCCGGTCGCCGACCCTCCCGACCGTCTCCCTCGGTCGCCGACGGCAGGGAACCGGTCGACGGAGCCTCGACGCGACCCGATCGGGACCGATCCGTCCTTTCTGCGCCGACCGAGCTCCGCGCCGGAGAGCGGTCGACGGTGATGACGTTGACGGCCTCTGCGCTCATTTCACCCCATGCGTCTCACGAACAACGTGCGGCGCTTGCGACCCTCGCGCAAACCTGGCTCATCGTGCGTGACAGATCTCGGGTGAGGGACCCCCGAACGGGTCGCCCAGTGCACCACAGGGAGACACGCAGCGTTGTCCCGCGTCACCAGAACCAGCGCCGGGAACGGCGCACGGACCCGCCTCCGGACCAGCTCAGGGCCGACAGACGGCCGAGGGCCTGGCGTTGGCAGCAGGGTTGCCGACCGCAGACCGGAGTCGACTACGACCTTCGGCCGCCGGGGTCGTGACTCGTCCTCGAATCGTGACCCGGCCACTCTTTCGGGCGATGATCGCCCGTATCCCCTCGTCGAGTTCGTGCCCCGTCACCGCCGAGTGCCTCGCCGAGGGATCCGCTGGCGCCTGCTCGTCGTCGTCGCGACGAGCCTGGACGGCCGACGCTCGCGCCGGGAGGACACCACGCGTGCGGTGACCTGACGGTCCGGTGTCCAGCCCTGCTCGAGAGTAGCCCACGTCTCGAGCCGCTCTCCGCGAAGACGACCGCGCTCCTACATGACTCTTCCCGCGCGATCTCGGTGGTGGACCCCATGGAGCACGTTCGAGCAGGCCTGCACTGTCAGGCACTTGGGCCTACTCCGACGATCACCCATGCCGGCGGTGACCATGCGGGACTCCGTGCGTTGGTTGACATCCGCTTCGCGGACGGCCCACGTTCTGGTGGACCACGCGGGATGTGGGGGGGAATGTGCCCTTGAGAGCCCACGAGATCCTCATGGAGGTCCCGACCGTGACCGGCGACGACCGCGTCGCCACCGCGGTGCGGTTGATGGCGGGTGCCCGCCTGCCGGGGCTGATCGTGGTCGACGAACGGCGCAGACCCCTCGCCGTACTGCCGGGGACGCAGGTCCTGCGTCTGACCGTGCCGCGGGCCCACCAGGAGGACCCGGCGCTGGCGCGGACCATCGACGAACCGCATGCGGACCTGTTCTGGCAGGAGCTCGGCGAACGGACCGTGGGCGAGTGCCTGCCGCAGCGTCGGGACAGGATGGCCGCGATCGGCCTGGACGCGACACTGCTCGAGGCCGCGGCGCTGATGGCGCGGCTGCGCAGCCCGTTGCTCGCCGTGGTCGACGGCGGGGGTCACCTGGTCGGGGGCGTCACCCTGGAAGGTCTGCTCGCGGCGCTGTCGCGCGCCGACTCCTCCGGCTGAGCCGCTTCGCCTCGACCCGAGCGGCCGGGGCGCGGCGATGAGCGCGTTGCTCGCGCTGGGCATCTTCTCGGTCGCGTTCTTCTTCATCGCCACCGAGAAGGCCGACAAGGTCAAGACGGTTCTGATCGCAGCGGGGGTGATGACCGCCCTGGGGCTGGCCCCGGGCGCGCAGGTGTTCTTCTCGGAACGGCAGGGAATCGACTGGAACGTCATCTTCCTCCTCCTCGGCATGATGGTGATCGTCGGCGTCATCAAGCAGACCGGGATGTTCGACTTCCTCGCGATCTGGGCGGCGAAACGCGCGCACGGCAGGCCGTACCGGCTCATGGTGATGCTGATGGTCATCACTGGCGTCGCCTCACCGTTCCTGGACAACGTCACGATCATCATGCTGGTGGTTCCCGTCACCGTGGTGGTCTGCAATCGACTGCAGGTTCCCGCCCAGCCGTACATCATCGCGGAGGTCCTCGCCTCGAACATCGGCGGCGCGGCCACATTGATCGGCGACCCCCCGAACATCATCATCGGTAGTCGGGCCGGCCTCACCTTCAACGACTTCCTCATCCACATGGCTCCCATTTCGGCGGTCACGTTCATCGCGTTCGTCCTGTTCACCCGGGTGCTGTTCCGCAAGGAGTTCGTGTTCAACCCGGACAAGGCCGCCGAGGTGATGACGCTCAACGAGCACCGCGCCATCACCGATCGAGGTCTGTTGAGGCGCTGCTTGTACGTGCTCGGACTCGTCATCGCCGGTTTCGCGCTGCACACGGTGTTGCACCTGGAGCCGTCGATCGTGGCCCTGCTGGGTGCCGGCCTCATGTTGTTGATCTCCCGTGCCGACATCCACGAGACGATGGGCGAGGTCGAGTGGCCGACCTTGGTCTTCTTCATGGGTCTGTTCGTGATGGTCGCCGGACTGGGAAACACCGGGGTGATCGACGCGGTCGGCGCCTGGTCCATCCGGGTGGTCGGGGACGACTATCTGGCGGCGGCCACCACGCTGATCTTCGGCTCGGCCGTGCTCGGTGCCTTCTTCGACAACATCCCCTACGCGGCGACGATGGCGCCGGTCGTCGAGGAGCTGGTGGCGGGTGTTCCGGATCCCGCCATCGGACAGGCCCTGTGGTGGGCGTTCGCCCTCGGAGCCGACTTCGGCGGCAACGGGACCGCGGTCGCGGCGAGCGCCAATGTGGTCGCGATCGGCGTCGCGGCGCGAACCGGGCACAGGATCTCGTTCTGGCAGTTCACCAAGTACGGCATCGTGGTCACGCTCCTGAGCTGCATCATGGCGTGGTCGTACATCACGTTGCGGTACTTCACCTGAACCTTTCCGCACGAAGTGCACCGACCCACGGAGGGCTCACGACGGTGGCTGCTCCCGGGTCGTCGGTGGCTCGGACCGACCGGTGTCGCGCGTGGCGTACATGCCGACGAGAACCGGAATCGACATGACGAGGAGCACGACGAGTCCGGCTCGCCATTCGGCAGGTAACACGACCAGCGCGACGATCAGCACGACACTCGCCTGGATGGTGACGTTGAGGACTCGCGGCGAGGCGCCCCTGAACAACCGAGGGCCTTCCCACGCCATACGGGCGCTGAGCCGGGGGGCCTCGGCGGTGAGAGAGGCTTCGAGATCGGCGAGAGCATGCTTCTCCCGTTCAGAGAGAGGGCGCGCGTCGCGGGGGCCGGGGTCGGGGGGTGGCGGGGTGAGTGGCATGGCGACTCCCAAGTCGCGGGCGACCCTTTACCGACCCGATGTCTGTCGAGTTCCCGGTCTTGGACCTCGAGGAGGACGTTCGAGTCGTGAGGGCGCGGTCAATTCGATCCTCGATCTCCTATTGTCGATCCGCAACGAGTTCGACGTCGTCGGTGGGCTCGGCGGAGGACTCGGTCACGGACTCGGCCGCGGTCTCGGTGGCGGCCACGGCGGCGAGAACGGCGTCCGCCACGGCCTCGGTCGCGGCTTCGGTGTCGCGGGCGACGAGCTCGTCGGATGACTCGCCCGGGTGGTCTCGACCGGCCACCGGGGACAGCGTCTCGGTGAAGGCGCGGGAGACATCGCGGAGTGCGGACGTGACCTCGCCGGGGATCACCCAGAAGGTGTTGCCCTCCCCGGCGGCGAGCTGCGGGAGCACCTGGAGGTACTGGTAGGCGAGGAGCTTGGGATCGGGATCGTTGCGGTGCACGGCCTGGAACACCTCGTCGATCTCGCGCGCCCGACCCTCGGCCTGCAGGATCAGGGCGGTGCGCTCGCCCTCCGCGCGCAGGATCGTGCCCTGCTTGTCCCCCTCGGCCGTCAGGACCTGGGACTGCCGGCTGCCCTCGGCGGCGAGGATCGCGGCGCGCTTGTCCCGCTCGGCGCGCATCTGCTTCTCCATCGCGTCCTTGATGCTCGTCGGCGGATCGATGGCCTTGATCTCCACGCGGTTGACCCGCAGCCCCCACCGCCCGGTCGCATCGTCGAGGACGCTGCGCAGCTGGCTGTTGATGTTGTCGCGTGAGGTCAGGGTGCGCTCCAGGTCCATCGACCCCACCACGTTGCGCAGCGTGGTCACCGTGAGCTGCTCGACGGCCTGCAGGTAGTTGGCGATCTCGTAGGCGGCCGAGCGCGGATCGGTGACCTGGAAGTAGAGCACCGTGTCGATCTCCACGACCAGGTTGTCCTCGGTGATGACCGGCTGTGGAGCGAACGACACCACCTGCTCGCGAAGATCGAGGGGCGGGTAGACACGATCGATGTAGGGGATCACGAAGCTGAGCCCGGGCCGGAGGGTGCGGTGATACCGACCGAGACGCTCCACGTTGCGTGCCCGGGCCTGCGGGACGATGCGTACCGCGCGCGTCACGGTCACCACCGTCAGCACGACGACCACCACCGCGGCGACCGTCAACGACGACAACTCCACGATCACTCCCGTCGGTACACGATGGCGGTGGCGCCGTCGATACGGAGGATGTCGACGGTGGCTCCCACCGGGATCGGGGTGTCGCCGTCCAGGGCTCGGGCCGTCCATTCCTCACCGCCGAGCCGCACCGTCCCGGTCCGACCGGTCACCTCGCGCAGGACGAAGGCCGACCGTCCGCGGAGCGCGTCCACGCCGAACGGTTCCTCGTGCGGCCCGTGCGCGTAGCGGGCGGCGACGGGACGCAGGAACACCACGCCGAGCACCGCGGCCATCGCGAAGGTGAGGAGTTGGAGGGGAAGCGGCAATCCGACTGCCGCCGCTCCCGCGGCGATCAGCGCCGATCCGCCGAGCAGGCCCGCCACGGCGGTGAGCGTGAATGCCTCGAGCGCGCACAGGGCGGCCGCGGCGATCAGCCACACGGCCCACGGAGTCACGTGTTCGACCCCCTTTCCGACCACCACCCCGCCCGGAAAGGCCAACCCGGCCCAGGCTGCCGTCGAGGCGACCGAACGGTTCCGGGCCGGGGCCCTCGGGGGAAGTGTCGGCCGACCCGACCGTCGCAGCCATCGGGTCCAGCACCCATATCGACCCGGGCGCCCCGCCGTCGGTCTCGAGGCCACCGACCACGGCGGAAAGTTGGGGGCTGGGCTCCATGGACAGCCCGACGCGGCGGGGTGACGCTGTGACGATGTCCGCCGCGATCGTCGGCTCTGCCCCGCCACCCTCCGGAGAGGATCATCTCTTCGGGAGGAGAACACCGGCCACGGCCTTGTTCCGTCGGTTGCTGCTGATGAACGCCCTGGTCTTCCTGGCCGGAACGGGAGTCCTCGCTCTGTCGCCGGCCACCGTCTCGACGCCGATCGCCGTCACCGAGGTCAGTGTTCTCACCGCCGGGGCCGGCGTGATGCTGGCCGTGAACGCATGGATGCTCCGAGTCACCCTCAGACCACTGGACGGGCTCACGGCACTCATGGAGCGCGTGGACCTCCTCCGGCCGGGGGAACGTCTCGCCGTCAGCCCCGGCGGCGATGTCGGGCATCTCCTGCACACGTTCAACGAGATGCTCGACCGGCTGGAGGCCGAGCGGGGTGAGAGCAGCGCACAAGCGCTCGCGGCCCAGGAAGGCGAACGTCGACGGATCGCCCAGGAGCTGCACGACGAGATCGGCCAGAGCCTCACCGCGGTGCTCCTGAGCCTGAAGCGCACGGTGGACCGCGCCCCGAACGACCTGCGTGAGGAGCTCGGGACCGTGCAGGAGCTGGTCCGCACCAGCCTGGACGAGGTCCGGCAGGTGGCCCGGCGGCTGCGCCCCGGTGTGCTGGAGGACCTCGGGCTGGTCAGCGCCATGAGCGCGCTGGCCGGCGACTTCGCCGAGGCCACCGGTGTCCCGGTCACCCGCCACCTGGATCAGGGCCTGCCCGTCCTGCCGAGGTCGGCCGAGCTCGTGCTCTACCGGGTCGCCCAGGAGGGACTCACCAACATCGCGCGACACGCCCAGGCCGACCGGGTCGAGCTGTCGCTGACCAACGAGAGCAGCGGGGTGGTGCTGCGGATCGCCGACGACGGCGTCGGCATGCGTGGCGCTCCGGAGGGAACCGGCATTCGCGGGATGCGGGAGCGGGCGATCCTCGTCAACGCCCAGCTCGTCCTGCGGCCGGGCCCACGCCGGGGCACCGAGGTCCGGCTGCGGCTGCCCGTCGAGCCGCGGTGATGGTCGACCGGCCGCCGACGCGGACTCGCATCCTCCTGGCGGACGATCACGCGCTGGTTCGACGCGGCCTGCACCTCATCCTCGACGGCGAGCCCGACCTCGTCGTGGTCGACGAGGTCGGCGACGGCGCGGAAGCCGTGGAGCGGTGCATGCGCGGCGACGTCGACCTGGCCATCGTCGATATCGCGATGCCGCGGATGACGGGGCTGCAGGCGGCCCGCGAGATGTCGCGACGCTCGCCGGACGTGCGCATCCTCATCCTGTCGATGTACGACAACGAGCAGTACTTCTTCGAGGCACTCAGAGCCGGTGCCTGCGGGTACGTGCTCAAGTCGGTGGCCGACCGCGACCTGGTGGAAGCCTGCCGCGCGGCGATGCGCAACGAACCGTTCCTGTACGCGGGAGCCATCACCGCCCTCATCCGGGACTATCTGCAACGCCACCGGGACGGACAGGCCGTCGCAGGCCACCTCCTCACCTCCCGCGAGGAAGAGATCGTCAAGCTCGTCGCCGAGGGCCACTCCTCCCGAGAGATCGCCGAAACGCTGTTCATCAGCGTCAAGACCGTCGACCGTCATCGAGCGAACATCCTGCAGAAGCTCGGCATGCGCGACCGGCTCGAGCTCACCCGCTTCGCCATCCGAGCCGGCCTGGTCGAGCCCTGAGCTCCTCGTCCTCCGGGACAGCGCCGGCGCCCCGGCGAGCGCGCCAGGTGGGAGGTCCGTCGTGGTGCGTGCTCCCCGTCAGGGCCGCGAGCTCGCGGGGGCCGGCCCGGTCGGCGTCGTTCTCGGCCGCCTCCCGCGACACTTCGGTCATCACTCAAGTGTTCACGGAAAAGACTCGATAGACGCCCAGGCCCGAGCCCCCGACCCTCGGGGCATGAGCGAACGATGGAACGCCGGAGTCATCCCCTACGCCGAGATGGGCTACTGGCAACCCGACTACGTCCCCCAGGACACGGACGTCCTGGCGACCTTCCGGATCACCCCACAGGACGGGGTGCCGCCGGAGGAGGCAGGCGCCGCGGTCGCGGGTGAGTCGAGCACCGCCACCTGGACGGTCGTCTGGACCGACCGGCTCACCGCCCACGAGCACTACCAGGCGAAGTGTTACAAGGTCGAGGCGGTGCCCAGCTCGCCGGGGCAGTACATCGCCTGGATCGCCTACGACATCGACCTGTTCGAGGAGGGGTCGATCGCGAACCTGACGAGCTCGATCATCGGCAACGTCTTCGGCTTCAAGCCGCTCAAGGCGCTACGGCTCGAGGACATGCGCATCCCGGTCGGGTACGTGAAGACCTTCCAGGGCCCCGCGCACGGGATCGTCATGGAGCGCGAGTACCTCAACAAGTACGGCCGCCCGCTGCTCGGGGCGACCACGAAGCCCAAGCTCGGCCTCTCGGCCCGCAACTACGGCCGCGTCGTCTACGAGGCCCTGCGCGGCGGTCTGGACTTCACCAAGGACGACGAGAACATCAACTCCCAGCCCTTCATGCGCTGGCGCGACCGGTTCCTGTTCGTCATGGAGGCGGTGAACCGCGCCCAGTCCTGCACCGGTGAGATCAAGGGCCACTACCTCAACGTCACCGCCGCGACGATGGAGGACATGTACGAGCGGGCGAACTTCGCCAAGGAGATCGGCTCGGTCATCGTGATGATCGACCTGACGGTCGGGTACACCGCGATCCAGTCGATGGCGACCTGGGCCCGGGCCAACGGCGTCATCCTGCACCTGCACCGCGCGGGCCACGGCACCTTCACCCGCCAGAAGACTCACGGCGTCAGCTTCCGGGTGCTGGCCAAGTGGATGCGGCTCGCCGGGGTGGACCACATCCACGCGGGCACCGTCGTGGGCAAGCTCGAGGGCGACCCGAACACCACGGCCGGCTTCTACGAGGTCCTCCGCGACGACCACGTGGCCGCGGACCCGGTGAAGGGGCTCTACTTCGACCAGGACTGGCAGTCTCTGGCGCCGGTCTTCCCGGTGGCCTCCGGCGGCATCCACGCCGGCCAGATGCACCAGCTCCTGCACCTGCTGGGCGAGGACACCGTCCTGCAGTTCGGGGGCGGCACCATCGGCCACCCGATGGGCATCGCGGCGGGTGCCGAGGCCAATCGGGTCGCGCTCGAGGCGATGATCAAGGCGCGTAACGAGGGCCGCGACTACGAGAAGGAGGGCGAGGACGTCCTGCGCAAGGCCGCGTCGAAGAACCGCGCGCTGGACATGGCGCTCTCCACGTGGGGTGACATCACGTTCAACTACGAGTCCACCGACACCGCCGACGTGGTCTCCACGCCCACCACGGTCTGACGAGGAGCCGGATCATGCGCATCACCCAGGGGACGTTCTCCTACCTGCCCGACTTCACCGACGAGGAGATCTCCCAGCAGATCGAGTACTGCCTGGACAACGACTGGCCGCTGTCGGTGGAGTTCACCGACGACCCCCACCCCCGCAACATCTACTGGGAGATGTGGGGCCTGCCGATGTTCGACCTCAAGGACCCGGCCGGTGTCCTGCTCGAGGTCAACGAGTGCCGTAAGGCGAAGCCGAACCACTACATCCGGCTCAACGCCTACGACGCGCGCCTCGGACGCCAGACGACCGCGCTCTCGTTCATCGTCCAGCGCCCGCCGCAGGAGCCGGGCTTCCGCCTCGAGCGCCAGGAGGCCGACGACCGTCGGATCCGGTACACCGCCCACGCCTACGCCACGGACCGCCCCGCCGGGGAGCGGTACTCCCCGGCGGAGTGACCGATGAGCACATCGGCCGAGACCGGCCGGAACTCCTTCGGGTTCCGGCCGGGGGACGACGACGAGCAGGAGGCCGAGGCGCTCTCGTCCGACGCCGTGGTCGATCTGGCCGAGGCGCGGCGGGAGTCGGGCATCGACGAGGTGCTCGAGAAGCTCGATGCCGAGCTCGTGGGCCTGGCCCCGGTGAAGACACGGATCGAGGAGATCGCCTGCCTGCTGCTGATCGACCGCATGCGGGAGCGGTTCGGGATCACCGCTCAGCGTCCGACCCTGCACATGTGCTTCACCGGCAACCCGGGGACGGGCAAGACCACCGTGGCGTTGCGGATGGCCGAGCTGCTGCACCGGCTCGGCTACCTGCGGCGCAACCAGCTCGTGAGCGTCACCCGCGACGATCTGGTCGGTGAGTACGTGGGGCACACGGCGCCGAAGACCAAGGACGTGGTCAAGCGGGCGATGGGCGGCGTGCTGTTCATCGACGAGGCGTACTACCTCTACAAGGTCGAGAACGACCGGGACTACGGCTCCGAGTCGATCGAGATCCTGCTGCAGGTGATGGAGAACAACCGCGACGACCTCGTGGTGATCCTTGCCGGGTACGCCGACAAGATGGACGTGTTCTTCGCGGCGAACCCCGGGATGCAGAGCCGGATCGCCCACCACATCACGTTCCCGGACTACACGGTCGAGGAGCTCGAGGAGATCGCGGTGATGATGGCCGACGATCTCGACTACCGGTTCGCCGACGACGCGCGCGGGGTGCTGCGCGACTACCTCGAGCGCCGCGTGGGCCAGCCGTGGTTCGCCAACGCGCGCAGCGTCCGGAACGCGATGGAGCGGGCCCGGTTGCGGCAGGCCCGTAGGCTCCTCGATCAGGACGACCCTCGGGTCGACCTGACCGCGCTGACCACGATCGAGGCGGCGGACCTGCTCGCCAGCCGCGTGTTCAGCGAGGAGGCCGACTCCGGGGCGACCGTGCGCTCGTACTGACGCGGACCGACCGAGGGATCAGGTGACCACCAACGCCAGGCTGCGGACCCTGATCGAGCTGGCCGAGGCCGGCTCGGTCCGGGCCGCCGCCGAGCGCCTCGTGGTCACCGAGTCGTCGGTGTCGGCGGCGCTCAGCGCGCTCAGCGCCGAGGTGGGCACCGCGCTGCTCACCCGGCACGGGCGCGGGGTCCGCCTGACCGCCGCCGGCGAGCGCTACGTCGAGTACGCGAGGCGGATCCTCGGCCTGCACGCCGAGGCCGTCCTCGCGGCGGGCGCGGAGGCCGATCCCGAGCACGGGGCGGTCCGCCTCGCCGCCGTCACGACCGCCGGGGAGTACCTGATCCCGGGCATGCTCGCCTCCTTCCGGGCCAAGCACCCGGGCGTGACGTTGCAGCTCGAGGTCGCCCCCCGCGGTCTGGTGTGGCCGATGCTGCGCCGCCACGAGGTCGATCTGGCCGTCGCCGGGCGGCCACCGGACGACCTGCTCGACTCCCGGGTGCGGGCGGTGAGCCCGAACGCGGTGGTCGTGGTCGGCGCGCCGCAGGAGCGGGCCGGCTTCGACCCGGCCCAGGTGACCTGGCTGCTGCGCGAGCCCGGTTCGGGGATGCGGGCCACCTGCACGGCCGTGCTCGAACGCCTCGACATCGCTCCGTCGTCGATGACGCTGGGCTCGAACGGCGCGGTCGTCGCCGCCGCCGTGGCCGGGCTCGGGGTCACGCTCGTGTCGCGGCAGGCCGTGCATCGCGAGCTGGACGCCGGCGCGCTGATCGAGCTGCCGCTCGCCGGCGTCCCGCTGGAGCGGCCCTGGCACATGGTCACCCACCCGGACCCGACGCCGTCCACCCGGCTCCTCATCGAGCACGTGCTCGCCACCCGCGAGCTCGGCTGGCGCGAGCCTGCCCCGGACCGCACGGCCTGACCGCACGGCACGGCCCCCGTCGGCAGGCTCGGGGGGCTGCGGGTCGCGACCCGTCCCGGGGCGAAGGTGCGCCCTGCCCAAACGCGCGGAGCAGGAACTGCTCACCGGCGTCCCGCACATCACCGCGGGCCACCCCGAGCTGGTGCGCGCCGTCGAGACCATCCCGGTGGCCCCGCGCCGTGGCCCCGACCCCTCGACGCCAGCACGCCAGCACGCCAGCACGCCAGCACGGTTGCCCAGCGTCATGAACCTCTCGGGGGTCTCCCCCACTGGCCGACCCAGATGGTCACCGAGGGCTGACGAAAGCGCGATCTGCGCTCTTCCGATCCGGTGACATCATGCGCGTGTTCCGTTCTCGACGTTTCTCTTCCACGCGGAAGAGTCAAATTATTCGGTAGAAGTTCTTCTTTGGGGAACTGCTCCCGAGGCGGAGTGCCGCCCGAGCGCTATCTCGGGTCGCGGTGGCGCCGGGGAAGGGGCATGCGGTGATGGACGAGAGTCACCGAGGTCCCGCCCGGGCCGGGCTGGATGCGGCTGAGGTCGGCCAGGCGATTCATGAGTTCGATCCCTCGACCGCGGTGGCCGGGGTCGGGGTCGGGGTCCTGCCAGTGACCGTCGTCGCGGACCACGATGGTGACGCGGTCACCGTGATCGTCCGCCCGCACGCACATCGTGCCGACCGTGGCGGTCTCGGCGAAGGCGTGGTCAGCCGCGTTCTCGAGAGCCTCACTGGTGGCCAGCGTGAGGTCGTCGGCGACGTCGAGCTCGTTGGGGTCGTCACCGAGAGCGTCATCCAGCCATCGACGCACCGCGCGGCGCAGGATCCCCACGTTCGACGAGACCGCGGTCGCGCTGGCGGTCAGCGGAGGAACAGCGGTCACCGCAGACACCAGCTCCCACTTCCGCACGGTGCTCATCATGTGGCGTCGGCAGAGTTCCCGAGGGTTCTGCGCAGCACACCCTCACGGCACGGTCGAGCGGCCTCGGCCCGCCGGCGCCCGGAGACCGCCGCGCTGATCCTCGGCGCCGTTGTCGGTCGGACCATGACCAGGGTGGTGATGTTAGAGCCGTGGACCTTCCGGGGTATTCCGTTATCTGAGCGTGATGTGTGGCTTCGGGAGCCGGGCGCTCAGGACAGGTCGGGGACCTCTTGCGGGTGCAGGTCGAGCACTCCACGATTCGCGCCCGGGAGCTGTCGCCATGCACGAGGACGTGCTGAGCTCGCTCGCACGGACACGGTTCCGGGCGGAGCCGCAGCGATGAGCGGCGCCCGTGACGGCGTCGACGACAACGCCTTCGTGGTGATCGTCGCCGATCCCCAGACCGGGGAGCTCGACTGCTACGGGCCCCACCGGGAGCTCGGCACCGCCGAACACCACGCGGATCGCCTGCGCCGCGAGTTCGATCTCGCGGACCTCCCCGACGTCGTTGTCGTGGTCTCCCGATGCCAGACGCCACCGAGACCACCGCCGACTCCACCATCGGGTCCGCCGCGTCAGCTGCCCTGAGCCGCGGCCATGGACTCGTGAGCACGTGTGCCCGCGGACGGCGGCGCCTCGGCCGCCGCTGCTCGCGACGCCAGCGAAATCCACCGAACTCGAGCGGTGCACGCCTGCGCAGCCGCGGCGAGCAGGACACCGTCGAGCTGGTCGCAACGGCAGCCCAGGCCACGCGGCCCCGACGGGGCGTCCGTGTCGGTCGACATGGACGGTACTTCTCTGCCGTATTCAACGTATAGCGCAGTGGGGGACTTGTGGCAAGACCCGGGCCGTACCTCAGAATCAGCGCTCGTTGTCTCCAGCCCCTGCACCAACCGGCCCGATCGATCGGGGTCAATCAGCCCGATTCTGCGCGCCAGGGGCGACGGCTGACTGACCCGGCGAGCACTAGACAGCGGCCGGTTCGCTGACGAGCAAGGAACGGTCTTGGCACAATCCACCACTGGTACCAGCACCGAAAACGCGGCAACCACGCCGGACAAGCTCGACCGGAGAATCCTCGCGATCGGCGGCGTGATCGTACTCGGTGCGGTCATGGCGATGCTCGACATCACGGTAGTGAACGTCGCGCTCGATCAGTTGATCGTCGAGTTCGGCACCACGCTCACCACGATGCAATGGGTGATCACCGGCTACACGCTCGCCCTCGTCACGGTGATCCCGATTTCTGGCTGGGCCGCGGATCGGTTCGGGAGCAAGCGGGTCTACCTCACCGCAGTGTTGGTGTTCGTCGCCGGCTCGGCGTTGGCCGGCATCGCGTGGTCGGCGGAGTCGCTGATCTTCTTCCGGGTCCTGCAGGGCCTCGGCGGCGGCATGCTGCTCCCGCTCAGTACGGCGATCCTGGTCGGCGCGTCCGGCCCGGCGCGAATCGGCCGGGTGATGGCCGTACTCGGCATCGCCATGCAGCTCGCGCCGATCGCGGGCCCCGTCCTCGGCGGTTGGCTGGTCGACGACCTGTCGTGGCGCGCAATCTTCGCCGTGAACGTTCCGATCGGCATCGTGACGCTGATTCTCGGCGCGCGCATCCTCCCGGACGACGAGCCCCGGGAAGCGGAGAGACTCGACGCGGTCGGACTGCTGCTGCTCTCGCCGGGCCTGGCCGCACTGATCTACGGCCTCGCCCAGGTGCCCGCGCACGGAGGTGTCGCCCACCCCGAGGTGTACCTCCCCGCAGGGGCCGGCGCCGTCCTGGCCGTCGTGTTCGTGTGGCACGCAGCGCGCACCCCGCACGCCCTGATCGACCTGACGCTGTTCCGCAGCCGGGGTTTCTCGGTCGCCGCAGCAACAATGGCGCTGTTCATGATCGCTGCACTCGGCTCCATGCTGCTGTTCCCGCTGTACTTCCAGCAGGTGCGGGCGCAGAGCGCGCTGCAGGCGGGCCTCTTGATCGTGCCCCAGGGAATCGGCGCAATGATCATCCTGCCGATCTCCGGCCGCCTGGTCGACCGCGGCCATGCCGCACGCCTCGTGCCGACGGGCATGGCGCTGGTCATCGGCGTGACCGTGGTGCTCACCCAGCTCACCGACACCACCCCGTACTGGCTGATCGGCGGGGCACTGTTCGTGCTGGGCCTCGCGATGGGCATGGTCGGCATGCCGACCATGTCGATCGCGCTCAAGACGCTACGGCCACCGGACATCCCACGCGGCACGACAACCTTGACCATCATTCAGCAGAGCGCCGCTGCGATCGGCACCGCGACGCTCTCGGTGATCCTCTCCCACGAGATCGAGAACCGGCTGGCACCGGCCGTCGCCCAGCTGAGGGCACGGACTCCATCCGGAGCCGACACCATCGTGCTGGGCGCCCCGCCCGAGCAACTGCGCCCCCTGCTCGCCGCCCCCTTGGCCCACGCCTACGCCTCGACCTTCACCTGGGCGCAGGTACTGCTCGCTCTGGCACTGCTTTCGGCTCTGTTCCTGCCGCGCGGCAGGGCCGGGAACCGACGAGCTCCTCTCGACGGGGACAGGACGAGGACCCACGAGAGCCACGACCACGTCGAAACAAAGGAGTAGGCAATGACCGCACATCCTGGTCAGGTGATCGCCAACCAGACGATCTCGGCCGATGGGTATTCGGCCGGAATCAACCAGACCGAGGAACGACCGTTCGGCGAGGACGGCGGTGACGGCTGGGGCGACACGCTGCACGCCTGGATGTTCGACCCCGGCGACGACAACCAGGCGGAGGTCGAGCAGATCAACACCGCCGCCGCGGTCATCATGGGGCGCAATATGTTCGGCCCCGTACGGGGCGAATGGGATCGCCCATGGAACGGCTGGTGGGGCGACGATCCACCGTTCCACGCGCCGGTGTTCGTGCTCACCCACCACGCCCGGGAGCCCCAACCCATGGAGGGCGGCACCACCTATCACTTCGTCACCGACGGCATTCAGTCGGCACTCTCGCAGGCGCGGGCCGTGGCCGGCTCCGGCGACATCTCGATTCACGGAGGAGCGACCACCATCAACGAGTACCTGGCCGCCGGCCTGGTCGACGAGCTGCGGTTGCACATCGTTCCGCTCACCCTCGGTGCGGGCTCACGACTGTTCGACGGAGTCCCACCGCTGGCTCTCGAGCAGAAGACGTCGCGGGTAGCGCGTTCGGTCGTGCACGTGACCTACCGCGTACTCCGCTGAGCGGGACAGCAGCCCGCCGACGCGCGGGCAACAGCCACGACCTCTGCCAGTAACGAGGCCGTCGCCGCGCGGCGCCCCGGGATCCAGCGCGTCGTCGACCGCCTCGAGGGCACCGCCGCGGACACCGGCGACGGAGTGGGACCGTCGCGCGAAACGGGGCAGTTCAGGGCCGCTGCTACCGAAGTCGCCGCGGATCTCCGCGTCGAGCCTGCACCACCCAGGCTTCGGTCTGCGACAGCGAATGCCGCGCCATGGGTGTTCAGCACCCCCGGCCTGCTGAACACAGGCCGCGATGCGCCTCCTCCAGGTCGCGCCGAGCGGACATCCGGATGCCCGACTACCGGGCGCATGGAGAAATTCTTGCCAAGGCAGAGAGCGCCCTGCGGCGGGTGCGCGACCGAAGCAGATCACGCCGGCGTCGACCGCGGGCGCGCCACGTCATGAGTGGCGACAAGAAGACTCGGGCCGGTACGAGCGGCTGTCGGTGCAGCAATGATCGTCACTCAACGGGGCATTCCCAACGCGCCGGTTGCGGCGCTGATGTATAACGATACCGAGAACGACCGAAACCTCCTTGAAAGATGGACCATATGGCGCGGAAGACTGTGGTGTCCCTGATCGATGACCTCGACCAGACCGAGGCCGGCGAGACGGTCGAATTCGGGCTCGACGGCGTCAGTTACGAGATCGACCTTTCGGACGAGAACGCGGAGAGGTTGCGCGAGGCGCTGGAGAACTATGTGGCGCACGCGCGTCGACAGGGCGGCCGACGTCGGAGCCGGGCCGCCGGCCGTCCGGCAGCTCGGCGGGGCGCGACCAGCGGGACGCGTCCGTCATCGGACCGTGAGCAGAATCAGGCCATCCGGGAGTGGGCTCGTGGGCAGGGTATGACCGTGTCCGACCGTGGCCGCATTCCGAGCGAGATCACCGCGGCCTACCAGAAGGCTCACTAGCCGATCAGCCCGCGGGCTCCACGACAGTGGAGCGAAGGTCGCCAGCAACCACGGCCATCCTCCGCAAGGGACTTCCACGCCGTCGCCACCGCCCGTTCGCGGGCTCACCCGATCAGTAGATGTCCCGATGGCGGACCGCCCCTTGACCGCGGCGGCGGTGAGGGCGGCGGCGACGAGTTCGCGGAGCCCATAGCGGGCGACCACGGAACGGACTACCGGCTCCGAGCCGTCGCCGTCGGGCAGGTCACACCTGGCTAGGGGAGCGTGAAAAGGCGGCGGCGCCGCGTCAACGACGCGTCAAGACGACGCCGCGCGCTTCGCGATGCCCGCATGCTCGGCGACCGCGTGCGCCGCCGACCGAGGCGGTCCTCCGAGGGAAGGGAATCCGGTGCTCGATCTCCTCTTCGCGGGCGTGGTGATCGCGATCTTCGCGGTCCTGGTGCTCGCCGTGCGCGGGCTGGACCGGCGGTGAGCGGCGAGGCGGTCGCCAACCTGATCGGCGGCCTCGTCGCTCTGGGTCTGCTCGTGTACCTCGTGATCGCGCTGCTGCGCCCAGAGCGCTTCTGATGGCCGGGCTCCTGCAGGTCCTCACCCTGCTCGTGCTGCTCGCCGCGGTCTGGCGTCCCTTCGGGGACTGGATGGCGCGCGTCTACACCGACGAGCGCGACTGGGGGGTCGAGCGCGTGCTCTACCGCGTGGTGCGCGTCGATCCCCGCTCCGAGCAGCGGGCGAGCACCTACGCCGTCGCGATCCTCGCGTTCTCGTTCGCCGGTATCGTCCTGCTCTATCTGATGCAGCGCCTCCAGACGCTGGTGCCGTGGTCGTTCGACCGCGGAGCGGTGGAGCCCGGCGTCGCGTTCAACACCGCGATCTCCTTCGTCACCAACACGAACTGGCAGTCCTACGTCCCCGAGACGACCATGGCCCACACGGTGCAGCTGGCCGGTCTGACCGTCCAGAACTTCGTCTCGGCGGCGGTGGGCATGGCCGTGGCCGTCGCCCTGATCCGCGGCTTCGTCCGCAGCCGCACCGATCGACTCGGCAACGCGTGGGTCGACATCGTGCGCGGCTGCACGCGGATCCTGCTGCCGATCGCGACGGTCGCCGCGGTGGCGCTCGTCGCGACGGGCGTCGTCATGAGCCTGCGCTCGGGGGTCGACCTCGTCGGCCCGGACGGGCGCCCGACGACGGCGGCGATCGCGCCGGTGGCGTCCGAGGAGGCGATCAAGCAGCTCGGGACCAACGGCGGCGGCATCCTCAACGCCAACTCCGCGCACCCGTTCGAGAACCCGAACCCGCTGTCGAACCTCCTCGAGCTCTTCCTGATGCTCGTGATCCCGGTGGCGCTCACGCGCACGTTCGGCCGCATGGTCGGCTCGATCCGCCAGGGCGTCTCGCTGCTCGCCGTCATGGGCGGCCTGTGGGGCGTCATGCTCGCGGTGATCTGGAGTGCGGAGGCGACCAGCGCCTCGTTCGCCGGAGCGAACATGGAGGGCAAGGAGGTCCGGTTCGGCATCCCCGGGTCGGCGCTGTTCGCGAACACCACCACCGGCACCTCGACCGGGGCGGTCAACTCGCTGCACGACAGCTACTCGGCCTTCGGCGGCGGCGGGACGCTGCTGAACATCCTGTTCTCGGAGACGACTCCGGGCGGCGTCGGGGCCGGGCTCTACGGGATCCTCATCATCGCGATCATCGCGGTGTTCCTCGCCGGGCTCATGGTCGGGCGCACGCCGGAGTACCTCGGCAAGCGCCTCGGTCGCCGCGAGGTGACGTGCGCGGTGGTCGTCACCCTGACGATGCCCGCGCTCGTGCTCTTCGGCACCGGCGTCGCGATCGCCCTGCCGAGCACCTCCGACGCGATGACGAACGACGGCCCGCACGGCCTGTCCGAGGTCCTCTACGCCTTCGCGTCGGCCGCGAACAACAACGGATCGGCGTTCGGCGGCCTCACGGTCACGAGCGGGTTCTTCCAGATCGCGCTCGGGATCGCGATGCTGCTCGGCCGCTTCCTGCCGATCGTCGCCGTGCTCGCCCTGGCCGGGCTGCTCGCGCGGCAGCCCCGGGTCGCGCCGTCCTCCGGGACGCTCGCGACCGGTACTCCCCTGTTCTCGATGCTCGTCGCCGGCACGATCGTGCTGGTCGCGGCGATCACGTTCCTGCCTGCCCTGGCACTGAGCCCCATCGCGGAGGGACTGTCGTGACCGCCCCGACCTTCCACAACGCCCGTCCGCCCGCCGAGGCGGAGGAGCTCCACGCCGCGCGCACCGGCCGGGCCGTCGGCGCCGGCGCGTTCCGGCCCGCGCAGCTGCTCGAGTCGCTGCCGACGGCGCTGCGCAAGCTCGACCCGCGCCACCAGGTGCGCAACCCCGTGATGTTCGTGGTGTGGGTCGGCTCGGTCGTCGTCACCGTGGCGACCACCCTCGACCCGAGCGTGTTCGCCGCGCTCATCGCGATCTGGCTGTGGTTCACCGTCGTGTTCGCGAACCTCGCCGAGGCCGTCGCCGAGGGCCGCGGGCGCGCCCAGGCCGACGCGTTGCGGGCGACGCGGACGGACACGGTGGCCCGGCTCGTCGAGGGCGGGGAGGTGCCGGCCACCGACCTGCGCGTCGACGACCTCGTCGTCGTCGAGGCCGGGCAGACGATCCCCGGTGACGGCGAGATCGTCGAGGGCATCGCGACCGTCGACGAGTCGGCGATCACCGGCGAGTCCGCGCCCGTGGTCCGCGAGTCCGGCGGCGACCTCTCCTCGGTCACGGGCGGCACCACGGTGCTCTCCGACCGGATCGTCGTGCGGATCACCGCGAAGCCGGGCGAGTCGTTCGTCGACCGCATGATCGCGCTGGTCGAGGGCGCACAGCGGCAGAAGACGCCGAACGAGATCGCCCTGACGATCCTGCTCTCGGCGCTGACGATCGTGTTCCTGCTCGCGGTGGTGACACTGCAACCGATGGCAGGCTACTCCGGTCAGCTGCAGTCGCTCGTGGTGCTGGTGGCCCTGCTGGTGTGCCTCATCCCGACGACGATCGGTGCTCTGCTCTCCGCGATCGGCATCGCCGGGATGGACCGGCTCGTGCAGCGGAACGTGCTCGCGACCTCGGGCCGCGCCGTGGAGGCCGCCGGCGACGTGTCGACGCTGCTGCTCGACAAGACCGGCACCATCACCTACGGCAACCGCCGCGCGACCGCCCTCCACCCCCTGGACGGCGTCGACCCCGCGGACCTCGCCGCCGCGGCCCGGCTCGCGAGCCTGGCCGACACCACACCCGAGGGGCGCTCGATCGTCTCGCTGTGCGCCGACGCCTCCAGGCTGCCCGCGGAGGCGTCCGCCGCCGAGGCCGCGGCAGAGTTCGTGCCGTTCAGCGCGACCACCCGCATGTCCGGGGTGAACATCGACGGCCGCGAGGTGCGCAAGGGTGCGACGTCGGCGGTTCTCGCCTGGCTCGATGACGACCGCGACCGCGCCCGCCTCGAGGCGATCGCCACCGAGGTCGCGGAGCGCGGCGGCACGCCCCTGGTGGTCGCCCATGTGAGTACTTTCCGGGCCTATAGCACCGGAAAGCGCTCACGTGGGAGGGCGCTGGGGGTCGTGGAGCTCTCCGACGTCGTCAAGGCCGGCATCACGGAGCGGTTCGCCGAGCTGCGCACGATGGGCATCAAGACCGTCATGATCACCGGCGACAACCCGGTGACCGCGCGGGCGATCGCCGCCGAGTCCGGTGTCGACGACGTCCTCGCCGAGGCGACCCCCGAGGACAAGCTCGCCCTCATCCGCCGCGAGCAGGCCGGCGGGCGGATGGTCGCCATGACCGGCGACGGCACCAACGACGCGCCCGCCCTCGCGCAGGCCGACGTCGGCGTCGCCATGAACTCGGGGACGACCGCGGCCAAGGAGGCCGGCAACATGGTCGACCTCGACTCCGACCCCACCAAGCTCATCGGTGTGGTCGAGGTCGGCAAGCAGATGCTGATCACCCGCGGCGCCCTGACCACGTTCTCGCTGGCCAACGACCTCGCGAAGTACTTCGCGATCCTGCCCGCGATGTTCGTGGCGATCTTCCCGCAGCTCGCCGCCCTCAACGTCATGGCGCTCGCCACGCCGCAGTCGGCGATCCTCTCGGCGGTCGTCTTCAACGCCCTGGTGATCGTGGCGCTGATCCCGCTGGCCCTACGGGGCGTGCGCTTCCGGCCCTCGACGTCGGACCGGCTGCTGCGTCGCAACCTGCTCGTCTACGGACTCGGCGGCATCGTCGTCCCCTTCCTCGGCATCTTCCTCATCGACCTCGTCGTCCGGCTCATCCCGGGGATCGGCTGAACCATGACCACCGTCACCGACCAGCAGACCGAGTACGACCCCGACCACACGCCACGCGAGTCGGCCGTCACCGGCACCCAGCTGCGGCGCCAGGCCGCCGCCGCCGTGCGGGTCCTGCTCGCGCTCACCGTCCTGCTCGGCGTCGTCTACCCCGCGGTCGTCTGGAGCGTCTCGCGCATCCCGGGACTGTCCGCGAACGCCGAGGGCTCGGTCCTGCCGAACGGCAGCTCCTCGCTGATCGGCATCGATCCGGTGCCCGCGGACCCCGCCGCCGACCCGTGGTTCCACACACGGCCCTCGGCGTCGGCCCCCGACGACGCGATCGCGGGCCTCGGCCCCGCGGACGCCACGACCTCGGGCGGCTCCAACCTCGGCCCGTCGTCGGGGGACCTCGAGCAGGCCGTGCAGGAACGCCGCGCCGCCATCGCCGCCCGCGACGGCGTCAACCCCGCGACGATCCCCCCGGACGCGCTGACCGCCTCGGGCTCCGGGCTCGACCCGCAGATCAGCCCCGCGTACGCGACGCAGCAGGTGCCGCGCGTCGCGCGGGTCGCCGGCCTGCCCGAGGATCGGGTGCGGGCGCTGGTCGCGGACGCCACCGAGGGGCGCACGCTCGGGTTCCTGGGCGAGCCGCGGGTGGACGTGCCGGAGCTCAACGCGGCCCTCGTGACAGCGAGGCCCGGGATCCGCTGACGTCGGTGGCGGAGGATGCCATCACACGCTTCCACCGGGGAGGAGGGACCAGACATGCCCGACGAGAATTCCTCCGAGCGCGCTCACGGCGGTGAGGGCGATCCGTCCGGGACCAGCGGCTCGCCGGCGGCGCACCGGCGGGGTGAGCTGCGCATCCACCTCGGTGCGGCGCCGGGCGTCGGCAAGACCTACGCCGCGCTCAACGAGGCCCACCGCCGCCTCGACCGCGGCACCGACGTCGTCGTCGGGCTCGTCGAGACCCACGGGCGGGCGCGCACGGCCGAGCTGCTCGCGGGCCTCGAGGTCCTGTCGCGCAAGGTGATCGACCACCGCGGCACCGAGCTCACCGAGCTCGACGTCGACGCCGTGCTCGCCCGCGCGCCCGAGGTGTGCGTGGTCGACGAGCTCGCGCACTCCTGCGCGCCCGGCTCGCGGCACGCCAAGCGGTGGGAGGACGTCGAGGAGCTGCTCGCGGCCGGGATCGACGTGATCTCCACGGTGAACGTGCAGCACCTCGAGTCGCTCGGCGACGTCGTCGAGCGCATCACCGGCGTCCGCCAGCGCGAGACGATCCCGGACGCCGTGGTGCGCGCGGCCGACCAGATCGAGCTGGTCGACATCACGCCCGAGGCGCTGCGCCGGCGCATGGCCCACGGCAACATCTACCGCCCCGAGAAGATCGACGCCTCGCTGGCGAACTACTTCCGCACCGGCAACCTCATCGCGCTGCGCGAGCTGGCGCTGCTGTGGGTCGCCGACCAGGTCGACGTCGCCCTGCAGCGCTACCGCAGCCAGGAGGCGATCTCGGAGGTGTGGGAGGCCCGCGAGCGGGTGGTCGTCGCCGTCACCGGCGGGCCCGAGAGCGCGACGGTCATGCGCCGCGCGGCGCGCATCGCCCGCCGCGCCGGGTCGGCCGACCTGCTCTGCGTGCACGTGCTCCGCAGCGATGGCCTCACGCGGCCGGGGCCCGGGACCAACGCTGCGGCGCTGCGCCGCCTCGCCGAGGACGTGGACGCGTCGTTCCACACCCTGGTCGGAGACGACGTCCCCGCCGCGCTGCTCGACTTCGCCCGCGCCGCCAACGCCACCCAGCTGGTACTCGGCACCTCCCGGCGCTCACGGTGGGCGCGGGCGCTCGACCCCGGCATCGGGGCGCGGACGATCGCGCGGTCCGGGAGCATCGACGTCCACCTGGTCACCCACGCCGAGGCCGGGCCCACGCCGCGGCGGCGGATGTCGCTGCCGGCGCGGCGCCACGCGTTCGGCTGGCCCGCCGCCGTGCTGCTGCCCGTGCTCGCGACCGTCATCGGGGTGGTGCTGCGCGAGTCGGTCGACCTCTCCACCGACGTCGTGCTGTTCTTCCTCGCCACCGTGGTCACCGCCATGATCGGCGGGCTCGCACCCGCGCTGCTGGCGGCCATCAGCGGCGGTCTGCTGCTCAACGTCTTCCTCACCCCACCCCTCTACACCCTGACCGTGGCGCGGCCGGAGAACGCGTTCGCGATCGTGGCGATGGTCCTCGTCGCCCTGCTCGTGGCCGCCGTCGTCGACCGCGCCGACCGTCGCTCCGCCCAGGCCACCACCGCCCGCGCCGAGGCGACACTGCTCACCTCGTTCGCCCGCGTCGTGCTCTCGCGCTCAGACCCGCTGCCCAAGCTCCTCGAGCGGGTGCGCGAGGCCTTCGGGCTCACATCCGTGGCTGTGATGGAGCGAGACACGAAGGCCGGCTGGGAGATCACCGCCTGCACCGGGGACACGCCGTGCACGAAGCCCGCCGAGGCCGACGTCGACGTCGAGATCGACGAGGGCGTGCACCTCGTGGGCACCGGACGCACGCTGACCGCGCAGGAGAGCGCGCTGTTCGCCACGGTCAGCGGGCAGGCCCTGCTCGCCCTGCGCAACCGGCGGATGGCCGCGCAGGCCACCGAGGCGCAGCGCCGCGCCGACGCCGCGGGCCTGCGCACCGCGCTGCTCTCGGCGGTCGGGCACGACCTGCGCACCCCGCTCACCGCGATCAAGGCGGCCGCCGGGAGCCTGCGCGCCCCCGGACTCCCGATGTCCGACGGTGACCGCGCCGAGCTGCTCGCGACCGTCGAGGAATCCGCCGACCGCCTCACCGGACTGGTCGACAACCTCCTTGACTCCTCTCGCCTGGCGGCGGGCACCGTCACCCCGATCGCCGAAGAGGTCGGCCTCGACGAGATCGTCGCCACGGCGATGGCAAGCGTCCACGGCGATATCAGGCGGGTGCGCTCGGAGGTCCGCGAAGACCTCCCCGATGTCCTCGCCGACACCGGGCTCGGCGAGCGGATCGTCGCCAACCTCATCGACAACGGACTGCGCCACGGCGGCGACGGCACCGTCGCGATCCGTGCGAGCGCCTACGGCGACCGCGTCGAGCTGCGCGTCGTCGACACCGGACCCGGAGTGCCGCGCAAGAAGCACGACCACCTGTTCATGCCGTTCCAGCAACTCGGCGACAACCGGCGAGCGACCGGGGTCGGGCTCGGCCTGCACGTGGCGCGCGGCTTCACCGAGGCGATGGGCGGCACTCTCGATGCCGAGGACACCCCAGGCGGTGGCCTGACGATGGTGCTGTCCCTGCCGGCAGCTCGGGTCCCGGCTCCGGTCACGACCCCATGAATCGCGTCCTCGTCGTCGTCGACGACGACCCCGCCTGCGCCGCGCGCTGCGGAGCAACCTCACCGCGCACGGCCACCACGTCGTACTCGCCGCCGACGGCGCCGCGGCCCTGCGCGCCGCGGCCGAGCACCCGCCGCTCCGGCGCGGCGCCGTGGTCGCGCCAGAACAGGGCCCGCTGGTCCCACACGACGCTCCCGTCGCCGCGGAGCACCGCGTTCGAACGACGGGACTGGCCCTGACGCTCCGGGCACATCACGACATGGATCGTCCGCTCGTCGCGGCGAGGCCGGGCCGGCTCGCCGCGCTCGTCGCGGTGGAACCGAGTGGAGGTGAGAGACCTTCACCGGGGGGCGGCACGACGGCGACGGGGCACGGCGCCCGGTGCACCATCGCGCGGCCGACCGACCCCAGCAGGAGCCCGGCGAAGCCGCCACGACCACGGGAGCCGACCACCAGCAGTCGCGCACCCCGGGCCCGGTCGAGCAGGACCCGGGCGGGATGCGAGCGCTCGACCACCGTGGACACCACGAGGTCCGGGTGTCTCGCCGACCGGCCCGCCAGCTGTTCGGAGAGCACACGCCGCTCGTCGTCGACGATCGCCTCCCAGTCCAACAACGGTTTCAGGACGGGGTCGACGAACAGGTCCCACCAGGTGTGCACCGCGACCAGCGGGCACCTCGCGGCGTCCGCGGCCGCCACCGCGAAGTCGATCGCGGCCTCGCTCGCCGGGGACCCGTCGACACCGACGACCACCGGCGCGTCCGGGTCGCCGAGCACGTCGCCGCGGACCACGACCACGGGGCCGGCCGCGTGCGCGGCGACCGTCGAGGCCACCGACCCGAGCAGCGCGCCCCCGAGACCACTCGCGCCCTGCTCGCCGACCACGAGCGGCACGTCGGCCGAGGCCCGGGCGAGCAGCGCCGGCGCCGCCGGGCCGTCGACGACCTCCTCGGCGACACACACCCCCGGCGCCTCCGCGCGGGCGGCGTCCGCGGCTCGTGCCGCCACGTCATGGGCGCGGTCGAGGACGTACCGCTGGTAACGACGCCACAGCGCCGCGTCGGTCACGAGCGAAGGGTCCACACCACCGTAGGCGTGCACGACCCGCAGGTCGCGACCCCGGGACACCGCGTCGTGGGCTGCCCAGCGCACGGCCCGCAGCGCGGAGTCCGACTCGTCGGCCCCGACCACGACCGGGTGGCCGGGGCCGGTGTCGGAGACCTCCCGATCCTCGCCCATCACGCTCTCCCCCCTCGACCGCCGTGGCACCCGCCGGCGACTCGGCCGGGTCGGGGCGACCCGGCGACGTCGCCGACGGTCGGCGGCCTCTCACCGCGGGATGGTCGTCCGGCGAGCCTGCCGGACGGCACCACCGTGACCGGGCACGGTGCGGATGCCGTGAGGGCACGGTCCACGGAGCCGCGCCGCCGGCTCCCCCGCTGCCCTCCCGCGCGGTGCCCGACGACGACGAGACCGGCTCCGGTGTCCTCGGCGGCGTCCACGACGGCCCGGACGGCCGCGACGGGCCCGACCCGCAACTCGTACGACGGGGTGGGGAGGTCACGGCGGCTGAGGTCGGCGACGGTGCGCTCGACGAAGGCCCGGGTGCCCTCCTCCACCGCGGTGAGCAGCTCGGCGGTGGCGGCCTCGACGGCCTCGGCCTGCTCGGCGTCGTCGGGGAGATCGGCCACCCAGCCCGGTGGCAGCACACCGGTCACCGCCACGAGGCCCGTCGACCGGGCCGCGGCCTCGGTCAGGGCGTGGTCGAGGGCGGGGCGGCAGTGCGCGGACCCGTCCACGCCCACCACCACCGGCCCACCATCCCCGCCCGCCCCGCGAACGGGCCGGACGACGGTGAGGGGGCAGGTCGTGACGTCCAGCAGCCGCAGCGCCGTCGAGCCGAGCGCCGTGTCGGACGGACCGCCGCGTCCGTGGTCCCCGACCACGACCATGTCCGCACGCGCCGAACGGGCCCGCAGAACCGTGACCGGATCGCCGGCCGGCACGTCGACCGCGGCTCCGGCGGCAGAGCCTCCGAGCGCCATCACCTGCGCGTGGAGCTCGGCCCGCATCTCGGCTCGCGCCGCCTCACCGGTCGCGTCGCCCTCCACCCGGATCACTTCCACGGGCGCGGCCAGCCTGGTCGCGCGCGCGACGGCCCAGGTCACGGCCTCCCACGAGCGCCGCGACCCGTCCCATCCGACGACGACGGGCGCGCCGTGCCCGTGCACGACCGGCGGGACGACGTGCGGTCCGGCACGGGTCATGGCCTCCTCCTCGGCGGGGTGACCGGCGGATCCGGTCGCCACCCCGAGGGTGCAGACCCGTTCCACGGCCTCGGGAGGGCCGGAGGTCCCGGATCATCCGTCGCCTCGTCGTGTTCGGTCCCATTCCTCGAGGAGGGAGGGGAGCTTCTGCACGAGAAAGGTGAAGAACCGCGCCATCTGTTCGACACGCCGGCGGGTGGCGTCGTCCTCGGTTCCCAGGGCGGGCGCCGCGTCGCGGCACATCTCGGCCATGGACTCGTAGAACCCGATGCGCGAGATCGCTCCGCGGTACCAGTCCTCGCGCGCGAGGGAGTACAGACGACGACGGGTGCCCGGAAGGGCGCGCACGCGGACGAGCTGGAGGGACTGCGCATAGTTGAGGGCGCTCGAGACGGCCGCGGCGCTCGCACCGAGCACCTGCTGGAGCTGATCGGCGGTCAGGCCGTCGCCAGGGCTGATCGTCAGGGCCATCAGGACCCGGGCAGGCATACGCGGGAAGCCCTGAGCGTGGAACGCACCGGCCACGTCCTCGGCGAACCGCCAGGCCTGCGTCGTGGGAGTGCCCACGGGCGTGTCCGCATCGTCGTGGGCCGGGTCGGCGGGGCCCTCCGGGTCCGGACCGTCACCGGTGGCGGTCACGGGGAGAGGTCCCTCCTGGCGTAGCAGACGGCGGCGATGCCTGCGCAGACCAACGCCGCCGCCGACATCCACAGCAACGGGGTGAGGTCGGGGTCGGCGGTGGTCACGAGGGGGGTGTGGACGAACGGTGTGACCGAGATCAGCCAGTCCGGGAGGTTGGCCCTGCCACCGAACTCGGCGAGGAACACCCCCACCGCCACCAGAGCCCAGGAGACCGGCGCCGTGAGCCGTGGAACGAGCGCGAACAGCAGGGCCGCGACGCCGACGTAGACCGCAGCCGCCGGTAGCTGCACGAGGACCGCTGCGAGGGTGTGCCCGAGCGCCACGGCCCTGTCGGCACCCGAGGCGAGGTAGACCGACGCGGCCCCCACCCAGGACGCGGCCACGACCGTCAGTGCGGAGAACAACGCGACCATGAGCTGGGACAGTATCCACCGCAACGGACCGACCGGCGTGCCCCTGACCGTCTCGGTGTTCCCGGTGGCCTCCTCTCGTCGTGCCCGCAGCACCACCAGGACGCCGGCGACCGCGGCGCACTCGGCCACGAACAGCATCACGTACCCCAGCAGGAGATCGTAGATCGGTCCGTCCTCTCCGACCGTCGTGCGGATCGTGGTGGCGATCGCCGGATCGGTCCGCGCGGCGTCGCTGCCCAGCAGCGCCAGCGCGGCCGCGAACGCTCCGACCCCCCATCCGGCCAC
Organism: Actinomycetospora sp. 2LY8.5; assembly: GCF_057180585.1. NCBI lineage: Bacteria > Bacillati > Actinomycetota > Actinomycetes > Pseudonocardiales > Pseudonocardiaceae > Actinomycetospora > Actinomycetospora sp. 2LY8.5. The sequence continues at coordinate 27,168 of NZ_JBXUHE010000016.1, forward strand.
CAGCATCGTCGTCAGGGCACCCCGCTGCAGCCGCAGGGCCAGGCGCACCGAGGTGGCCAACGACGACCCGCCATGGGCCCGCCCCGGCCGCTTGGGGAACAACGAGGCTCCGAACTGCCGGCCGCGTTCCACCAGCAGGGCGGTGACGACCAGGATGACGCCGAGGCCCCCGAGGGCCCCGAGCGCGACCGGATCGACCCGCCCGTAGGGGTTGACCACCTGCGCCAGGGACAGTGGTGAGAACCAGGCCAGCGGGGACGGCTCGGCGGTCAGAGTGATCTCGTCGACGGCGGAGAGCGCGTCGGCGGCCGCCCGGACCAGATAGGCGAGCGTGACGAGCCCCAGTCCCAGACCGACAGCGGTCCGCGCTCCGGACGCCACTTGCCCGCAGACGACGCCCGCGGCCAGGAACACCTCACCGACCAGCACGAGAGCGAACGCAGCCCAGGCGCTTCCCGGGACCGGCGCGCCGCCGAGCACGAACCCGAGGAACACCCCCGACACCAGGACGATCAGGGAACAGGTTCCCGCCACCACCGTGGCGCTCGGGATCGAGAGCCGACCCGTCGCGGCCGCCCGGAGCAGCTCGGTAGCCCCCTCGTCCTCCTGGGCCCGACCATGTCTCACCGCGAAGAGAACGCCGTGGATCGCGACGAGCACGGCGAAGACCATGCCCATCTGGAAGAAGAGGAACGCCCCCGGCTCGGGGCCCTGGGGCATACCGCGGCTGATGAGGAACGCCGGGTTGCCCACTACGAGCTCCAGGGCACCGACCCGCTCGGCGTGGCTGCCGTAGGTGGTCGCCGTCGACATCGCGCTGACCAGAGCCGCCACGAACCCACCGACGGCCCACACCGTGATCTGCCAGCGGTCGCGACGCACCGCCGCGACGACGAGCGTGCGCACCGCGCTCATCGCCCGGAACCGTCGACCCCGGCACCGGCCGCGACCGGATCGTCGTAGTGGCGCAGGAACAGTTCCTCCAACGACGGTGGCACGACCGTCAGGCCTCGCACGTCGAGCCCGGCCAGGATGCCCAGCACCCGAGCGGTGTCGCGCGGCTCGACACCGAACGACACCGTGCGGCCCTCGTGTCGAAGGTCGCTGCTCAGGGCCGCCAGCTGCCGGGCCCGGACCGGGTCGAGATCCACATCCACGGTGTAGCGAGCGGCTGTCAGGTGGCGCAGCTCCTGGAGGGTCCCGGTCTCCACCCGTCGCCCCCGACGGATGATCGAGACCCGATCGGCGAGCTCCTCGACCTCCGAGAGGATGTGACTCGACAACAGGACCGCGGCTCCGCCCGCCGCCGCCCGCTTCGCCTCGTCCTGGAACCGCTGCTCCATCACGGGGTCGAGCCCCGAGGTCGGTTCGTCGAGGATGTACAGCTCCGCCGGCAGCGCGAAGGCGGCCACCAGGGCCACCTTCTGTCGGTTGCCCTTGGAGTAGGTCCGGATCGGCTTCGTCGGATCCAGCTCGAACACGTCGATCAACCGCTCCCGCTCCGAACGGTCCGGCTTCCCGCGACGCAGTCGGATCAGCAGATCGATGGCCTCACCGCCCGACAACGTCGGCCACAGGTTCACCTCCCCGGGCACGTACGCCAACCGCCGGTGCAGCGACGCCGGGTCCACCCACGGGCTACGCCCGAACAGTCGCACCATCCCCGAGTTCGGCCGGTACAGCCCCAGCAGGACGCGGATCACGGTCGACTTCCCTGCCCCGTTCGGCCCGAGCAGGCCATGGATCTCGCACCGCGACACCTCCAGGTCCAGCCCGTCCAGGGCGACGGTGTTCCCGAACTCCTTGCGCAGCCCGGACACGGACACCACCGGATCGGGAGCGAAGCCAGATGCGCGCACGGTCGTGAGAATACCGAAAATTCAGAAAATTATGAATCCCGATCGCATGGAGGGGGTTCGTGCTCGTCGCGTGCGTGGCGGCCGGCCCGCAGGCGCAGCACGACCTTCACGATCTCGACGACCCACAGGATCGTCGAGCCGACCGCCACGCAGGACAGCCACTGGGCAGGCGTGAGGTCGGTGGTCGTGAAGACGTCGTGCAGGACGTCCCACTCGATGACCAGGACCAGCAGCGCGAGGACGGCCGCGGTGGCGGCGAAGGCCGAGCGGTTCTCCAGCGTCGCGCGGGTGAACACGCTGCGGGTCGGGCTGCGCACGTTGAGCAGGTTGAAGATCTGGAAGAACACGAAGGTGGCGAAGGCCATCGTGGCGACCACGGACGGCTCGCCGAGTCGGGGTTCCGGGCCGGGGCCCCAGGCGAGCACCGCCAGTGTGCCCGCCGCCATGACGGCGCTGGCGAGCAGGATCTGCAGGAGACGGTCGCGGGTGAGGATGCGCTCGCGCCGCGGTCGCGGGGGCCGGTGCATCACCTCGGGACGGACCGGGTCGACACCCAGCGACATCGCCGGCGGACCGTCCATGACCAGGTTGACGAACAGGATCTGCAACGCGCTGAACGGCACGCCGCCCGCGATGCCGGTCGCGGCGGCGACCAGGAACGTGACGACGAAGCCCAGCGCGGTGGACACCTGGAACCGCGTGAACTTCACGATGTTGTCGTAGATGCCGCGGCCCCGGCGGACTGCGCTGACGATGGTGGCGAAGTTGTCGTCGGTGAGCACCATGGTCGCGGCCTCCTTGCTCACCTCCGTGCCGGTCACACCCATCGCCACTCCGATGTCGGCCTTGCGCAGCGCCGGGGCGTCGTTGACCCCGTCGCCGGTCATCGCGACGACCTCGCCCTGGGCCTGCAGCGCCCGCACGATCCGGATCTTGTGCTCCGGCGACACCCTGGCGATCACACCGATCCCGTCGAGCCGGCGGGCCAGCTCGTCGTCGGGCACGGCGTCGAGGTCGCGGCCGGTCACCGCCCGTCCGGGGATGCCCAGTTGGTCGGCGATGGCCCCGGCGGTCACGGCGTGGTCGCCGGTGACCATCCGCACCCGGATCCCGCCGGCCCGGCAGTCCGCGATCGCCGGCCCGACCTCCGGGCGAGGCGGATCGACGATGCCGACGAGCGCGAGCAGCACGATCCGGTCGAGCAGCGCCTTCGGGTCCCCGGCCGCGTCGAGGTCGTGGGCATCGATGTCCTCGGCGTCGAAGTCCTGCACGCCCACGGCCAGCACCCGCATCCCCTGCCGGCCCAGCGACGTGTTGGTGGTGTCGTAGATCTCGCGCGCGGCGCGGTCGAGGGGCAGGACCTCGTCTCCGTCGAGGTGACGGTCCGCCCGGGTGGCCAACACGTCCGGGGCTCCCTTGACGAAGCACCGCACGACGTCGCGGCCCTGCTCGTCGCGCCAGCGGTGGAAGGTCGCCATGAACTTGTCGTCGGAGTCGAACGGGACCTCCCCCAGCCGCGGGCGCTCGCCGCGCAGGGCCGCGACGTCGACACCGCCCTTCTCCGCGAGCACCAGCAGCGCACCCTCGGTCGGGTCGCCGACGAGCTCGCCACCGCGCATCTCCGAGTCGGTACACAGCGCCGCGCCCTCCAGCACGCGCCGCACGGCGTCCGGCAGCGGGGACCCGTCGGCGCCGCGGATCCGCCCCTCGCTGCCGTAGCCCTCCCCGGACACCGTGTAGCGACGCCCGCCGACGATCAGCTCCCGGGCGGTCATCTCGTTCACGGTGAGCGTCCCGGTCTTGTCGGTGCAGATCTGGGAGGTGCTGCCCAGCGTCTCGACCGAAGCGAGCTTCTTGACGATGGCGCCCCGCCTGGCCAGCCGCCCGGTTCCCATGGCCAGGGTGAAGGCGACCACCGCCGGCAGACCCTCGGGGATGGCCGCCACCGCCAGCGAGACCGCCGTGACGAACAGGTCGGAGAAGGACTGCCCACGCACCAGTCCCACGACCAGCACGATCGCGATCACGACCCCCGCGACGACCGCCAGGGTGCGCGCGAGGTCGTCGACCTGGCGCTGCAACGGCGTCGTCTCCGGTCCGGCACCGCTCAGCAGGCCGGCGATCCGGCCGATCTCGGTCGCCGTCCCGGTCGCGGTGACCAGCATCTCCCCCCGGCCGCGGGTGACCGTGGTGTTCATGTACACCGCCGTGACGCGGTCGCCCAGCGGCGCGTCCTCGTCGACCTGCGCGGTCGCGGACTTGGTCACCGGCGCCGCCTCGCCGGTCAGCGCCGACTCCTGCACCTCCAACGAGGTCGCCGACCAGAGCCGGCCGTCGGCCGGGACCCGGTCGCCGGCCGCCAGAACGACCACGTCACCGGGCACCAGCGCCTCGGCGTCCACCCGAGCGGTCCGTCCCTCGCGGCGCACCGTGGCCGTGGTGCTGCTCATCGTCCGCAGCGCCTCGAGCGACGCCTCAGCCCGCGACTCCTGCACGAAGCCGATCGTCGCGTTGAGCAGCACCACCACCACGATCGCGATCGGGGTCTCCCACTCCTGCGAGACCAGCAGGCTGACCACAGCGGCGATCAACAGGATGACGATCATCAGGTTCTGGAACTGCCGCAGGAACGCGCGCCACCGAGGCTCCCGCGGGATCTCGCCGAGCCTGTTGGGCCCGTGCTCGGCGATGCGACGTACGGCCTCGGAGTCCGACAACCCGACCCCCGGGCCGACGTCGAGCTCCCTCGCGGCGGCCTCCGCGGGCAGCACATGCCAGACCGGGTCGGCAGCTGCCCGGGATTCCAGGGGTGATCGATGCACGGCGTCGTCCTTCGAGGTCCAGCGGTGTCCGGCGCCGCGGGGACCGGGTCGTGCCGACCGGGTCGCCCCCGGCGGAAGAGCCCGGGCGGCGAGGAAGGAATCGTCGTCGACGAGTCCGATCATGACCCTCCGCACGGTCGCCGACCACGGCCGGACGGGCCCCAGGAACCGGGACCTCCGGCCGGACCGCCCGAGGGAGCAGACAGGGCAAGATCGACGCAGCCGACCACCCCCCGCACGGGCACCGCAGGAGCGTGGATGACTGCCCACACCCCGACGATGGAGCACGCCACCGGCGGGCGTTGGCACGTCCTGTCCCGCCAGGACGTCCTCGGGTGGCTCGACACCGGCCCGCGGGGCCTGTCCTCGGTGGAGGCCGCGGCCCGGCTGGAGCGATCCGGCCGCAACGAGCTCCCCGTCGCGGAGTCCGCGTCCGCGCTGGCCGTCCTGCTGCGGCAGTTCGTCAGCCCGCTGATCGGGATCCTGCTCATCACCTTCGCCATCACCACGGTGCAGGGTCACTGGGTGGACGCCGCCGCGATCGGCGTGGTACTGGCCCTCAACGCCGGCATCGGCTTCTGGCAGGAACGCAAGGCCGCGACGGCCGTCCGTGCCCTGCAACGGCTTTCGGTGCCGGTGTGTCGGGTCCTGCGGGACGACTCCGAGCAGGAGATGGTCGCCGCCGAGCTCGTGGCCGGGGACGTGGTGCTGCTGCAGAGCGGCGAGCGGGTACCGGCCGACCTGCGGCTGCTCGAGGTCAACGGCCTGCAGGTCGACGAGTCGATGCTCACCGGCGAGGCCATGCCGGCGACCAAGCAGGTCCACCGCCTGCCCGTGCACACCCTGGCCGCCGACCGCACCAACATCGCCTTCAGCGGCACCCTGGTGACCTCTGGTCGCGGACAGGGCGTGGTCGTCGGTACCGGCACGGACACCGAGCTCGGAATGATCAACGCGCTGGTCCAGGGCCCGTCGGGCCGGACGCCACTGACCGTGTTGACGCACTCCCTCGAGCGGCGCATCGGGGTGGTCATCGCGCTCGTGTCTCTATCGATCTTCCTGGCCGGTCTCGCCCTCGGTTACGGCGTCTCGGACATGTTCCGTACGGCCGTGGCTCTGGCGGTCGCCTCCGTCCCCGAGTCGTTGCCGATCGTGCTGACCGTGGCGATGAGTCTGGGCGTCGCCCGGATGGCCCGGCACAACGCGATCGTCCGCTCGCTGCCCGCCGTCGAGACCCTCGGGTCGACGACGGTGATCGGGTCGGACAAGACGGGCACGCTGACCCGCAACGAGCTGACCGTCGAGGTCGTGTGGACGGCGAGCGGCGTGCTCGACCTGAGCGCGGACGGCGCCACGGCCGCCTCGCGGCTGTCGGACACCGTCGGCCGGACGTTGCGCGCCGGCGCGCTGACCAACGAGGCGCACCGGGCGCCCGCCGGATCGAGGACGTCCACCGACGAGCCGCTCGACTTCACCGGCGACGCGGTCGACGTGGCCATGCTGCGCGCCGCGGTGCGCCTGGGTGCGGTCACGACCGAGGAACGGGACGAGCGCTGGACGGTCCACGCGCCGTACGAGCCGGAACTGCAGCTCTCCCAGACCCTCCGGACGGCGCCGGACGGGAGCCGCATCCTCTACGTGAAGGGGGCTCCCGAGGTGCTGGCGGCGCTGTCGACGACCCTGGCCACCGACGACGGCGACCTCCCGTTCGATCCCGAGCCGGTCGACGCGGCGAACGACGGACTCGCGCGGCAAGGGATGCGCGTACTGGCCACGGCCGTGCGGGTGCTCGACCCCGACGAGCCGGTGCACCGCCCCCTGCCACGCCCGTCGGGACTCACCTTCCTCGGGCTCCAGGGGATGGAGGATCCGCCCCGTCCCGGGGTCGTCGCCGCGGTCGCGGACTGCCGGCGCGCCGGGATCACGGTGGTGATGATCACGGGGGACCATCCGGCCACCTCGGCCTCGATCGGCGACCGGCTGGGGTTGGGCACCGGCGCGCCTCCGGTGACCGGTGGCGACATCCAGGACATGGATGACCACCTGCTCACGGCACGGCTGCGCAGCAGCGGGGTGGCGGCCCGGGTGACCCCGCAGGACAAGCTGCGCATCGTCCGGCTGCTCCAGGCCGAGGACGAGGTCGTGGCGGTCACCGGCGACGGGGTGAACGACGCACCGGCCCTGCGCGCGGCGTCGATCGGCGTGGCCATGGGTCGCTCGGGCACCGCGGTCGCCCGCGAGGCCGCCGACATCGTGCTCACCGACGACAACTTCGTGACGATCGTCGACGCCGTCCGCCAGGGTCGGGTGACGTTCAGCGCGATCCGCAAGGCCGCCTTCTTCCTGCTGGCGACCGGCCTGGCCTCACTGCTGTCGGTGTCGATCAACCTGATGGCCGGGCAGCCTCTGCTGTTCCTCCCGGTCCAGCTGCTGTTCATCAACGTCGTCACCAACGGGCTGCAGGACATCGCGCTGGCCTTCGAACCACCCGAGGGCGACGAGCTGGACCGGCACCCGCGGCCCCGCCGGGAAGGCCTGCTGTCGCGAACGCTGTGGCTGCGCACCGTGGTGGTGGCGGCGTGGATGGCCGTGACGATCGTCGTGGCCTTCCGGTGGGCTCTCGAGGCCGGCTATCCCGAGGTGCACGCGCGCACGCTCGCCCTGACGCTGTTCGTGATGCTCAACTTCTGGCTGGTGCTCAGCGCCCGGGCCGAGAACCGTTCCCTGTTCGTCCAGCATCCCCTCGGGAACCCGTTGCTGGTCGGCAGCGCCGTCGGCGCACTCCTGCTGTACTTCGGCGCGACGCAATGGTCGGCCACCGACACGCTCCTGGGGCTGGTCGCACTGGCACCGGGCGAATGGCTCGCCTGCTTCCTGCTCGGTGCCTCCGTGCTCGCCGTCACCGAGACGCACAAGCTCGGCCGGTGGCTCACGCGGACACGCCCCACCCATCCGGGGGAGAGCGGTCGCGCCGATCGGCCGGTCAGCGGAGGGATCGGATGAGCAGTGCGTCCGACGACGTCGTCCTGGCCGGTGTCGACGGCTCGGCCCCGGCGCTGCGCGCAGCCGTCTGGGCGGCGCGCGAGGCACGACTGCGGCAGCTCCCGCTCCGGCTGGTCAACGTGTTCACGTGGCCGGAGGGCACCGTCGACCCGAACGCGGTGCTCGCCCGCCACGTGGCCCACACCTCGGCGGGAGAGCAGTACCGGGCCGACCTGCTGCGCATCGCCGAGGAGGAGCTCGCCGCAGCGGTCACCGCCGCCGAGCAGGCCGCGCCCGGAATCGAGGTCCGCCGCCAGGTGATGCTCGGTACTCCCCGGGACATCCTGCTCTCGGAGGCGGAACGGGCCACCCTCACGGTCGTCGGCAGCCGCGGCAGCGGGGGTTTCGCCGACCTCTTGCTCGGCTCGGTCGCCCTCGCCCTCGCGACCCGCGCGGCCTGTCCGGTCGTGGTCGTCCGCGGTGATCTCCCGTTCCGGACCGGCGCGTCCGTGCTGCTCGGCTTCACCCCCGACGGCACGAGCACGAGTGCGCTGGACTTCGCCTCCGACGCCGCCGCAGCTCGGTGGGTGCCGCTCGACGTGCTGTACGCGTGGCGTGACCGGTACCGGCTACCGGAGGCCGGCGACGTCGGGGAGGCCGGGGAGCGGCTGCTCGCGGAACATCTCGCCGGTCCACGGTCCCGCCACCCCGACCTCGAGGTCCGGGAGCTGATCGTCTCCGAGCGGCCGACCCCGGCACTGATCGACAGGTCGCGCGACGCCCAGCTCGTCGTGGTCGGGTCCCGTGGCCGCAGTGGCCTCGGAGCGCTGATGGGTTCGGTGAGCAACGCCCTGCTCCACCACGCGCAGTGCCCGGTCGCGGTCGTGCGCACCACCGATGTGGCCGCGGCCCGATAGCCCCGACGGAGCTCCGGGAGCCCTGCGGGGTCAGCCGGCGCCTGCGGGCTCCTCGTCCTCCAGCACGCCCACGGCGGTGAAGCGCACCGATTCGCCCGGATGCAGGGTGCGGACCTCCTCGCCGCAGCCGACCCGCACCGGCCCGCCGGGCCCCGCCTCGATCGACACGTGGACGTCGCGTCCGGTCACCACCGCTGTGACCGGGTGTCCGCGGTACTGCAGCGAGAACTCGAGCCGGCCGAACCGTCGGGGCCAGTGCGGGTTGAACCAGAGGACGTCGTGCCGGGTCTCCAGGCCGGCGAAGCACCGTTGCAGCAGGTCGACGCAGCCGGCCATCGCCCCGAGGTGGATTCCCTCCGCCGTGGTCCCGCCCTGGATGTCGGCGATGTCGCTCTGCAGCGCCCGTTCGAAGTGCTCGAGTGCCTGCGCGCGATGGGCCCGGGCCATGACCCAGGAGTGCACCAGGGAGCTGAGGGTGGAGCCGTGGGCGGTGCGTGCCGCGTAGTACTCGATCGTGCGCGGGATGGCCTCGGGCGGCAGCGAGTACCCGAGGTCGGTCAGCAGGGCCCGCAGTTCGTCGGCGGAGAAGAGGAAGAACAGCATGAGGACGTCCGCCTGTTTGGCCGCCTGGAACTCGTCGACCGAGCGCCCCTCGGACTCCAGGATGCGGTCCAGGCGGTGGATGTCGCCGTAGCGCTTCCGGTAGTCGTCCCAGTCGAGCTCCAGCAGGTCGCGATAGCCCTCGAACTGGCTGATGATCGCGTCCGGACCGATGGGCACATACATGCGTCGGGCGATGTCCCGCCACCGCAGGAGCTCGGCCGCGGTCAGACCGAGCTGCTCGACGAGCTCGGTCCGCCGGGTCCACGGCAGAACGGCGAGGACGTCGTGGGCCCGGGCCAGCAGCCACGCCGTCATGACGTTGGTGTAGGCGTTGTCGTCGATCCCCGGGGTCTCGGCCCCCGGGTAGCGGGTGCTGAACTCGTCGGGGCCCATCACCCCCCGGATGTGGAAGCGGTCCCTCGCCGGGTCGTACGTGGCCGCACCCGCGAAGTACCGGGCGATCTCGAGCAGGGTCTCGGCACCGTGGTCGGCGAGGAACTCGATGTCCGCGGTCGCCTGGTGGTACTGCCAGAGGTTGTAGGCGATCGCGAGCCCCACATGCCGCTGCAGGTGACTCGTGTCGGGCGTCCACCGTCCCGAGCGCGGGTTGAGATGGAGGCGCTGGCTCTCCTCCCGTCCGTCGCTCCCGGACTGCCACGGGTACATCGCTCCGACCTGCCCGGCCTCTCGCGCCGCGCGGCGTGCCGCGTCGAGGCGGCGGATGCGGTAGCGCAGCAGCGCCCTGGCGAGGCCGGGCGACCGCAGTGTGAGCACGGGGAAGACGAACAGCTCGTCCCAGAAGACGTGTCCGCGGTAGGCCTCACCGTGAAGACCCCGGGCCGGGATCCCCGCGTCGAGGTCGAGGTTGTGCGTCGAGAGGGTCTGCAGGAGGTGGAACAGGCTCAGACGAAGGCTGCGCAGCGTGTCGTCCGTCGTCGCGTGGTCGCCGTCGTGCAGCTCCAGCCGGAACCGGCGCCACAGCTGCTGCCAGGTCAGCTCGTGGCTCGCCAGGAGCTCGTCGAACGTCGGGGCCTCCGTGACCAGCGCCGTGCTCGCCGAGGACGGCTCCGAGATCGCCGGATCCCGCGAGGTCACCAGCGCGGCGATCTTCTCCACGGCGACGGACTCGGCGTGCCGCACCGGCAGGTCGAACGCCAGGCACACCCGGCCGGGTGTCTCGGCGAACCGTGGCACGTGGTCGACGCCGGCCGTGATGTTCACGGTCCGGGTCCGTGCCGCCTCGGCCACCAGGATCCGGGACTGACGGGAGCGTGCGGTCAGGAGCACGCTGTCGGGGGCGGTCCGACCCGTCGCGGTCGACTCGAGGTGCTCGCCGGCCAGGTCGTGGTACCGGGCCACCCCGCGGTTCGCGACCCGGCCGTCGATGCCGGACTCGATCCGGAGTCGACCCGACCAGTTCTCGGCCGTGACCACCGTGTGCAGTCCCGCCAGGCACGGGCGGGTCACGTGGACGAAGCGACGTTGCCGCACGGTCGTGCGCCGCCCGGCGGGGTCGACGACGGTCAGCACACGCACCAGCAGGCCCCGACGCATGTCGAGCTCGACGCGGTGCACCTCCACGGTCGCGGTCGAGGGGGTGAGCCACTCGCCGTCGTCGACCGCGACGCGGAGATCGAGCCAGTTCGGGAGGTTGACCAGGCTCTCGTTCTCGATCGAGACGCCGTCGATCTCGTCGCGGAGGCGGTTGTAGACCCCTGCGGCGTAGGTGCCCGGGTAGTGCACGCCGTCCGCGCTCGACTCGGGCAGCGCGCCGCGCGTGGCGAACCGGCCGTTGCCGAGGGTGCACAGCGCCTCGCGTCGACCCTCGTCGGACGGGTCGAAACCGTCCCACACCAGCACCCAGCAGTCGCTCACGTCGTTCATCCCTCGCTGCCGCGCCGATCCGCCGCGGCGACCGTGGCCTCGTCCGACCCGACGGACGCCGGAACGATGGTCAGCGGGCAGCGAGCGTGCCGCAGGCACCACCACCCGGTCGATCCCAGCAAAGCGGTCGTCACGCGGCTGCGACCACGGCTGCCGAGCACCAGGAGATCGGCTCCGGAGGACGCGTCGGTGAGCGCCCGGCCCGGGTCGCCCGCGACGACCCGCACCTCGACGGCCGGTACGGCACGGTCGGGACACTCGGCACGCTCGGCGGCCACCACCTCGTCGACCACGGCGCACGCGGCGACCTCCACCGCGGCCGTGATCTCGGCCCGCGCCGCGACGATCGGAACGTGGGCGATGGCCGCGAGGCGCTCCGGGGAGATGAAGGCGGAGACGACCTCGAGCGCCGCCTCACGGCGGCGCGCCTCCTGCAGGGCGTACCGCAGGGCGACGCGTGCGCCGACCGACTCGTCGAGCCCCGCCACCACACGACGGTTCCGACTCGCCGCACCGGCCATGCCCACCACACCTTCCCGGGTCCCCGTCGCCCGACGCTCTCGCCGTACCCGGAACGGGGACAGGGCCCACGGTCCCGACCGCTCGGACCCACCGTCCCCGCAGGACCCCGACGAGGACCCCGACGAGGAGGGACGTGCGTCGTGCGGGACATGAACCGGAAGGACCTCGACGCACGTGGCCGACCGCACTGGGCTTCCTCCCGACACACCGACCCGAGAGGAGAACGCCGTGAAGGCGTGGCGTCTGAACCGGTGGAAGTCCGACCCCGTCCTCGTCGAGCTCGAGCGGCCGCAGCCGTCCACGGGCGAGGTGCTGGTCCGCGTCGGCGGGTCCGGGGCCTGCCATTCCGACCTGCACCTCATGCACGAGTTCGACGAGGGCGTTCTGCCGTGGGGCCCACCGTTCACGCTCGGTCACGAGGTCGCGGGGTGGGTCGAGGAGCTCGGGCCGGGCGTGGAGGACGGCCCCGAGCTCGAGCCCGGCCGTCCCGTGGCCGTCTACGGCCCGTGGGGCTGCGGCCGGTGCGAGCGGTGCCGTGCCGGCGCGGAGACCTATTGCGAGAACCCGGCTGCGGCCCCGGTGCCCGGCGGGGGCGGCGGTCTCGGGCTCGACGGAGGCATGGCCGAGTACATGCTGGTGCCCGCCGCACGCCAGCTCGTTCCGCTGCCGGAGGGTCTCGATCCCGCCGCGGCCGCGCCGCTGACCGACGCCGCGCTGACCCCGTACCACGCGATCCGCCGGTCCTGGCCCAAGCTCCTGCCCGGCAGCACCGCTGTCGTCGTGGGCGTCGGGGGGCTCGGCCACATGGCGTTGCAGATCCTCGCGGCGACCACGGCCTGTCACGTCGTCGCCGTCGACACCCGGCCGGAGGCCCTCGCGCTCGCCGAGCGCACCGGCGCCGAGCTCGCGCTGGCCCCGGACGGGGACACCGCCGACGCGATCCGGGCGTTCACCGGCGGGCGCGGCGCCGACGCCGTCTTCGACTGCGTGGGCTCCGACACCACCCTGGCCCTGGGGGCGGCTGTCGGGCGCACGCTCGGCGACCTGACGATCATCGGTCTCGCCGGCGGCACCCTGCCGCTCGGGTTCTTCGCGGTGCCCTACGAACTGTCGGTACAGACGACGTACTGGGGCACCCGACCGGAACTGATCGAGGTCCTCGATCTCGCCGCCCGTGGCCTGCTCCGCACCGAGATCACGACCTTCACCCTGGAGAACACCCTCGACGCCTACCGGGCGCTGGAGAAGGGCGCCGTCACCGGACGGGCGGTCGTCGTCCCGCACACCGCCGGGCCTCGGTGAGGTGGCCGTGGCGATCACGGAGCCCGGACTGCTCGAACCGCTCGGCCCCGCCGAGTCCCGGGCGCTGCTGATGACCGCCGAGCTCGGGCGCCTCGCCTTCACCGACGAGCACGGCCCGACCGTCGAGCCCTTCGGATTCGCGCTCGAGGGGAGCTCGATCGCGATCGCCGTCGGCCCCGGGAGCGGGGCACGGGGCGCGGTCGGACAGCGCGTGGCCTTCGAGGTCGACGAGGTCGACCTCGTCCGGCGCACCGGGTGGTCGGTGGTGGCGGTCGGCCCCCTCCACGTCGCCCCTGCCGACGCGCTCGCCCGCCCCGAGGCCTGGCCCGACGAGACGATCGGCGCGGAACGGCTCCTGCTCGAGGTCGCCGTCGAGCGCCTCACCGGGCGGCGCCTACGCCGCGAGACGCGGCGCGACTGACCCGCTCGGTCTCGACGAGGCCGACGGTGCTCTCGCCCCAGCGACGCCGGACCGGTCCGGGGTCCCCGATCCTTCGGGGAGGGCATCCTCGCCGAGACCGACGCCGTCGTCGGAGATCGTGAGCCGGACCTCGTGGTCGACGACGTCGAACTCCATCGAGAACCAGGTGGCTCGCGAGTGCTCGATGATGTTCGTGATCGCGGCCGAGACGACGTGGCGGATGTGTTGCGCGATGCCGGGGGGCACATCGTCCAGTTCGCCGTTCACCGACAGGTAGGGCCGCGTCGACTCGTCCGCGGCGTACTCGACGATCTTTCTCAGGTGCTTCTCCAGGCTGCGGCTCCCACTACCGGTCGCCGGCAGCCGCTGCATCTCACTGCGGGCGTGCGCCACCGCTGCGTCGGCTTCGTCGACGAGCGCCGTGACCCGACGCGCGACCTCTCCGTCGACGAGCGACAGCAGCCCGGCCAGCCCCAGGCCGATGTGGACGGAACGCGGGACGAGGACGTCGTGGATGTCGCGCACCAGGGCCTCGATCGCCCCGTCGACCCGACCGCAACGGCATCGGCGGGGTCCTCGAGCTCCCCCGCCCGGAACTCCGAGCGCGAGGGATCGGGACCGTCTCGCTCGCTCACGGCGGCCTCCCCGTCCGATGTCCGTGGGCGTGAACCGCGCCTTCGGACCATGACGTCCGTGTGCGCAAGCTACCGATCACGGCACCGCAACAGCATGGGAGGCCCGCCCTCGTGCCGCGCGTGCCGGCGGGCCCGGTGACCCGGCCGGGTCCGTGGGAGTGTCGGTCGGCGGGAGTCCGCCCTCAGCTGTCCCGGACGAAGGCGCAGCGCTCGGCGCTGTGATGGCCTCCGACGGGCTCCCACGCGACGTCCACGACCTCGGAGTCGTCCAACTCGACGGTGGCGGGGATGATCGTCGTCCCGCAGGCTGGACAGCGGCGGTACTGCGCGCTGTGGAGCTCGAAGACCCGCCGAACGAATCGCCGGGGCCCTGCTCGCTCAGCCATGGACCTGCTCCCTGTTCGCCTCGGGGTGGACGACAGGTCCCATTTGGGCGCTTTGCTCCCGGGAGGGTCAAGGGCACGTCCGTGTGACCTTCCGGGCGCTGCCGTCCGGCGGGCGAGGGTCGCCGATGCGCCGTCAGACCCTGGAGCCGCTCCATGAGTCTCAGCTTGCGTCCTCGGTGGCCGGCCCGCGCGGCGCGACGGTGACCTCCGGTTCGCCGCGGACGTGGGCGTCGAGCGCGGCGACGACGACCTCCTCCGCGCTCTGCCAGCGCTCCGGCGGCAGCCGGGAGACGTCCTCGCCGGCGCGGGCGTGGAACGCGGTGCGCGTGCGGCCCGGGCGCAGGACGGTAACCGTGATCCGGCGCCGGCGCGCCTCCTTGCGCGCCGCCCTGGACAGCGACTCGAGGTAGGCCTTCGCCGCCGCGTAGACCCCGATCGCGGGGTCGTCGCGCCCCGCGGCGGTGCTCGAGACGTTGATGATGCCGCTGCCCGGGGGCATCGCCCGCAGCCCGGCGGCGGTGAGGCGGGTGGGCGCCAGGACGTTGAGCAGCACGGCGTGGTCGAGGGCGCCGGCGCTCTGGCGGCCGATGCCGCCGTGGACGGCGCTCCCGGCGTTGTTGACCAGCAGCCGGACCGGTGCGCTCGGGTCGACGAGGATCTCCTCGAGGCGGGCCAGGCCCCCGGCGGTCGCGAGGTCGGCGGGGACGACCCGCACCGGCACCGGCAGCGTCGCGGCCAGCTCGTTCAGGGCGGCGCGGGACCGCGCGGTGAGCACCAGCGAGTGCCCGCGGCGCGCGAGCTCGCGGGCGAAGGCGGCCCCGATCCCCGACGACGCGCCGGTCACGAGCGCCAGCGGCTCGCCGACGACGGCGAGCCGTTCCACCGCCCTCACCGGACACCGTGCCGGCCCGGCGCGTCGAGCTCGTCACGTCCGGTGAGGAACGACCACGCCATGAACCACACGGCGCCGACGGTCACCGCGAGGGCGCCGACGACGTGCCCGGCGAGCGTGCTCCCGCTGCCCAGCGCGGCCTGCAGGAAGGTCGTCGCGCACACCACGGCCGCGAGCGCCGCCGGCCACCACGGGACGCTGCGCTGCGCCGAGAACCGGATCGCCACCGCCGCGACCGCCGCCACACCCGTGACGACGTGCAGCAGGATCGCCGCGGCGCCGTGGACGTCTTCGAGGGCTCCGTCGCCGCCCGGAGCGACCAGCGTGCCCGCGGTCCCGAACAGCACCAGTAACGTGATCACCGTCAGGGCGGCCGCGACGCGCAGGGTCCACAGCGCGACCGGCGCCCGGGAGCGGGCGGTGACCGGATGCGTCGGGGTGAAGGTCATGATCTCACGGTCCCGGCGGCCGCGGCCGGTCCTCCATCCGACGATGGTGCTAGCACTCCCGGACAGGGGCCTCACGTTCCACGCGTCCGTAGGCTGACCCGGTGACGAGCCGGGACGAGGCGGGGCCCGAGCGCCGGCGCTCGTCGGCCGCCCGCCTGGTGATCGGGTTCGGGGCGGCCGGTGTCGTCGTGACGCTTGGGCTCGCGGTCGCGATCGCGCTCGTGGCGCGCCAGCAGGCGATCGAGGTCGAGAAGGGCCAGGTCGCGCAGATCGCGTCGATCACCGCCCGCGGCATCGTGGAACCGCGCGTCACCGACGGTCTGCTGCGCGGCGACCCCGCGGCCCTGGCGTCGGTCGACGAGGCGGTGCGCACCGCGGTCCTCAGCGACTCGCTGGTGCGGGTGAAGATCTGGGACGACACGGGACGCGTCGTCTACTCCGACGACAGCGCGCAGCTCGGCCAGATCTTCCCGCTGGAGGACGGCGAGCGCGCGGCGCTGGCGGGCATCGACCAGCGCGCGGGCGTCAACGACACCTCGGAGCCGGAGAACGCGAGCGAGGCGCCGTACGGCCGGCTCCTGGAGATCTACACCGGCATCCGCACCCCCACCGGGACCCCGCTGCTCTACGAGGCCTACTTCCGCTACGACGCCGTCGCCGACGCCGGCTGGGACTCGTGGCGCGCGTTCGCCCCGCCGGCCGTCGGGGCCCTGGTGCTGCTCCAGCTCGTGCAGATCCCGCTCGCCGCGGTGCTCGCGCGCCGGCTCCAGGGCCGCGAGCGCCAGCGCGAACGCCTGCTGCGCCACGCTGTCGGCGCGGCGACCGCCGAGCGCCGGCGCATCGCGGGCGACCTGCACGACGGCGTCGTCCAGGAGCTCGCCGGCATCACCTACGGCCTCGACGCCAGCCGCATGAAAGGCGACGACCCGGGCCGCGCCGAGGTCGTCGCCGACGCCGCGCGCCGCCTGCGGGAGAGCGTGGGGTCCCTGCGCACCCTGCTCGTCGACATCTACCCGCCCAACCTCGCCGAGGAGGGCCTCGGCGCCGCGCTGCAGGAGGTCGCGGCCGGTCTGCGCCGGCGCGGGATGACGGTGACCGTCGATCTCGCTGCCGTCGAGGACGTCACACCCGACGAGGCCGCGCTGCTCTACCGGGCGGCACAGGAGGCCCTGCGCAACGTCGCCAGCCACAGCGGCGCCGAGCATGTCGCGCTGACGCTCACGCCGGTCGACGGGGCGTGGCTCCTCATCGTCGCCGACGACGGCCGGGGCTTCGACCCCGCCGAGCGCGACGTGCACGCCCGGTCCGGCCATCTGGGCCTGCGCTCGATCGCGGATCTGCTCGCCGACGCCGGCGGGGAGCTCACGATCAGCAGCACTCCCGGCGCGGGGACCCGGATCGAGGCGAGGGTGGACCGGACGTGATCACCGTGCTCGTCGTCGACGACCACGCCGTCGTCCGCCAGGGTCTCGTCCAGCTCCTCGCCAGCGCCGACGACCTCACCGTCGTCGGCGAGGCGCGCGACGGCGACCGCGCCGTCGACCTCGCCGGGGAGCTGCGGCCGGACGTCGTCCTCATGGACCTCTCCATGCCGGGCATCGACGGCGCGACCGCGACCGGGCGCATCCGCGCCGCCGTGCCGACGACCCGGGTGCTCGTCCTGACCTCGTTCTCCGACCACGCCCACGTCATGTCCGCGCTCGACGCGGGCGCCGACGGCTACCTGCTCAAGCACGCCGAGCCCGAGACGATCATCGACGCGATCCGGCAGGTGAGCCGGGGCGAGTCGCCGATCGACGGCAAGGCCGCCCGGGTCCTGCTCAGCGCCCGCGGCGAGCGACCGGCCGCGGAGCTGTCCGCCCGCGAGCGAGAAGTGCTCCTGCTGGTGTCCGGCGGGCTCGGCAACAAGCAGATCGCCCGTCGCCTCGGGATCGCCGAGCGGACCGTCAAGGCGCACCTGACCAACGTGTTCCAGCGCATCGGGGTCGCCGACCGGACGCAGGCAGCGCTGTGGGCCCAGCGTCATCTCGGACCCGGCTGACCAGCGGTTCGGTCGATGGGCTCCGGAGGCGGTCGGTCAGCCCAGCAGACCGAGAATGGGCAAGAGGTCTTCAAGCGGTTCGTCACCGTCGACGCGCCGCGGTCATGACCGGTGGACCACCGTCTCGTCGAGCCAGTCGAAGATGCGCTGGTGGTACAGGGAGCGGGCCCGCATCTCGCAGTGGTCGCCGGCGCCCTCCTCGCCGGTGAAGGGGACCAGGTCGACCGGCACGCGCAGGGCGTCACGCAGACGAGGCGCACCGTCGGCGATGCGATCGTCGAGGCCCTGGGTGATCAGGGTCGGGCAGGCGATGTCGGCGGCGACCGACGAGACCTCGTAGCGGAGCTGGTCGACGAGGTAGTCGAAGAACGTGGCAGTGCCGGCGACCCACGGGCCGCGCTGGAGCATCCGCCACCGCGTCGAGGCGTCCGCCTGCTCGCGCAGCCACGTCTCCATGGGGTCGAGGGTGTGCGGGTCGACGTCGGGGAACGCTGCCTTCTGCGCGTCGGTGAGAGGGAGCCGGGCGACGATCGCATCGCGCATGTCCCACTGACCGGGGTCGGCGACGAGCGCGGCGATCCGGTGCTCGACGCCGGCGGCGCGCGGCGCGAGGAACCCGCCGAAACTCCAGCCCACGAGGGCGATCCGGTCGGGGTCGACGCCGGACAGGGTCCGCACGTGGTCGACGACGGGAGTCACCACTGTCTCCCAGTCGGGCCGCATCGGTATTCCGTCACGGATGAGCACACGCCCCTGGCCGGGACCGTCGAACCCGATCCCGTTGTAGCCGCGGGCCAGCGCCGCCGGGCCGTGACTGAGGTACATCTCGTGGATGGTCGAGTCGAGGCCGTTGGTCTGCAGCACCGTCGGGCGCGGCGTGTCGGAGTCGTCGGGGCGCGCGAACCAGCCCGGGAGCGTCCCGGCCTCGGTGGTGATCTCCAACGGCTCGACCGGCCACGGCGCGTGCGCCGCGGCGGCGGTGAACACGCGCGTCTCGTCGTCGAACGCCTCCACCAGCCGGGACTCGGTCGGCGCTCCGTAGAGCGGAAGGTACGAGACGCGCTGGTAGGTGCTCGCCCGCAGCAACGCCTCGTGGGCGCTGCGCCGGTGTCCCTTGGCCGCACAGTCCTCGCCGATCCGCTCGATCCGCCCGGCGATCGCGCGCCACTCGCGGTGCCAGTCGTCGCCGGTCCCGTCGTCGCCGACCCGGGCGACCGTCACCTGGCATTCCCCGACGTCCCCGCCGCCGACCGGCGCGAACAGCAGCGCACGCTCCCCGAGCTCCTCCCAGAACGGGTTGCTGCTCAGCAGCGGCATGGGTCTCTCCTCGTTCCTCGCCTGCTCTCCCTGCGCCTGGGGACCGTGGCATCCCTCGGGCAGGGGGTCGTCAGGGCGCGCCCTGAGAACCGGGGAGACCCGGGCCCCGGGGGAGGCCCGCCCGGATCGTCGTCCCGGCGCCGGGCGGGCTGTGGATGTCGAGCCGGCCCCCGAGGGCCGCGACCCGATCCGCGAGGCCCCGCAGACCGGGTCCCTCGGGTACGGCTCCCCCGGCACCGTCGTCGGTGACCTCGATCCCGAGTCGAGCGTTCCCGTGCTGCACGTGCACGGCCGCCCGGGACGCCTCGGCATGCTTGACGCAGTTGGTCAGCGCCTCCGCCACGACGTAGTAGGCCGTGGTCTCGACGGTCGGCGGGAGGCGCCGTCCCGCGGTTCCCGCGACGGTCACGGGCAGCGGCAATCGCTCGGCGAGGGCCTCGAACGCGGCGTCGAGGCCGTCGCTGGTCAGCAGCGGTGGGTGCAGCCCCCGGGCCAGTTCGCGCAACTCGCGTGGGCAGCGCGGGTGGCCTCGGCGGCGTCGTCGATCAGGGTCGCGAGGTCGGGGGCGGCGTTGCGGGAGCGGACTCGCCCCAGGGTGGCGGAGGCCAGCAGGAGGTGCTGCTGAGCGCCGTCGTGCAGGTTGCGCTCCACGCGCCGGCGCTCCATGTCGGCTGCCTCGACGATCCGGGCCCGCGAGGCGCGGACCTCTCCGAGCTGGGCCAGCAGATCGGCGCGCAGTGCCACGTTCTCCAGCGAGAGCCGGGCGGCGGCGGTCACGGCCGCCAGCAGGTCGGCGCGGTAGCGCAGGGCCGGGTCGTGCACGACGGCGCCCACCGTCCGGCCGTCGCGGTCGATGAGTACCGCGTCGGGGCCGGGCTCGGGCGCCGGTCGGCCGGCGTCGTCGACCCACCCCTCGGCGTCGACCCGCGGATAGCGGATCTCCAGCGTCGGGTCCTGCAGGGCGTCGGCCACCGCCCCGACCCGGCCGACGGCTGGCTATGGTTCACCAACAAGGACGGCGACTCCCTCGCACGCATCCGCACGGCCTGAATCGAGCGTTCAGGGACCGAACGGCGACGCGAGGCCGAAGCCGCTCGCTCGGCGAGAACTGTCGATCAGCTCGGACCAGTGACGGGAGCGAACGGCCCCGGATCGAGCAGCCGGCGACGCATCGACGCGATGAGCGGCCCGTCGGCCTCCCGGGCGGTCGCCGCCGCGACCCATTCCGGGTCGTCGAGGAACGTGGCCCACTTCCGCTCCAGGTCGGCCACGTCTGCGAATCGCATGGTGTACACGAATTCGTTGAACGAGTTGTCGCCGATCCAGGTGCGGCCGACGGTCACCAGCTCCATCCCGTGCTTCGCGAACAACGGGACGGTGTGCTCGGTGAAGAGCTCGATCAACGCGCCGATGCGACCCGGGACGGCGACGTACTCGCGGACTTCGTACAGCACCTTCCGGTCCCTCCCGCTCGTCAGTCCGTGAAGGCGGGGAGGACTTCCTTGGCCATCAGCTCCATGTTCTCGACGACCTCGTCGATGGGCTGCCCCACCGCGACCAGACAGGCGAGGTGGTCGACGCCCATCGCCTCGTAGGACTTGAACCGCTCGATCATGCGGTCGGGGGTGGTGAGGACCGGGTCCGCGTACTTCTCGTAGAGACCGTCCCGGGAGAACGTCTCGTCGCCCGGCTCGACGCGGCCGGCCCTCACGAAGTCGACCTTCTCGCCGACGCCACGGACGGCGAGGCGCTCCTCCTGGCTAACCTTGCTGGTCCCGCCCTGCACCAGGGCCATGTAGTAGTTGTACTCGTTGACCACGTCGTCGAAGGCGCGCAGTGCCTCCTCCTCGGTGTGGCCGACCCAGGTGTGCCGCAGCACCATGACCTCGCCGCGCCGCTGCCCGCTCCGGGCCGCGGCCTCGTCGTAGGCCGCCAGGAGCGTCTCCAGGTCGCCGTGCGGCTCGAAGGTGCCGTAGTTCGGAGCGGTGATCAGGTTCAGGCCCTGCTGGGCGACCTTGCGGAAGCCGTCGATGCTCTGGGACGCGACCCAGATGTCGGGATGGGGCTGCGTGGCCGGCTTCGGCACGATCGTGGTGGACGGGAAGGAGAAGAAGCGGCCGTCGTAGCTGACGTCGTCCTCGGTCCACACCCGCCGGATGATCTCCAGCGACTCCTCGTAGATCGCCCGCGCGTCCTTCGGGTCGACCCCGAGACGATCGAGCTGGTACCGGCTGCCGCCCCGCGCGACCCCGATGCCCATCCGACCGGGAGCCAGGTGGTCGAGCATGCTCATCTCGGAGGCGACCAGGAGGGGGTTGTAGTTCGGCAGAACCACCACGCCCGGCACGATCCGCAGCCGTTTCGTCCGTGCCGCCGCGAGCGCCGCGAAGGTCAGGGAGGACGGGTTCGTGACGTAGTTCTGGAACTGGTTCTCGTTGATCGTGACGCCCTCGAAGCCGAGGTCCTCGGCCGCGTCGACGATGCTCAGCATGTCGTTCAGGAGCTCCGACCATGGACGGGTCATGTCCGGGTAGAAGAACGGGGCCGTCACCCAGAACTTGAGCGCCACTCGTCTCTCCTCACCTTCGGCCCGCGGTGGCGGGGCTGGGCGGCCGTCTCGGAAGGGGGCGGGCCTGAGACCCGAGGGAGACGCCGCTACTGCGTATCGGGGCGACGCAGCTCGATCAGCGCGTCGCTGTAGGACTCGTCATCGCCGGTGTAGCGCCAGCCCGACGGCATCTGCGGCGCCGTCGTGAAGAAGCTGACGGACTGGACACCGGTCGCCTTGACGGCGTACCGGTAACCGGCCGGGGCCCAGTAGTGGTCGCCCGGCTCGAGGGTCCGGTCCAGCTCGTCGCCGCGGTCGTCCGTGGCCACGATGCGGACCCTGCCGCTGATGCAGTAGAACGCCTCGTCCCAGCTCGTCGCCTGCCAGACGACGTCCTCGGCGTCCGCGGCGTGGAAGCTGATGCCCTGGCTGTAGTGCCGAGACCCGTCGCGCTCGCGGGAGATGAACATCCCGCTCTCGACGCCCTTGCTGAACGCGATGCGCGGCATGGCCGCGATCTCGTCGGGGTGGAACAGGCGCGGGAAGCGGATCTCCTGGCGGGGCACGGAGGCGCGGATGGCGGCCCCGACCTCCCGCTTGGCCTTCCCGTAGCCCGCCATCCGGCTCCTCCGATATAAAGCATTCTACATCGCTCGACACCGACTTCCGGCGCCGTCGACACTACCGAGGTCGAGAACCGCGCCTCAAGGCTCGGAACGTTTCCATCAGGTAAGCCGACCCGCGGCGGTGAACAGGCGTCGGGGGTTCGCCGTCACGAGGTCCGCGGTGACCTCGGACGGGACGCCGTGACGTTCCAGGCGGGGCAGGAAGAGCCGCGGCACGTAGCCGAACCCGTTCCCGCCGTGGCGGGTCCACATGCTCTTGACGGCGACGTCGTGGCTGAGCAGGAGGCTCCCGGCGAACCCGTCCCGCACCAGCCCGGCGACCGCCGCCGCGGTCTGCTCCGGCGCCGGTGACTGGCCCTCGCCGGCGTAGAAGAGCGGCATCCCGATCATGTCGAACTCGAGCCACACGCCCCGCGCCGCGACGGCCCGCTGGTAGTCGAGGTCGGCACCGGACGGGTCCATGTGGCAGAGCACCACGGCGTCGTGCTCGACGCCCTCCTCCTCGAGCACGATGTCGAGCACCTCGTGGGCGCGGCGCTGCCACCCGGGGAGGTGGATCAGCAGGGGTACGGCGACCCGGCGCTGGGCGCGGCACGCCGCCCGGAGCCGGGTCCTCTCCGCGTCGGTGAACCGCGGCGACACCCCGATCTCCCCGATGACCCCGGGCACGACCCCGGTGTCCCCGACTCCGTCGGTGAGCTCCGCGGTGAGCTCGTCGCACAACTCGTCGGCGCCCGCGTGGGCCCGGTCGGGATCGTGGAAGGCCTCCACGTACCACCCCGAGCCCATCACGATCTGGAGCCCGGACCGATGCGCGATGTCGCGCAGCGCCACAGGGTCGCGGCCGATGTCGTCGTTCGTGCACTCCACGACCGTCCGGCCGCCGACGGCGGCGAAGGTGCCCAGCTCCTCGACCACGGCACCCGGGTCGTCGAGGCTGCCGTTGTCCCGGCAGCAGCCCGGGTCCTCGGTGAGCAGCCACCGGAGCGAGGCGTCGACGCGGGCGTGGTACAGCGCCCGGCGGTCGGGGTCCGCGGGCTCCTCCATCCGACGGCCCCAGTCGCTCACCAGATGCTCGTGGGTCAACGTCACGCCGAGCCGGCCGACCGGGACCGGCCCGAGGACCGTGGCGACCTGCACGGCTGAGTCGGGCGCTGACGGCGCGTCCATCGACCTCCTTCCCCTCCCCGCTCAGGCCCCTCCCCGCTCAGGCGCGGTCGACTCCGCCGACCGTCGCGCCTCGCGCGGCGTCGATGGCGTGCGCGCGGGGCATGCCCGCCCGGGCGCCGAGCCCGCCCACCGACAGCGAGGCCGCGACCACGCCGCGCTCGCTCGCCGCCGTGATCGGCGCCCCCGCCGCGAGGGCGGCCGCGAGCACCCCGTTGAACGTGTCCCCCGCGCCCGTGGTGTCCCGGACCTCGGTGACGGGACCGGCCGGGAGCGGCGTTGTCGTCCCGTCCGGGTGGACGACCAGCGCCCCGTCCCGGCCCAGCGTCACGACCACCGGGGACGCGGTCCGTCGGGCGATCCCGGCCGCCATCTCCGCCACCGGCGCGCCGTCGGCCCCACGCAGCAGGCCGTGGAGATCCTCGAGCTCCGAGGCGTTAGGGGTGACCACGGGGCCCGAGGCCAGGAGGTCGACGAGCCCGGGGGTGACCGGCGCCGGGTTGAGCACGCAGGGCAGACCGTGGGCCGTGGCGGTCGTGACCGCTGCCGCGACCGCGCTCGGCGGTACCTCGGTGCTGACGAGGACACAGCTCGCCCACCCCCCCGCGCGTGTCACCGCCGCACGGACGGCCCCGGCGTCGACGGCTCCGTTGGCGCCCGCGCCGACGGCGATCTGGTTCTCCCCGTCAGGGTCGACGACGATCAGCGCCGCGCCGGTGGTCACCCCGTCCAGGACGGCGACGTCGTCGACGTCGACGCCCTCGGCGCGCAGCTCGGCCAACGCTGCGGTGCCGGTATCGTCGGCCCCGACGGCACCGCAGCACCGGACCTCGGCGCCGGCGCGGGCGGCGGCGACCGCCGCGTTCGCGCCCTTCCCGCCACCGTGGCGCTCGACGCCCGGGCCCACCACCGTCTCTCCGGCGCGGGGCAACCGGTCGGCCGCGACCACGAGATCGACGTTGACCGCGCCGACCACGAGCACCGTCGTGGTCACGGGCCCGTCCCCGGTGCCGCCACCGAGTCACGGTGCTGCACGGCGGCGGGCAGCTCGCCGATGGCGCCGGACTCGCCGTCCTCGAGCAGGTCGAACAGTGCGGACGCGGCGCGGAAGCCCATGTCGTGCGCCGGCTGACGCACGGTGGTCAACCGCGGGGTGAGCAACGAGGACACCGGCAGGTCGTCGAAACCGACGATGCTGACGTCCTGCGGCACCTGTAGGCCCACCTCGCGGCAGTGTTCCATCGCCCCGATGGCCATGAGGTCGTTGGTGCAGATCAGGGCGGTCGGCCGCGGACCGGCCGCGAGGGCCTTCCGCGCGAGCTCACGGCCCGACGCCTGCCTGTAGTCGCCGGGGAAGACCGGGACCACGTCCGGGTCGAGACCCGCTCCCGCGAACGCCTCGCGGTAGCCCGCGAGACGCTGCTGGGCGGTCCAGAGCGCCGGCGGTCCCCCGATCACCGCGATCCGCCGGTGGCCGCGCTCCAGCACGTGGGCCGCGATCTCGCGCGCACCCCGGCGGGAGTCGCACACCACGGCCGGCAGGTCCAGCCCCGGGATCTGCTCGTCGACGAGCACCACGGGTCCGGAGCGGGCCAGCTCGTAGATCGACGCCGGCATCGATCCCGTCCCGGAGAGGTAGACGACGCCGTCGATGCGCTGGCTGCGCAGCAGCTTCGCCTGCTTCTCCTCGGGCTGCTCGGTGGCGTCCGGTACGACCAGGACCACCAGGACGTCCCGTGCCGACGCCGCCCGTTGCACGCCCTCGGCGACCATCGCGAAGAACTGGTTGGTCAGGTCCGGGACGACCATCCCGATCGTCGAGGCGCTGCGCCGCTTGAGGTTGCGGGCGGACTCGTTGGGTGAGTACTCGAGGACCCGCACCGCGTCGAGCACCCGGTTGCGCCGGTCGGGTGCCACGGGTCCGGAGTCGTTGAGGACGTAGCTGACCGTGCTCACCGAGACGCGGGCGTGCTCGGCGACGTCCTTCATCGTGGGGCGCTTGCGCCGCCGGTCGGACCGGGTCACCCCGTGCCGTCGCCCACGCCCGGGGTGGCCGGCGCCTGCGCCGCCCACGACAGGATCGAGGTCCACAGGCCCGCGTAGTGCGGCCACTCCAGAAACTCGGGCGGCGCCCAGTGCGGGGCGAGGTCGGAGGCGAACGCGACGGCCCTTCCACGCCCGTACTCGCCCGCCACCAGCAGCGGATCGTCACCGGTCCGCGCAACGACGTCTGCGCCGGGCTTGGCGACGAGCTTGTTGTAGCCCAGCAGGGGCGGCCACTCCGGGGGCGTGCCGCCGAGGACGGGGTGCGTCGGCGCGCAGACGTCGACCTTGAGCCCGTCCGACATCTCGATCCGGTCGTCGTGGGGCAGCATCTCCACGGGCAGGACCTCCGCGAGGGGGCTCATCCCGTAGCGCGCCTTGCCGTCGATGCCGGTGAACGACAGGTACCCGCCGATCATGAGCAGCCCGCCGCCGCGCCCGACGTAGTCGGCCACCAGGCCGAGCCGGTTCGGCGACTTCTCCGACCGCAGGAACGTCTCGTCGGGCAGCAGGAAGGTGTTCGACCCGATGTCGGAGAGGACGACGACGTCGAAGACGTCGAGCTCCTCGGCGGACCGCGGGAACCGCGCCGAGACCTCGTGGCCGCGGACGTAGGTGACCGCGTGCCCCGCGGCCGTGAGGCAGGCGAGGAAGACCCCGGCACCCTCTTCGTACTCGGTGGAGTGGAACTGGTCGAAACCCTTCATGTGGATCGTGTGCTTGATCCACGACTCCCCCGCGACCAGGACGTTCAGCGGCGATCCCGACCTGCTCATGGGCGACGGTCCTCCATCGATCATCTTCTCCGACAGCAGCACGCCGGGTGCGTCCTCGGCACCGACGCGCCCCGACTATAAACGATTTCTGTTTCCACTCGGTGACACCGACGGCCGCCGCTCCGGGGCTGCCGCGGCCCCCGCCAGCAGGTCACGGCCGAGGGCGTAGGCCTCTCGGATGTCGGTGCCGACGTATTCGGCGGTGGCCAGCGCCGCGAGGGCGGGTCGGGGGTTCACCGCCACCGTGTGCGACAGCCGGGTGAACAGGTCGACGTCGGACGAGGAATCGCCGTACGCGACGCACGCCTGCTCGTCGACCCCGTACCGGGCCAGGGCGTCCTCGGTGATCGCGACCTTCGCGCTCGGCGAGAGAGTGGCCCCGTCGGGCAGCGGGCGGCCGGCGACGACGTCCGAGCCGTACGTCTCGTGGGCACCCCACCGCTCCAGCCGCCGCACGAAGAAGGCCGGCGACTGCGAGATCACGATCGCGACCTCGCCGCGGGTCCGGATGTCGTCGAAGGTGTCGGCGACGCCCGTCATCCAGGGAGCGCCGTCGAAAGCGGCGTCGAGGTCGGCGTCGCTCGCGTCGCCGCAGATGTCGAGCAGCGTCTGCCAGAACTCCCGGTCCGAGATGGCGCCCGCCAGCCAGCGGGCCTCGATCTCGTTGCCCGCCGCGAGCTGCCCGAAGTGGCGGGCGAGCTCGACCGTGGCTGCGCCGCGCAGGAGTGTGCCGTCCATGTCGAAGACGTGGAGCACCATCGACCCCCTCACCGCACCGTCTCAGCCCATCGTCTTCCCGCCGTGACCCCACCGGGACCGGGGGATCCCTTCGACGATCACGGTGGACTCGCTGCCCGCCTCCTCGCCGATCACCGATGAGACGGCGCGGGTGACCGCGTCCACCATCCGTCCCGCGAAGGTCTCGTCGTCGAAACGCTCCTCGAACACCTTGACTTCGACGTATGGCATGTCCCGTGTCCCTTCGACGTGGTGCCTGCGACGTCCCGCAGTCCTGAGCCTTCACAGCCCGAGCACCTCACCGGTGGCGCGGAGCTGCTCGGTGAGATCGCGGCCGGCTCGTACGACGTGCTTGATGCTCCCGGGCCGACGGAGCAGGCCGATGTCGCCCAGGACGTCGCCGTCGACGACGACGGCGTCGCCCGCGCAGCCCGGCCGCAGAGCACCGATCTCGGGCCGGTCGAGGAGCTCGGCCGCGGTGGTCGTGGCCGTGGCCAGCGCCTCGTCGACCGTCATGCCCTGCTCCACGTAGAGCTCGAGCTCGCGGGCGTGGGCGCCGAAAGGGCAGAGGGTGCCCGATGCGTCGGTGCCCATGACGATGCGTACGCCGGCCGTCCGCGCGAGCGCGAAGGCCTCCAGGGTGCGGTCGTGCGCCTCCCGGAGGTCGGCCACGCCCTGCGCCGTGAGGCCGCGGGCGGTGCCCTCCCGCTGGCACCAGTCGTTGAACGCCATCGTGGGCACGAGGAACGTGCCGCGCCGCGCCATCTCGCCCGCCGCGTCCTCGTCCAGGTAGGAACCGTGCTCGATGCTGTCGACCCCGGCCTCGAGGCTGCGCCGGATGCCCTCGATCGACAGCGCGTGGGCAGCGACGCGCAGGTCGAGGTCGTGCGCCTCCTCGACGATGGCGGTGAGCTCCGCGACCGTGTAGTTCGGCCAGTGCGGCCGCTCGCCCCGGGACATCCCGCCGCTGGCCATCACCTTGATGAAGTCGGCACCCTCCCGCGCCTGGAGCCGCACGAGGGTGCGGCACTCCTCGACGCCGTCGGCGGTGTCCCAGCGCCGGCGCGGGGTGTACGGCGGGTAGAAGAGGTCCCCGTGGCCGTTGGTCATGGTGATCCACCAGGGCGACACCACGAGCCGCGGTCCGACGGCCAGGCCCGCCCCGACGAAGTCGCGCAGCTCGACCTCACCGACGCCGCGGTGACCCATCACCCGCAGCGTGGTGACGCCGGCGGCGAGCGCCCGATGCGCGTTGCGCAGCCCGTGGAGGAGCTTGCCCGGCCCGCTGACCTGCCCGCGGAACACGTCGCTCGGCACCACGCTCGCGTGGTCGGAGTTCGTGGTGAGGTGGACGTGCGCGTCGACCAGTCCGGGCAGCACTGTGCACCCCGTGGCGTCGAGACGCGGCGTGCCCGCCGGGACGACGCCGTCGCGGGCCGGCCCCGCGTGGACGACGACGCCGTCCCGGATGTGGACGAGCCCGCCGTCGTGGTGCTCGCCGGGACCGACCCACAGGTCGCCGCCCTCGATCGCCAGATCACCCACGGTCGCTCACGCGGCGCGACCGGGTCCCGGCACGACGTCGGCCTGACGGAGGGCCGGGCGACCCGCCGTCGACCGCTGCATCTCGTTGCCCGTCGGCGTCTTGGAGACGTCACGCCACTCCCCCGCGACCCACACCGCGTTCGCCCCGAACCCGACGTTCATCGTGTCCCGGTCGACCTGCTCGAGCGGCCACCCATGCCGCACAGCACGTTGTCCGCGGCCGGGCCGTGGGCCTCGAGCGTCCCGTAGATCGCGGCGTCGCTGTCGTGGCGGTCCATCCGCAAGGCCCGGGGGTGGTCGGAGGCCCCGTCCAGGTGGCCGCGGATGGCCTGCTCGGCCCTCCAGCTCGACGTGCCGACCGTGGTGGGGTACCGGTCGGCGTTCACGATGATGTCTCGCCACAGCGACGACTCGCTCATGGGACTCCCAGGGTGGATCGGTCGGGGATCAGGGCCTGCCGAGGGCGTGGGGCGGAAACGAGAGCAGGTCCTGGACGGGCGGCTGGGGGAGCTCCCGCATGTCCCAGCCGTCGACGCGGTCGGGCACGATCCGGTACCAGCGCCGTGCCGCGACCGCTCCCGCGCTGAAGTAGTACTCGAGGTGGGGGTGGCCGACGTGGAAGTACTTCTCGGCCACGAGGTCCAGCAGCTCCTCGACGAGCTCGGGGTCGCTGACCGCCTCGGCGGCCCCCTCCAGCTGCACCGCGCGCGCGTTGGCGATCTCGTCGCCCTCGTCGATCACCGCCGACACGCGTCCACCCGCATCGATCACCTCGATGTGACGGTGGTCGGGGGTCCTGGTCTGGATGGGGTCGCCGACGGTGGGGTCGAGCGGGACGTGGACGGTCTCGTCGACGACGACGAACCAGGCCGGCGAGACGTTGATCGCCTCGTCCGGGAGGGCCGAGGCGAGCCGGAGCCGCCCGGCCTTCTCCACGAAGGCCCACCGCTTCGCGCCGTCGAGCGGGGCGAGCTCTCCCAGGGAGACGGTCACGGGGACGTCGTCCTCTCGGTCGGGGTGTCCGGTACGAAGGTTTCTGGTCACCGCTTGTCGCGGAGTAGTGGGAGGTTTTTCCAGGTGAGAAGCATGGTCGACCGTAGCCAGGGCTTGGGAGGAGCCTCAATACATCGAACGTTTCCATCTCGTTAGCACCCGACGGAGTGCCGCGTCAGAACGTGTGGTTCTTGCCGCCGAACACCTCGGCGACCGAGTCGTCGGTGAAGATACTGCGGATCGAGTGCGCGAGCAGGGGCGCGCACGACACGACGTCGACGGTGTCGGGCGCGCCGGGACGCAGCGGGATGGTGTCGGTGACGACCACGCGCTCGAAGGGCGCCGACGCCAGGTTCTCGTAGGCCCGCCCACTGAACACCGGATGCGTGGCCGCGGCGTAGACCCGGGCGGCTCCCGCGAGCATCACCGCCTGGCCGGCGGCGCAGAGCGTGCCCGCGGTGTCGATGATGTCGTCGAGGATGATCGCCGTGCGCCCCCGGACGTCGCCGATGACGTAGCCGACCTCGGCGACCTGCTGCTCGGGGCGTTCCTTGTCGAGGATCGCGAGGCCCGCACCCATACGCGTGGCGAACTGCTTGTTGAGCTTCACTCTCCCGGCGTCCGGCGCGACGACGACGAGGTCGTCGCGGCGCGGACCGAGCAGGGCGGTGAAGTGGTCGGCGAGCATCATCAGCGCGGTCATGTGGTCGACCGGAAGCTGCGAGAAGCCCTGGAGCTGTCCCGCGTGCAGGTCCATCGTCAGCACGCGGTCCGTCCCGGCGGCCTCGAGCATCCGCGCGACGAGGCGGGCGGAGATCGGCTCGCGGGGCGCGGACTTCTTGTCCTGGCGCGAGTAGCCGTACCACGGCGTCACCGCGATCACCCGGTGCGCACTGGCCCCGACGGCGGCGTCGACCATGACGAGCAGCTCGAGCAGGGCGTCGTTCGCGTTGACGCCGGTCGCAGGGTTCCCGCACATGGGCTGGACGAGGAAGACGTCCGCACCGCGGATCGACTCCTCGAAGCGGCAGTACACCTCGTCGTTCGAGAACGTCCGTAGCGCGACCGGCCCCAGCTCGACGCCGAGCTCCGCCGCGATGGCGCCGGCCAGGGCCGGGTTGGCGCGGCCGGCGAAGAGCATGAGGCGCTTGTGGTACTCCACCGCCATGCTCGTCGTGCCGTGGTTCCCGGGATCACCCACCGTCGGCGTGGTCGTCGAGACGCTCATGAGGGCCGGCTCTCCGTGGTGGTGAGGGCAGCGCCGGCCGCCGGTGGCGGGCCGACCCGCGGTCGGTCCGCCACCGGCGGCGCGCTCGCCGCGCGGCGTCAGGCGGGGACGGTGACCGCGGTCTCCGACGAGACCGTGCGCATCGGGCCCACGTGGTCGATGTAGTAGGCCTCGGGGACCTCGCGCTCGCTGTTGGCGATCAGCTCGGTGAAGTCCCACTTCTTGAGCAGCTTGCCGTCGCGGAAGACGGGCTGGAGCACGTTCTCCGACTCGGGGATCGAACCCTTGGGCACGGTGGTGTAGACCCCGTCCTCGTGCTTGAGGGCCAGCCGGCCCCGCTTGGATGCCTTGAACGACGCCCCTGTCGGGGCCTTCGCGATGTCGCGCCACTCGCCGTCGACCATCACCGCGTTGGCCTTCTGGCCGAAGTTCATGGTGTCGCGGTTCCAATGCTGCAGCAGGCCGCCACCCATGCCGAAGACGGCGTTGTCCGCGGCCAGGCCACGGCGCTCCATCTCCATGTAGACCTCGGGCAGGCTGTCGAAGGTCACGCCGTCGCCCTGCACCACGCGGATGAACGGCGGGAGGACCTTGAAGCCCTTGCTGTTGACCTCGTAGCCGAAGGCGTCCATCAGCCACTCGGTGGTGTCCGAGGTGACCTTGACGATGTCGCCGGAGTCGGGTCGCGCACCGACCAGGCCGGGGAAGTTCTGGATCTGTTCCTTCAGCTCCCCGCCCAGGATGTGCTTGATGCAATGCTCGTGGTTGTAGGTGTCGGTGAGCAGCAGCATCGCGCCTTCCTCGGCGTAGGTGTCCAGCGCGTTGCGCAGCGCGTCCACCTCGTGCTCGCGGCCCCAGGCACAGAACCCCGCGTGCTCGGCGTTCGGCGCCGAGTTCGACACCTTGCCGGCGTTGTAGAAGTACTTGGCGGCGAGGATGCCGGGCACCGTGTCGCTCTGGTCGAAGTTCACCAGGTGAGCCAGGCCGCCGAGCGCCGCGGACTGCTGGGAGCTCACGCCCCGCGCGCCGTAGTCGTGCAGGGTGTTGCGAACGAGCTCGGGGTGGTCCGAGGTCCGGGCCAGGGCTTCCTTGATGACCTGCTTGGACAGCCACGAGACCGTGCCGATCGTGGTTGGGTACCAGACGGCGCGCAGCAGGGCGGTCTCGAAGAAGCTGGTCGCCCAGTAGTACTTCGGGTCGGTGTTGATCACCTGGACCAGCACGTTGCGGGCCGGCAGGACCGTCCCCTCGGGCACGGCCTCGATCTCGACGGGCAGGAAGCCGTCGTGGTCGTTGAGGATGCCGAGCCAGTTCTCGCGGTTGAAGTGCATGCCCTGCTCGCGGACCACGAACTCGGCCTGGTCGATGTCCTCGAGGGTGATCGGACGCATCAGGTACTCCCGCAGGAACGCCTGGAGGCCGACGAACTGCGTGACCGGCCACCGGCCGCCGCGGGACTCGATGTAGCTCGAGACGTACTCCGTCCCGGGCGGGTAGAGCGGGTAGTGGCAGTGCTTGTAGTTGTCGGTGTTGATGATCAGGTTGTCCAGGTAGCCCATGACTGGTCACCTTCCGCGAGAGTCGTTTCTACCCAGCAGCCGCGTCAGCACGCGCTCCGACAGTGGTGCTCCGTGCGGGACCCCGGTGGGAGGTCCGGGCGGGGAGGGCACCAGCGTCACCCACCAAGGGAGCGACCCTCTACGGCTCGGACGACCTGGCAACAGGATATTAACGTTTCTAGCAGATTGGATCCGTGATGCGCGGCGCTCGGGCCACGCGTTCTCGCCGCCTTCCCACGCCCGGGGCCTCGCAGCATGGCCGGCCGCGCCGAGCGTCCGGTCGCGAGCACCAGCCTCTGGAGGGGCCCGTGACGACCGACCCTCGGCCGCTCTCCGGACAGGGTAGAAAGCTTTGGCGCATGTGAGCGCCGACACGAGGAGTCAACGCGTCTCGACTCCGGACTCCGGGTTGAGGTGCGCGGTGGCCGAGACCCTGGCACGACCACGCGGTGCTCCGAGCGAAGGTGGGGCACGTCGAGAGGCACCAGGGCGGACCTCGGTGAGGTGGTGCCGCCTTCGGTTGACCGGGTCGGTGCCCGCGTGGACACGCACCCGCAGCGCGCCGCTCGGGAGCGTCTCGATCTCACCGCGCGGCCGGCGGCGACCCCTTAGCTAGGCTTCGTGACCATGGAGCCGAGCTCGTGCCGCATTGGTCAGGGTTGGCCGGCCTGGTGCCGACGCCGCAGGAGGGGTGCGCCGGCGAGGTCCTCCTCGTTGCAGAGGATCTTTACCTCGAAGTACGGCGAGCCGGCCCGATTGTCGTAGTCGAGATGGATCGCGGACACGTCTATGGCCTCGCCGAGCCACGCTTCAGCGCTGCGTAGCCAACTCGCCGAGCGCTCCAGGGCCGATGCCAGGTCGTTGTCCCGGAAGCCGACCGCGCGGTAAGGCACGTCCGCGATCTGATCAACATCTGAGACGGGGCGCGGGAGTCCGACAGCGACACCCGAGTCGTCCAGCTGCAACTCGTTCGACAGCTCACTCACGCCGCTAGCTTCTCGCGATCACCGGGGCCGCGGCAACTCGTGGTGGGGCCAGCCGCATGAAGGGGCAACCTCGCCCCTCTGTCCCAGCCCGGTTCGGAACCGCCGGCGACATCGTATGCGCCGATGGGACTCATGTGGCCTGGGAGTGACTGATCGACCGATGGATCTCGATCTGCGAACGCATCCTGATGATGCCGATCGGCCGCATCGTCCGCGGCCATGGTCCTGGACGGCGGTGTGCCCGACCGCACCGCCGGCGCCGGCGATCAGCAACCACTGGCCCGCTGCAGCGCGAGCCGGGTCGGCGCGGCCCCGAGCAGATCGAGGACCCCATCGCGGTCCAGACGCGGCCGAGCAGGCGTTCCAGGGCGGGGCGGCACCTGTCGGTGGTATCCGCGTCGCGGTGAAGTCGCGTTCGACCAGGTCCGGGGAGGGGTCGCTCGTGGGTCCGGCCGGGTCGAGGGCACCCGCGAGCGCTTGCGCAGGTAGGCGCCCTGCAGGCCGGCGGCGCGCATGAGCTGTTCGGCGCGCTTGCGCGAGACCCGCCGGCCGCGGCGGCGCAGGGTGGCGTGCACGCGCGGGGCGCCGTAGGTCTGCCCGGACCGGTCGTGCACCTGGTGGATCTGGGCGAGGACCTCGGCATCCTCGCGACGGCGCGCCGACGGATCGCGGTCCTGGGCGAGCCAGCCGGAGAAGGTTGAGGGCGCGATATCAAGCTGGCACAGGATCGGCTCTACTCCGAACTCCTCGCAACGGGCGTGCACGAACGCTACGACAGTCTCCTTGTCCGGTCGATCTCCTGGGGCGAGAAAGCGCACGCCGCCTTCAGGATTTCGTTGAGCCCAGTGCGCATCGCCCCGTGATGGACGCCCAGCTGCTCGGCGAGCTGGCGGAACGTCGAAGCCGTCGACGGCGAGTTCACGGACCAGCGGACATACTACTTTGGGAGGACGTTCTCCCGGGCGAAGTAGGCCGCGGCACGCTTGAGGGTTTCGTTCTCGACCTCGAGACGGCGCTTGTCTTTGCGTAGCTCGGCGAGCTCGGCACGTTCCTTGCTCGACAGTCGCTCGCCGCCGACGCCGCCCACTGCGCTGTCATCGACGGTCGGCCTGAGCCATCCGGTTCCGCAAACACGACTCGGAGATGCGCAGGCTCGTCGCAATGTCCGCGATCGGTTGCTTGCGTTCGCGGGCGAGATCGACCCCGCGCTGCCGAAACTCCGGCGGGTGAGGTGCGGGCACGAACGACATCCTCCCGGCGGACCGGGTCCAGCTCAGACGAGGTGTCCGGTGCGGGGGGCCGACCTCACCCTCGAGCGTGGCGCACCGGCAGCTCGCTGGTAGCGCCCTCCGTCCTACGCCATGGGGTCTGGTGGCGGCCGGTTGATCGTCCTGGTCACGACCACGGTGTTCCTGCTCTGTGGCTCGTGCGCTACTCCCCTCCTCCCTCGAGCATGGGCTGCTGGCCGGCTGGGCCAGCCGATCCGACGGGTCCGCGCCTCGGACTACATCCGGACAACCCTCTCGTGGCGAACGTCTCCGAGAGCTGCTTAGAGCAAATGATTGTCGTTATCGTTATGCCTGTCCGGCCGCATCACCTCGTCCTGGTCGGGCGCCCCACACCGAGCGGAGGAACGCGTGCGCTGTGCCTCGATCCTGGACGCGATCGGCGGGACGCCCCTCGTCCGCCTGAATCGGCTCGGCGCCCCGGCGGACGCCACGGTGTGGGTCAAGCTCGAGGGCGCCAACCCCAGCGGTAGCGTCAAGGTGCGCCCCGCACAGGGCATGGTCACCCAAGCACTCCGGGACGGACACCTCGCCGCGGACGGGACGCTGATCGAGGCGACGTCGGGCAACCTCGGGATCGCCCTGGCCATGGTCGGAGCAACGCTCGGGCACCCCGTGAAGATCATGGTCGACCCGCGCACCCCGCGGTTCAGCGTCCGCGCCATCGCGGCGTACGGCGCCGACCTCGTGCAGGTCGACGAGCCCGATGAGCACGGCAAGTACCAGGTACCCCGCATCCGTGCGGCCGAGGCCGAAGTCGCTGGCACACCGGGGGCGTTCATGCCCGACCAGTGGAACAACCCGGCGAACCCGGCCACCCACCACGACACGACGGCCGCCGAGATCATCTCCGACCTCGAGGGCCGGGTGGACGCGGTCGTGTGCACGACGTCGAGCTGCGGGCAGATCACCGGTATTGGCCGTGCGTTGCGCGAGACCCACCCCGACTGCCTGCTCGTCGCCGTCGACGGGCGCGGGTCCACCGCGATCGGTGGCCCCATGGGCAACCACCTGCTCGTCGGGCTCGGCTCCGGGTTCACCCCGGCCAACTTCGACGGCGACGTGATCGACCACGCGTACTGGTGCGGTGATGCCGAGGCGTTCAGCACCTGCCGGCTGCTCGCGACCGAGGAGGGCATGCTGCTCGGCGGCTCGTCGGGTGCGGCGGTGTTCGCCGCGCTGCGGGTCGCCCGCGACCTCGGCCCCGAGGCCCACGTCGTCGCCGTGGCCTGCGACGGCGGCGACCGCTACCTCGACACGATCTACGACGACGACTGGTGGACGGAGAAGGGTCTCACCCGCTACGCCACCCGCGAGACACTCCGGGCGCGTCTCGACCATTACCAGCCGACACCCGGCGAGGCGCTCGACCCGTGGCGACGCTACCCCGACCGGCTCGACGCCACCCAGCCGGAGCATTTCGACCCCGCGGTCGAGCGCGCCTTCGCGGCCGAGCGCGCTGCTGGCGGGTCGGGGGCCTCGTGACGGTGCACGACCCGCTCCGCGCCGCCCGGCCCTCCCCCACGAGCCCGCCCGCCGCAGTCACGTCACCGCCCGCACCCCTGCAGAACGCCGCAGGGCTGATCGGGAACACACCGCTCCTACAGGCGAGCTCTCTGCTGGGTGAGACGGTCGGCATCTCCTTCTGGGCCAAGCTCGAGGGCGGGAACCCCGGCGGGCTCAAGGCCCGTGCGGCGCTCGCGATGGTGCTGGGCGCCGAACGACGCGGCGAGCTGCGCCCCGGCGGCACGATCGTCGAATCCACCAGCGGGACGCTCGGCCTCGCGCTCGCCTTCATCGGGGTGATCCGCCACTACCAGGTGGTGCTCGTCGGGGATCCGGGGCTCGAGCCGATGGTCCGCACCATGCTGCGGGCCCAGGGAGTCGAGCTCGAGGTGGTCACCGAACCCGAACCGGTCGGTGGCTGGCAGGAAGCCCGGCGTCGGCGGGTGGCGGAGATCTGCCGCACCCGTCCGGGCACGTTCTGGCCGGACCAGTACCACAACCCCGACAATCCCTCGGGCTACGCCGGCCTGGCCGCCGAGCTCGGCGCCCAGCTGGAGCGGCTCGACGTGCTGGTCTGCAGCGTGGGCACCGGCGGGCACAGCCGTGGGCTCTCGCGTGCGCTGCGCGAGCGGTGGCCGGGGCTCCGGTTGGTCGGGGTCGACTCGGTGCGATCGACCCTGTTCGGCCAGCCCGCCGGTCCTCGCCTGATGCGGGGGCTCGGCTCGAGCTTCCACCCCAGCAACGTCGACCACGACGCGTTCGACGAGGTGCATTGGGTCAGCGCTCCCGAGAGCGTCTGGGCGTGCCGGGCGTTGGCGCGCCGCGCCGGGGTCACCGGAGGCTGGAGCACCGGTGCCGTCGCTCTGGTCGCGAGTTGGGTCGCCGAGCAGACGCGCCCCACCTCCGTACCCGGCACCCCGGTCGTCGCCGCCGTCTTCCCCGACGGTCCCGAGCGCTACTGGGACACCGTCTTCGACGACGACTTCTGCACTCGCCACGGCCTGCAGGACGCCCCACCCCCGACGGAGCCGGAAACGATCCACGACCCCGACGAGCACGTGATCACCAGCTGGACGCGCACCACTGCCGACCCGGGGTGGCCGCAGTGACCGCCGTGCACTGGGTGGGTCATTCGCTCTGGGACGGCGCGTCGAGCGACGCGGACCTCGACGACCGGAACTCGGGCTGCTCGCGCGCCGCGGCGCGCGGGGTCGGTGCGCCGGTGGTCCCCACTCGCCTCGGCCCGCCGCCCCCGCGCCCGGCGCCGCGGCCGCCGCCGGGGCTCGGAGCCATGTGGCGATGGGCTGCGCACCTGGTGCCGGTCGGGCGGCCCGCCAGCCTCGGTGAGGGCGGGACACCGTTGGTGGACCTGCGGTGCCCGGAGGTGCCCGGCCGGGTCCTCGTGAAGGACGAGCGCGCCAACCCGACGGGCTCGTTCAAGGACCGGCTGGCCGCCGCTGCGGTGTCACGCGCCCGCCACCTCGGCGCGACGACGGTCGCCGCCGCCAGCAGCGGGAACACCGGGCTGGCGGTCGCGGCGGCCGCGGCGGCCGCGGGGTTGCGCGCCGTCGTCCTCGTGACCGGCTCGCCGCCGGCGCCGACCGCCGCCGAGCTCGCCGCGACGGGCGCCATCGTGGTCGCCGTCGACCGGCCCGAGGACCGGTGGCGGGCGCTGCGCACCGGGGTGCACGAACTCGGGTGGTTCCCCGTCAGCAACCACGCTGAGCCGCCGGTAGCGAGCCACCCGGCCGGCGTGCACGCCTATCGCACCATCGCCTACGAGATCATCGAAGCGCTCGACGGGCGCGCGCCCGGGCACGTCGTGCTGCCGGTCTCGCGCGGCGACGGCCTGTTCGGGGTGTGGGCGGGGTTCGTCGAGCTCGCCGAGCTCGGGTGGGCCGACGCGGTCCCGCGGATGGTCGCCGTCGAGCGGCATCCAAGCCTTGGGCGCGCCCTGGCGGCCGCAGACGTGACGCCCCGCCCCGTCGACGGGACGTCCGAGCCCGCCGTGTCCCGCTCGATCGGCGACCCCTGCGGCACGTTCATGGCCCTCGAGACCCTGCGCGGCAGCGACGGGATCGCGGTCACCGTCGACGACGACAACCTGCGCGACGCCGCGGCCGGCCTCGCACGTACCGGGCTCGTGCTGGAGAGCTCGTCGGCCGCGGTCCTGCCGGGGTTGCACAGACTCGCGGCCGACGGCTTCCTCGATCCCGACGGCACCACCGTGCTCGTGGCGACCGCCGGGGCCCGCGCGCAGGCGACCCTGCCCGCTCCCCCGGCTCCGAGGACCCTGTCCGACCCCAGCGACGCCGAGGCGTTGCTGGCCCTCACCGACGAGAGGAGACCCTCGTGAGCGACCTGACCGCCGGCACCGACGCCGTCCTCGAAGCGCTGCCCCCGATGCTCACCCCCGGCGAGATTCGAGCGGCGAACGCCCGCCACGTCGACCCGCAGACCGTGCGTCCGTTCTCGTTCGAAGGCTGGGATTTCGCTGCGCCGCCCGGCGTCCACCTGCCCGGCAAGGCTAGCGTCTCGGTGTTCGAGCGGCTGCACGACGGGCGCATCGCGGTGGCTGGGCGCCGCTACGGCACGGTCGGCTGCGGGCTCGGCGTGGAGGCCGTCGTCGCCGCGCACGCCGGCGCGGCGGAGATCCTGGTCTGCGACGTCCACGCCCCCAGCGTCGAGGCCGCGGCCGAGCACCTTCACCGGCACGCCGGCGGGCGCATCGAGCGCGGGGACCTGGTCGTCCGGTCCGTCGTGTCCGACGTACTTGCCGACATCCCCGCCGACGTGCGCCTCGACGTCGTCACCTTCAACGCCCCCACCATCGCGGTACCCGTCTCCGAGGACCCCGACGTGGTGCGCAGCGTGTCGGTGGGCGACGGCGTCGCCGAGCGCTTCTTCCGCCAGCTCGCCGAGCGCAGGCTGCTAGCCCCCGGAGGTGAGGTCTTCCTGCTCGCGTCGAACACCTCCGACCTCGCCGCCATCGTGCGCCACGGCGCGGCCGCGGGATTCCGACCCGAGATCGTCCACGTCCGGCGGCGCCCCGACATCAAGCTCGAGGGTCACCTGTTCCGTTTCACCCCCGAGGACGGCTGAGCGGGCGTGCTCGCCTCGTTCCGTGCCCTGTCCGCCGCCAGCCGGCTGCTGGTGATCAACCAGCTCGGTGTCAACCTCGGCTTCTACCTGGTCCTGCCGTTCCTCGCCACCTACATGGGGTCGCTGGGGTACGCCGCGGCGACCATCGGTCTCGTCCTCGCCCTGCGCAACCTCTCCCAGCAGGGGCTCTTCCTCATCGGCGGGTCGGCCGCCGACCGGCTCGGCTGCCGGCCGGTGATCACCCTGGGCTGCTCGCTGCGGGTCGTCGCGTTCGGGTTGTTCGCGGTGTTCCAGACGCTGCCCGGGCTCGTCGCCGCGGCGGTGCTCACCGGCCTGGCCGGCGCGATCTTCAACCCCGCCGTCCGCGCCTACCTGATGCAGGACGCCGGTGACCGGCGCGCCGAGGTGTTCTCGGTCTTCCAGGTCTTCGGCCACGTCGGCGCCCTCACCGGGCCGCTGCTGGGCGCGCTGCTGCTCTCGGTCGACTTCCGCCTCGTCGCGGTGGTCGCCTGCGCGGTGTTCGCTGTGCTCACCGTTGCCCAGATCGCGGTCCTGCCCGCCAATACGGCCACCGCCGACAGCTCGGTCGGTGTGCTGCGCAGCTGGTGGGAGGTCGCGCGGAACCGACGTTTCCTCGCGTTCGCGCTCGGAGGCTCGGGCTACTTCGTCCTGTTCAACCAGCTCTACCTGATCCTGCCGGTCGAGGCCGAGCGCGTCACCGGTGCCGCCGCGGCGGTCAGTGCCGTGTTCGTGGTGTCGACCGTGATCGGCATCGGCGCCCAGGTCCGCCTCACCGCCTGGTGCCGGGCCCAGTGGTCGGCCGGCACCACGATGGCGGTCGGGCTCGTCGCGATGGGCACCGGTTTCGTGCCGGTCGCGGTGGCCGCACCGCTCCTGCCGACCGCGGCGCCAGGTAGCTCGCTGCTCGCGGCCGCGCCCGCCGTGCTCCCGGTCCTCGCCGGCACGGCCATGTTCACCATCGGGATGGCCATGGTCAACCCGTTCTCGATGGTGCTCATGCCGGTGGTCGGCTCGCCGCGCCTGGCCGGCACCTACTACGGCTTCTACTTCATGGTCGCCGCGGTCGTCGTGGCGATGACCAACACCGCGATCGGCGCGCTCCTCGACGCTGCCGACACCCCCGCCACGCGGTGGCTGCCGGCGACCGCACTCGTGGCGGTCGGGCTCGCCGCGGCGGCCGTGATCGCCACGCTGGAGCGCCGCGGCCTCCTCGACGGCGAGGGGACCGCGCCGACACCACCGGCTCCACCGGCTCCACCGACACCACCCGCCCCCGATCACCGATCCGACCAGGAGGCGTCGCGATGACCCCGGACCCCGGTTCCCTCACGCCCGCGACGGCGGCCCGACGGGCCTTGAGCCGGCGCGGGTTCCTCGTCGGGGCGGCCGCCACCACGGGCGCACTCACGCTCGCCGCCTGCGCCGGCGGCGGCGGAGGTGGCGGCGGTGAACGGCTGCGCGTCGCGTTCACCGGCGGCGGCAGCAGGGAGAACCTCGACCCGCACGTCGCGGCACAGTTCATCAACCAGGCGCGGTCGAAGGCCGTGTACGACACCCTCGTCGGCTGGTCCCAGGAGATCACGGCACAGCCGCGCCTGGCGCAGTCCTGGGAGTCCGACCCGACGGGTACCCGCTGGCGCATCCGGCTGCGGGAGGCGCGCTTCCACGACGGGCGTCCGGTCACCGCCGACGACGTGCTGGCCTCCTTCCGCCGCATCGCCGATCCCGCCACGGGAGCGACCGCCGCGGCCTCGTACGCCGGGATCGACTTCGCGGCCAGCCGTGCTGTCTCGCCGACCGAGCTCGAAGTCGTCCTCGGCGCCCCGAACCAGTTCTTCCCGCTGTCGTGGGGCTCGGCAGGATCGGAGATCGTGCCGCAGGGCTTCTTGCCCGACGCGCCGCCGAACGGCAGCGGGCCGTTCCGCTTCGTGTCCTTCACCCCGGGCGGGCCGGCGCTCTACCGGGCCCACGACGCGTACTGGGACGGGCGCCCGCCGTCGGACGAGCTCGAGATCGTGCCGATCAACGAGGACACTCCCCGACTCGGCGCTCTGCTGTCGGGGCAGGTGGCCTACGCCCACGACCTGCGGGCAACGAGCGCGCAGCAGCTCGAGGGCGACAGCCGAGTGCGGCTGCTCGCGGCGCACGCCGCCAACCACCAGTTCGTCAACCTGCGGGTCGACCGGCCACCGTTCGACGACCCACGGCTGCTCGAGGCCTTCCGGCTCGGCATCGACCGTGAGGCGCTGGTGCGCGTCGCGCTGCTCGGCCGCGGCACACCCGGCGGGGACGTGTTCGGCGTCGGCCAGGAGTACTTCCCCGCCGACCTTGCGGCAGTCCCCCGCGACGTGGCGCGCGCCAGTGCGCTCGTCATCGAGGCCGGGGCGCGCGGCCGCGCGGTCGAGCTACTGACCTCCACCACGGACGCGGCGTTCCAGCCCGCCGCTCAGCTCATGGCCCAGCAACTCGAGGAGATCGGCCTGCGCCTGACACCTCGCGCGTTGCCCTCGGCGAACTACTACACGGAGGTCCGCGAGGCGCAGCTGGCGTCCCAGAGCCGCTCCGGCCCGATGCCGATCCCGGAGTTCGTCGGCCGGCGATTGGTCACCGCCGGCTCCCCGAACTACACCGGCTACCGCGATCCCGCCGTCGACACGTTGTTGGCCACGGCGCGGGCCGCCACCGACCCGGCCGTGCGGGCCGCGAGCATCCGCGACGTCCAGCAGCGAGTGCAACGCGCATCCGGTTACGTCGTCTGGGCGGCCGGGGCGCTCAACGTCGGGTTGGCCGCCGAGCTGCGGGGCCTCGAAGCGGCCCGGACCAACACCGACGCGTGGGCGCGGTTCGACCGGGCCGTGGTGGGCTGATCGTGGCCCACACGGACCCGACCGGCCCGACCACTGCGCTCCACCCTGCGCGCGATCCGGACGTGGGCGGTCCCGCAGTACGCGGACCGCGGCGCGGACCATCGGTCCCGTGGCGCGTCGCGGTCGCACTGGTCCAGCTCGCTGCGGTGTCGGTGCTCGTGTTCGCGCTGACCAGCCTGCTACCGGGCGACACCGCCACCGCGATCGCAGGGCCCGACGCCTCCGACGCCCAGATCGAGGCGCTGCGCACCCAGCTCGGCCTCGACCGTCCGCCCCTGGAGCGCTTCCTGGACTGGGCGGGCGGCCTGCTCACCGGCGACCTCGGCACCTCGCTCGTGAGCGAACGCCCGGTGAGCGAGATCCTCGCCGACGAGGCCGGCGCCACCGGGCTCCTCGCCGCCTGTACGGCCGTGGTCCTGGTGCCGCTCGCCGTCGGCCTC
Organism: Actinomycetospora sp. 2LY8.5; assembly: GCF_057180585.1. Lineage (NCBI taxonomy): Bacteria > Bacillati > Actinomycetota > Actinomycetes > Pseudonocardiales > Pseudonocardiaceae > Actinomycetospora > Actinomycetospora sp. 2LY8.5. The sequence goes on from NZ_JBXUHE010000016.1 coordinate 69,631, forward strand.
GGGGTCGTGGGTGGGCGCCGCCCGGGCTCGGTGCCTGACCGGGCCCTCACCCTGGTCATGGTCGTCGGGCAAGCCGTCCCGGAGTTCGCCCTCGGCGTCGCCCTCGTCACGGTGTTCGCGCTGCAGTTGAGCCTCCTGCCGGCGACCGCGGCCGGTGCCGGCGGGCTCGACCCGACCCTGCTGGTCCTGCCGGTAGCGGTCATCGTCCTGGCACAGCTCGGGCGCCTGGCCCGCCAGGTCCGCATCGGCGTGGTCGAGAACGACCGGGCCGAGCACGTGGTGCACCTGCGCCGGTTGGGGATGCCCGAGCCGGTGGTGCTGTGGCGTCACGTGGTACCCGGTGCGGTCGCGCCGGCCGTACAGCAGCTCGCCCGCGTCGTCGACGGCTTCGTCGGCGGCATCGTCGTCGTCGAGGCGCTGTTCGCGATCTCGGGAATCGGCTCGGGGTTCGTCGCCGCCGTACAGGAACGCGACCTGCCACTCGTCCAGGCCTACGCCCTCGTCCTCGCCGTCTCCACGATCGGCGTCAACCTCTTCGCCGACCTGGTGACCGCGCGCCTCGTCCCGCAACGGGAGGACCGATGAGACCACTCACGGTCGTCGCCGCCGTCCTCACTGCCGTACCGCTGGCCGCCGCGCTCCTCGGCCCCCTCGCGGCCCCCGTGGCGCCGCCGGGCACACCCGCGCTCCTCCCCCCCGGCCGGGAGTTCCTGCTCGGCACCGACGCGCTGGGCAGGGATCTGCTCGGGCTGCTGCTGACCGGCGGCTCCTCGGTGGTGCTGCTCGCGGTGGCAGCCCTGCTCGTGACCACGGCGGTCGGCGTTCCCTTGGGGCTGCTGCTGGCCGCCACCCGCAGCCGGCTGCTCGACACCGTCGCCCTGCGGACCCTTGACGTGATCCTGGTGCTGCCCTCGCTACTCGTCCTGCTCGTGCTCGCCTCGACCGGACGTCGGGGGCTGGGATGGCTGATCGTCGCGATCGCGATCGCCCAGCTGCCCGCCCTGGTCCGCCTCGTACGCAGCGCGGCCTCGGCGCCCGCGTGCCGCACGGCCCTCGAGGCGATGACGATGGCGGGCGAGCCCTGGTGGCGGGTACACCTCGTCGAGACCGGGCGGCGCGCGACCGGCCCGGTCGTGGTCGACGCGGCAACGCGCGTCGTGCTCGTCATCGGCCTGGTCAGCACCGCGAACTTCCTCGGGGTCGGGCTACCGCCCGAGGCCGTGGACTGGGCGGTGCTCGTCCAGCAGAACCAGACAGCGCTGTTCCTGGCCCCCCTCACCGTCATCGCGCCGGTGGTGCTCATCGCCTCACTGTGCGTAGGCATCACGTTGCTCGCCGACACCCTGCTCGAACGGAGGGCCACGACATGAGCGCCGCCGTGAACGCCACCGCACCGCTCGCCCTGCGCGTGCACGCCCTGCGTGCCGTGACCGGTGAACAGGCGTTGCTCCGCGACGTCGACGTCGACCTTGCTCCCGGGCGTGTCCTCGCCGTCCTCGGCGCCTCGGGCGCGGGCAAGAGCACCTTCGGGCTCGCCGTCCTCGGCGAGAGCGCACCCGGGGTGACGCTGTCCGGGCAGGTCACCGTGACCGGGGACGACCTGCTGCCCGCACGCAGCACGCACCCCTCGGCAGGACGGGTCGCGTACGTCCCCCAGCATCCGGGCGGCGCCCTCGACCCGGTCCGCCGGGTCGGTGCCGTTCTCGACGAGCTCGCGGCGACACGGCGCGGCACCGGGCGGTCGGCGCGAGCCGCGCGCGCGGAGGCGGTCGCGAGTGCGCTGGACGCGGCCCGGCTCGAGCCCGGCCTGGTCCGCCGCTTCCCCCACGAGCTCTCGGGCGGCCAGCAGCAGCGCCTCGCCCTCGCGCTCTCGCTGGTCGTGGCGCCTGCGGTCGTCGTGCTCGACGAGCCGACGACCGGCCTCGACCCCGTCACCACCGCGGAGGTCGTACGTACCTTCGCCGACGTGGCCGCTGGTGGCACGGCGCTCATCGTGCTCACCCACGACCTCGACGTCGCCCGGACGCTGGCTCACGACGTGCTGGTCCTCGACCGCGGGGCAGTCGTCTCGCGGGCACTGCCCCGCGAGGGGGTCGACACCGCCGACACGCAAGGGACTGACGACGACCCGCCCGGTATGGCGCCGCACGAGCGGTTGACCGTCACCGGGGTCGGCGTCACCGTGCCGGGTGCCACGCTGCTTGACGGCGTGGACGTCACCGCGGGGGCCGGCAGCTGCCTGGCCGTCGTGGGTCGCTCGGGGGCCGGGAAGACATCGTTCGCGCGGGCGCTCGTCGGTCTGCGCGCGCCCACCCGCGGTCAGGTCCTGGTCGACGGGCAGGAGCTCCCACCCGCGTTGGGCTCGCGCGACCGCGAGCAGCGGCGCCTCGTCCAGTACGTGCACCAGGACCCACGGGCGTCATTCCTCGAGCACGTGACGGTGCGCGCCCAGGTCGCCCGCCCCGGGGTCCTGCTGCGCGGGCTCGACCGCGCGACCGCACAGGCCGAGGCCGACTCCCTGCTCTTGCGCCTCGGACTCGACCACGCAACCTGCGGACGGCGCCCGGACGGGCTCTCGGGCGGCCAGCTGCAGCGCGCGGCGCTCGCCCGCGCCCTCATGGCGCGGCCGGCGGTCCTCGTCGGCGACGAGATCACGTCGGCGCTCGACGCCGATCACCGAGCCGGTCTGCTCGACGCCCTCGACCGGGTGCGACGGGAGGAAGACACGACAGTGGTGCTGGTCAGCCACGACCTCGCGCTGGTCTCCCGGGTGGCCGACACCGTGGCCGTGCTCGAGGCGGGCCGGCTGGTCGAGCATGCGAGCGTCGTCGACCTGTGGCGGCGTCCCGCCTCGGAGGCAGGACGGCGTCTCGTGGCGACCTCGCGCGAACCGATGACCGCCTCGTGAGCGGCACCACGACCGACGGCCGGACGACACGACGGCCCCCGACGGAGCCGGCGCCCGGGCGGGCACACGCACCGATCCGGGACCTGGGAGGAGCAGCATGACCGAGGACACGACAGACGGGGGTCCCGGGTCGCTCTCCATCGTCGGACTGGCCTATGCCCTCGACGCGGTCCCGCAGGCGAACTTCGACCGTTTGCGCGAGGCCGACCTCGTAGTCGGCCACCACGGCTTCCTCGAGCTGGTCGCACCGCTGCTCGCTCCGACGACCGAGACCGCCGACCCGCCACGCGGACCCGAGGACGCCGGCGACTTCCGCGCCCCCCGCGTGCGACGAGCCCTCGCGGCGGCGGCAGCGGGCCGCCGTGTCGTCATCGTGTCCGACGGCGACCCCGGCATCTGGGGCATGGCGTCGTACGTCTTCCGTCACCTCGGCGAGCAGCCCGCGCTGTACGGGCCTCCCGGCGCCGTCCCCGTACACGTCCTGCCGGCGGTGTCGGCGCTGCAGCTCGCGGCGGCCGCGGCGGGAGCCCCGCTCAACAACGGGTTCGTGACGTGCTCGCTCTGTGACGACATCACGCCGGTCGAGACCGTCGACCGCCGGCTCGAGGCCGCGGCGTCGAGCGGGATGGCCACCGTCGTCTACAAGCCCCGCTTCAACGCCGAGATCGCCCCCGAGCGCTACCCGGAGCACGACTACCCCTGGTTCCATCCGCCCCGCGAACGCTCCGACGAGCGGCTCGCGCAGCTGCTCGACCGTTTCCTGCGCCACCGCCCCGCCGGCACGCCGACGGTGCTGACCCAGCACCTCGGGACACCGGAGGAGAGCACGACGATTCCCTCGCTCGGCGAGCTGCGCAGGAACATCGACCTGGTGTCCTACTACTCGGTGATCGTCATCTGTAGCGAGGAGACCGTGCGCGTCGGGACCTACGTGACCGTCGACCGCTGACACAGGACGTCGGGTGAGCACGCCGACCCACGTCGCCCTTCCCCCGCTGCCCTCGAACCATCACTCGTCGAGAGCGTGGCCCGCGACCACGATGGCGGTCGTCCACGTCGTTCCAGAAGACCGGCTTGCGCAACCGAGATTCTTGGGCTATTGCAGGATAATGGCATCGAGGGCAGAGAGCGTCGCCCGGACGTGGTCACGGCGGTCGGCGGCCTACGAGCGCTTCTACGCCGGGTTCGCCGCGGACCGGCGGGCCGACTGGCTCGCCGCCACGGAGCGGTGGCTCGGTCGGGCACCACTGCGCGTCCTCGACGTGGGGACGGGGACAGGGTTCCTCGCCGCCGTCCTCGCCGAGCTGGGGCACGAGGTCGTGGGCGTCGACCTGGCGGCGGGAATGCTGCCCCGTGCCGCAGCCGAGGCTCGCCGACGCGGGGTGTCGGTGACGTTGTACCGTGGCGGTGCCGACGAGGTCGCCGAGCTGGGTCCGTTCGACGCCGTCACCGCGCGGTTCGTCCTCTGGACGCTGCCGGCACCCGCCGCCGCGCTCGCGTCGTGGCGCGCGGCCTTACGGCCAGGAGGGGCGCTGCTCGTCGCCGACGGCGTCTGGCGACCGCGTCGGTGGCGAGGCGCTCGCGCGGCCGTGCGGCTCGGGCTTGACCGAGTCGCGCTCGGTCGGCACCTGCCCCACTGGCGCGGCCTGGAGCCGCGCACGGCCTCCCACCTGCTGACCGCAGCCGGGTTCGCCACGCCCGCCCGGGTCGAGAACGTCCTGCCCCGCGGAGCCTGGCCTGCGGCCGACCCTTTCTTCGCCCTCAGGACGAGCCGACCAGCTGGGCCGGGCCGCGCAGGGCCGGCACCGGTGAAGGTCGGCGTGAACCCGACGAGCACACGGTCTCCGACCGGTGTGACCTGCCGCGAAGGGACGGTCAGGTCGTCGACCACGGCCAGGAACCTCTGGCGCCCATGACGTGGACGTCCACTGACCGGGCTCCCGAGCGGATCGCCCACCACGTTCCGCCGGGTCGCCGGCAAGCACTTCGGTTTCGTCTGAGCGACTGACCGAGCCACCCCCACGTCACCACCCGACCAGCCGGCCCGGCGATTGGGCCGAGCCCGGCGGGCGGTCCCGCTCGTGACTCTGGTTGACCGGCCCTAATCGCACGCTCATCGCACGCGCGGGTTCGTGGTGTGGTCGTCGGATGGCGCATCCAGCGCGACTCTCGCCGCGGTTGAGTTCTATGTATGGTGTACTCGATCCTAATTAAGTACTAGGAGGTTGGATGCTGCTGGTCGGGAAGAACGCCGTGATCTACGGCGGTGCGGGCATCATCGGGGCCGCCGCAGCTCAGGCGTTCGCACGCGAGGGGGCGAGCGTCTACCTCGCAGGTCGGACCGCGGAGCCGGTCGAGCGGGTCGCCTCGAAGATCACGGCACAAGGTGGTCGGGCCTTCGCCGCCACGGCCGACGCGACCAATGAGGTCGCCGTTGAAGGCCACGTCCGCGATGTCGTCGAACGCGCCGGAACCGTGGACATCGTCCTCAACGCCGTGACCTACGCCGACGTCCAAGGCACCCCCCTCCTCGACCTGCCGACGAGCGTCATGGCGGATGCCCTCGTGACAGCGGTGCGTGCGCAGACGATCACCACGCGCGCCGCTGCGAAACGGATGGTTGCCCAGGGATCGGGCGTCGTCCTAACCATCGTCGGTCACGGACCACCGTTCCCCGGCATGGGGACTACAGCCGTCAGTTGGCAGACGATTGAGGCACTGAATCGCCAGTGGTCGGCGGAGCTCGGTCCACACGGCATCCGGGTCGCCTGGGTCCGGATCGGCGGCACCGTCGAGGGCATCACCGATGCGCCCGACTATGGCACCAGCTACGCTGGCAACGCTGGGGCTCACGACGTGCTCGCCGAGCTGGAAGCGGGCACGATGCTCGGGCGCCTCCCCGCGGCGGGAGAGATCGGCGACGCTGCAGCGTTCCTGGCGAGCGACTACGGCCGCTCGATCACGTCCGGCGCGCTCAATCTCACTGCTGGAGCGGTCTCTGATTGAGAGTCGTTGTACCTTGTTCACAGCGCGTCGCGGTACACCTCTGTGCTCCCGTTCCCGTGCTGTTCCTGGCGCTCGATGGCCGCGAGGTGGTCCCGGCGGGCCTGCTCGCCGCTGACGCCGGTTGCCTACCCAGCCTCCTTCCAAGTCGCTCCGGCGACGCGGAGGAATCGTCAAGAGTTGTGGATGGCGTGTCCTGGGTTGATTGCGCGGCGGTCTTCTCTGGCTCGGTGTTGACGGCCTCGGTGGTCTTGGTGGGCCGTTCGACGAGTAATCCCTTCTCGAAGGTGGCGCCGGCACGGACCAGCGCGACCAGGTGGGGTCCGTTGACCGCGCGCCAGCGGGTTTCGGCGGCTTCGAGCAGCTTGAACGCCATCGCCAGGCTCGCGGCGCGGCTGCCAGGGCCTTTGGTGACCTTGGTGCGCAGCCGCACGGTGGCGAAGGTGCTCTCGATCGGGTTGGTGGCTTGAGGTGGATCCAGTGCTCGGCGGGGAAGTCGTAGAACGCCAGCAACGCCTCCTGATCCTTGACGATCTTCTCGACCGCCTTGGGGTACTTCGCGTTGTAGTCGCGTTCGAAGGCCGCGATGGCGGTCTCGGCGTGACCGCGCTCTTCGGCGTCACGGATCTCGGCCAGCGCGCGGCGGGCGGCGGGCTGGGCGGACTTGGGCAGGCAGTTGACCACGTTGGCCGCTTTGTGAACCCAGCAGCGCTGCTCGCGGGTCTCGGGAAACACCTTCCGCAGCGCGGCCCAGAACCCCAGCGCGCCGTCACCGACGGCCAGCGCTGGGGCGCGCATCCCGCGGCGGCGCGCGTCGCGCAGCAGGTCGGCCCACGATTCGGTGGACTCGCGGTGTCCGTCGGCCCGGGTGATCAGCTCTTGCGGCCGTCAGCGCGGACCCCGACCAGCACCAGCAGGCACAGCCGGGCCTCATCGAGCCGGACGGCGACATGGATGCCATCGGCCCCCAGACGTAGACGGAGTCGACCTCGCAGAGGTCGCGGTCGGCGAAGGCGCGCGCCTCGTCCTGCCACTGGCGGGTCAGCCGGGTCACCACCGAGGCCGACAGACCCGCCGCGGAGCCGAAGAACCCCTCCAGCGCCGGGGCGAAGTCGCCCGAACTCATGCCGTGTAGTAGAGCAGCGGCAACACCTCGGTGACCTTCGGGCTCTTGCGGCACCACGGCGGCCCGATCTCCGACCGGAACGTGTACTTCTGGCCGGTGGCCTCATCGACGCGGCGGTCGTCGACCCGCGGCACCGCGACCTCGACTTCACCTGCGGCGGTGGTGACCGTGCGCGGGCGGGCGTGCCCGTTGCGGCGCACCAGCCGCCGGCCGGACTCGTCGACCTCGCCGGCCAGGGCCTCGATCACCGCGGCCACCTCAGCCTCCAAGGCCTGCGCGAGCATCCGCCGCGCGCCCTCGCGCACGATCTCGTCCAACCCGGCGGCCAGGTCCTGCCGCACGTCGTCATGGTCGGGGACTACGCTCAACATCGGCGTCCTTCCTCACCGGCGTTGGCCCGCCGGCATCCTCAGTGTGATCACCGAGGAAGGTACGCCGCGCCCAAGATCAGGTCCCGCATCCACAACTCCTGGTCATACCTCGCGCCTGGGACGGTACCGCCCACCGACCGCACCAGGTGGTCGGCACCGGCGACATCGCCGCCCACGCGGTCCTGCTCGAGGACCTGGTGGCCGAGATGGACCGCCGGCTGGAGACCATCCCGCCGCGTCGGGACACGATCGAACCCACGACGGCCACGCCGACCGTGGTCGTCACCCTGGAGGAGTTCCCCGGCCTGCTCCGCGCCGCGGATGCGCTGCCGAAGCCCACGCGCGGTGAGGGCGTGCCGGTCGGCGATCGCATCCGCTCCGCCGTCCTGCGGCTCCTCAGTGAGGGACGCAAGGCGGCGTTCCGGGTCTTGATGCTGGCCCAGCGGTTCGAGGCCACCGCCGTCGGCGGCGGCTACGCCCGCGACCAGTTCGCCCTGCGCCTGTCGTTCCGGGTGCCGGCGGACTCGCTGGAGATGCTGCACGGCGCCGACGCCCGGCACCTGGGCCAGGAGCACGCCAACGCCGCACCGGGCGTCGCCTACCTGTCCGGGCTCGGCCGCGACTGCGAACGCATCCGCGTCCCTTACCTCGGCGAGTACGTCGACCGCATCCAGGCCCACGAACGGCGGGCCGAGTCGTGAATCTCATCGCCATGGTCGTCATCGCCGGCCTCGTCACCGGCCTGCTGATCAAGAGCCACCGCGCCGCACCGGCGCTCGTGTCCGGCGTCGTGACCCTCGTCCTGCTCTTCGCCGCCTTCCCGACCCTCGGACCCGCCGTGTCGAGCAGCGCCGGCGAGTTCGCCCGCCAGCTCGGCGCCGCCACCGACCGCGCCGCCGACGTCCCGGAGCACACCCGATGATCACCATCTCCCAGCACCTCGACGCCGCCGCAGAGAACGTCCGGCAGGCCAACCACGCCAGCCGCGGACCGGTGATCGGTCCCGACGCCTACGCGGTCGTCGGCTCCCTGGCCGAGCTCGTCCACCGGCTCCCGCAACTCCTCGACTACCTCGCCCGCGGCCTGCGGCGAGCCGACCCCGCCGAGCACTACGACGACCGCGGCCACGACCCGATCCGCGCCCTGTTCGCCGTCCAGGACGACCTCCGAGACGCCGACACGGCCGCGCGGGCCCTCGCCGGCCATCTCGACCACGCCCACAACCACCTCGCCCACCTCGGCCGACACGTCACGGAGGACTGAACGATGGGACCGCACGATCACCAGGAGTGGTTCTCGACCAACGAACTCGCCGGCTTCCTCGGCGTCGATCCCTCGTCGCTGCGCCGGTGGCGGACGGCCAGGCCACCCCAAGGCCCGCCGTGGGTGAAGGTCTCCGACCGCGTCACGGTCTACCGGCGGGCCGACGTGGACGCCTAGCTCCGGAGCCGGCGCACCGATCCGGAGGCGGCGTGCTGAACCAGATCATGCCACCGCACGGGGTCAAGCTCACCGAGGACGTCGAGCACCGGCCGGGTGCCGGCAACGGCGGTCACCGGGCACATGTGCGCTGGCTCGACCCGACGTCGGGGAAGCGTCGGTCCAAGTCGGACAGCTTCGCCACGGCAGCGGAAGCGCTCGCCTGGATCGAACCGCATGAGGGGCTACGCCGCCCGCGGTATCGACCCCGCGGCCGCGAACCAGACTCTCGCCGCCTACGGCACGGCCAACATGCGCCTGGTCCTGCGCGGTCTGGAGGCCAAGACCACCGACCCGTACCTCGCCGGCTGGCGCAAGCGCGTCGTTCCCTCGCTGGGCCACCTCGCCGTCCGGATGATCACCTACGGCGCTGCGGACAGGGTTGTCTCCGGCTGGATCGCCGACGGCGTGAGTCGGTCGACGGTGAAGAACAGCCTCGCGATGCTCGTGCGGGTCATGGAGCAGGCCGTCCGCGACGGGATCATCGACCGCAACCCGGCCCGGATCACTGGCTGGCAGGACGAGTTCCGACGAGTGGAAGACGAACTCGACGATCCACGGTCACTGGCGCTCCAGGATTCGGCCACGCTGACCCGCCTCGCCGACGCCCTCGTGGCGCGCTCGCACCAGCAGTTCGCCGGCTGGGGCCACGTCGTCACCTTCGCCGGCGCGACCGCGGCCCGGATCGGCGAGGTGTCGGGGCTGCCGCGCCCACGACATCGACACGACCACGTGGACCTGGAACGTCCGCCGGCAGACCACCCCCTCCCCCGGCGGCCTCGTCAACAAGGCCACGAAGGGCAAGCGCGCCCGGCTCGTCCCGCTGATCGAGGAAGTCCGGCCGATGGTCGCCGAGCTGGTGGCTCGCTCCTCGGTCACCGACGGCCGGCTGTTCGTCGGCCCTCGTGGCGGGCGCATCAGCACCGCCGTCCTGCGCGATGCCACGCACTGGGACGAGGTCGTGGAGTCCATCGGGCTCGGCTACCTGCGCCACCACGACCTCCGGCACACCGGGCTTACGTGGATGGCCGACGCCGGCGTCCCGTCCACATCCTGCGCAAGATCGCCGGGCACGGCTCGCTGTCAACGACGCAGCGCTACCTGCACCCGAACCACGACGCCGTCCTCGGCGCCGGCGAGCTGCTGACCAACTACCTGCGCGGGTCCCACCAGGGCTCCGTACTACGTGCCGTCTAGTACTCCAGCCGTAGATCGTTATCTGCGTGCGAGGGCGTTGTCCTGGCGTTGGTAGTGGCTGGTATGGGCGCGGTGTTGGTGGCGTCGTCGCCAGCGTGACCAGCGCAGGGGGCAGGCCTGGCGGCGGGCGGGGTCGATGACGAGGATCGTGAACAGTCGGCGGATCTCGTTGCAGGTCAGCGCGATCAGTCCGTCGGGTCCGGGTCGGTGGGTGTGCTCGGCGACGGCAATGACTGCGAGCAGGGCGTGGGCTGCCATGGCGAGCAAGGTCCAGCACTGCCAGGAGATCCAGCGGCGGACCTGGTGTTCGTCGAGCCCGGCCAGACTCTTACCGGCCTGGAAGGACTCCTCGATCGTCCAGCGCCTGCCTGCGATGCGGACCAGCTCGCGCAGCGGCGCCACCTCGGGTGCGTAGCAGCGGTAGAACGCCAGCTCGCCGGTGTGTCGGTGGCGCCGCACGAGTAGCCACCAGCACTGCGGGTCGCTTGGATCGGAGCCGCCGGTGGGGTCGGGGTGGGCGATCAGCGCCCAGTCGTAGTAGCGCAGTCCCTTCGCTCCCGACCCAGCGCAGAGCCGCTGCCAGGCCCGTCGCGGCAGGGTCTTGGTGATCTCGTCGGCGCGCACCAATCCGGCCGCGGTCGGGATACGGCGGTCGCAGCCGATGGCCAGCACGTAGCCGACCCGGCGCGCCTCCAGCTCGGCGCGCAGGGCGGGTCGGCGCCGTAGACCTCGTCGCCGGCACCCACCGAGCCTCGACGCCGGCGTTCAGGGCGCGGGTGACATCCCGGTGGCCAGGGCGGGCTTGGTGGCGAACTCGATCTCGGCGGGGACTCCGGCCTCGTCGAGCCGGTCGGGATCGCTGGTCCAGGAGCGCGGCAGGTAGAGCTCGCGGTCGATCATCGCGTGCCCGGCGGCACCGGCGTAGGTCAGATACACCGCGACCTGGGCGTTCTCGATCCGTCCGGCGGTGCCGGTGTACTGGCGCTGCACCCCGACCGTGTGGAACCCCTTCTTCAGGTCCCCGGTCTCGTCGACCACCAGCACCGCGTCGGGGTCGCGCAGCGCGGAGGTGACGTAGTCGCGCAGATCGTCGCGGACTCCCTCGGTGTCCCAGCTCGCCCGGGCCAGCAGGTGCTGCATGCCGTGCGGGTCCGGGTCGCCGGCGTGTTCGGCGATCGACCAGCAGGTCTTACGCGGAAGATCGGCCAGCAGCCCGAGCACGAACCCCCGGACCCGCCGGCGAGTCTCGACCCGGGCAAACCGACCGGCCATCCAGTCGAGCAGCCTGTCGGTCTCGGCCTCCCAGCGAGCTGGCTCTACCCTGTGGCCCACGGCCACCGCTTGATCTTCTGATGTCGACACAACTGATGATCATCAAGCGGTGGCCGTCTCACCTCCGGGACCGCCACGCCAGCAAGATCACGATCTACGGCTGGAGCACTAGGGAGTGGACGGAAGACAGGGCTTGTCAAAGACGATTCGTGAGCCTTCGGCAGGCACCAAAGGCTTCTTGCGAAGCTCAGCTACGCGACCCACGGGTACGCAACCTGTCCGACTGACAATGTCATCAGACCTCATATAGATAATTGTTCTGTCCTCCTCTCGTAATACGATGTGCCAATTGACATCCTGCTGAAGAGTGTAGCCAACTTGCAAGACGCCGGATTTCAGGAGAATCTCCTCGGGCGGCAGCCACGGTCGCCTGCCAATTTCGGAGACAATACTGTAGTTGAAGGGGACTTGGTAGGTCACGTAGACCGCCAACGTCAGAAATGCGGAAGCGGAGGCCACGATGGCCAGGTACGGCAACCCAGCCAAAAGGCGGAGAACGAAGCCTACAGTGGTCCGGCTCGCGTTGAGGAGACTTGGCGCCACGAGGAAAAGTACCCCTACTCCAACACCTGCCGAGAGGGTAGCTGCAGGATAGGTCGCCCAAATTTCTTCGAATTGCTCGGCTCTGAGCATGGAAACGAGCGACTTGACTTGCCTATACGTCTCATCCCACGACACCCGTAAACCGGGCAAGTATGCCGGCGAGAGAACCAGCGCCGCAGCCAGGAGGATAACGGATAACACCCACTGCCGAAAAACTGCCGCCACAATGGCAGCGACCGGGAGATAGGGAGGGATAAGCGGAATGAGCGTCCCTAGGAGAGTCCCACTAATGCCAACTTCTGACGCTATTGTCGACGCGTTCGTAGTGCTGTAATCCGTAATCAGCAGCAATCTGGTCGCAGAAGCCAATAGGACGATTGCCGGCGAGAATAGAAGCGCTCTAGTTCTTCTCGCCCTTCGATGGACAAAGCTGTTCTCTGCCCCATCTGCCACGTGTGCCCCCCTTGATCAGGAGACACATCGGTGGCAGCTGTTTGTCCGTTACGAGCTCCGTGGTGCGCACAGCCCAGTCCCGGCTCCGCGAGGAGGTTGGAGTGGGTCAGTGCCCAGCCTGGTCCCAAAGTGGTCCCAACGATCGGCAGGGAGAACTACTCGATGATCGAGCCAGACAGACGAGAACCCCGTTGACCTGGGCTCTACCCTGGTCAACGGGGTTCTGGTCCTCCGTCGGGACGACAGGATTTGAACCTGCGACCCCTTGACCCCCAGTCAAGTGCGCTACCAAGCTGCGCCACGTCCCGCACCGTCGCCTCGTGCCCGCGACGTGACCACGGTACCCGACCGGCCCGGCGCCGCGGTGTCCGGGGAGGCACTCGCCCGGCCCCCTCCCCATGATCGCTCCCGCTGCTCCGTCCACCCGACGTGACCAGGCGGGAGGAGCACCCGGAGCGATCTTCACCGTCGAGTCTGCTGCATCAACCCCGTGGTCCACGTCATAGTGGGCCTCGTGGCTGCGACGACGCTGACGGCGACGAACCTGACGCAACTGCCCGCGGAGGTCCCGGGCCCGACCTACGACCGCAGCGCGGTGTCGGTCGGGATCGTGCACTTCGGAGTGGGCGGCTTCCACCGGGCGCACCAGGCGATGTACCTCGACGACCTGATGCAGCAGGGCAAGGCCCTGGACTGGGGGATCTGCGGGGTCGGCGTGCTCGAGGCCGACCGGCGGATGGCCGAGGTCACCGAGGCCCAGGACGACCTCTACACGCTCGTGCTCAAGCACGCCGACGGGCGGCGCGAGGCGCGCGTCATCGGCTCGATCGTCGACTTCCTCTTCGCCCCCGAGGATCCCGACGCCGTCCTGGACCGCATGACCGACCCGGCCACGCGGATCGTCAGCCTCACCGTCACCGAGGGCGGCTACCACAAGAACGCGAGCACCGGGGAGTTCGACGACCGCGACCCCGCCATCCGCGCGGACATCGACGCCCGCGCGGGCACCCCGCCGACGACCACCTTCGGCTACATCGTCGAGGCGCTGCGCCGGCGCCGCGACGAGGGCACGGGCCCGTTCACGGTCATGTCCTGCGACAACATCCAGGGCAACGGGCACGTCGCCCACGCGATGATCACGGCGTACGCGCGGCGGCGCGACCCCGAGCTCGCCGACTGGATCGAGGCGAACGTCCCCTTCCCCAACTCGATGGTCGACCGGATCACCCCGCGCACCACCGACGAGGACCGCCAGGAGCTCGAGGCCAGCACCGGCGTCGTCGACGCCTGGCCGGTCGTCTGCGAGCCCTTCACCCAGTGGGTACTCGAGGACGGGTTCGCCGCCGGGCGCCCGCCCTTCGAGGACGTCGGCGTCCAGGTCGTCGCGGACGTCGAGCCCTACGAGCTGATGAAGCTGCGCCTGCTCAACGCGAGCCACCAGGCGATCGCCTACCTCGGCTACCTCGCGGGCTACCGCTACGCCCACGAGGTCGCGGGCGACGAGCTGTTCGCGGGCTTCACCCGCGCCTACATGGACCGCGAGGGCACCCCGACCCTCCAGCCCGTGCCCGGCGTCGACCTCGACGACTACAAGGCGACGCTGATCGAGCGGTTCGCCAACCCCGCGATCCGCGACACCCTCGCCCGCCTCGCGGCCGAGAGCTCCGACCGCATCCCGACCTGGCTCGTACCGGTCATCCGCATCAATCTGGAGAACGGCGGGGAGATCGACCGCTCGGCCCTGGTCGTCGCCTCCTGGGCCCGCTACGCGGAGGGCGTCGACGAGAGCGGCGACCCGATCGAGGTCGTCGACACCGGCCGCGCCGAGGACCGCCTCGCCGCCGCCCGCCGCTACCCCGACGAGCCACTGGCGTTCCTGGCCGACCGCGACCTGTTCGGCGACCTGATCGACGACGAGCGATTCACCACGGCCTACCGCGCCCACCTCGACGCGCTCCACGAGCAGGGCGCGCGGGCCACCGTCACCGACGCGGAGTCGCGACTCCCCCGTTGAGCAGGCCCTGGCTTCACACATTCAGGTCTATTGGGGCAGACTTTTCGGGCTCACCATCTCCGTCCCCGGAGGGACCGCGGTGCCCGACCCGAGCCCTGGACCGGCTCGGTCCTGGCCGTTCACCGGCCGCGACGTCGAGCTCCGGGCCGTCGCGGCGGGGCTCGCCCGCGACGGTGTCGTGGTCGTCGCCGGCCCGGCCGGTGTCGGCAAGAGCCGCCTGGCGCGCGAGTTCGCCGCCAGGAGCGGCGCCGCCGCCAGGGCCGTGACGGCGTCGGCCTCCTCCGCCGACATCCCGCTGGGGGCGTTCGCGCCGTGGCTGCGCCTCGACGGCGACGAGCCGGTCACGGCGCTCGCGCAGGTGGGCGCGGCGCTGCGGGCCGCCGGCCCCGAGGCGCTGCTGCTGGTCGACGACGCGCACCAGCTCGACACCGTCTCGGCGACGCTCGTCCACCAGCTCGCGGTCGAGCACGCGCTGCGCCTGGTGCTGACGGTGCGCACCGGCGAGCCGTGTCCCGAGGCGATCACGGCAGTGTGGAAGGACGGGCTCGGCGAGCGGGTCGAGATCGAGCCGCTGGGTCCCGACGCGGGGGGCGCCCTACTGGGCGCGGTGCTGGGCGGTCCGGTGGACGCGCAGGCGTTGCGGCGCCTGCACGACACCACCCGCGGCAACGTCCTCTGGCTGCGGCACCTCGTGGACGGGGAGCGCGCGGCCGGCCGGCTCGTGGTCGTCGACGGACGCTGGGAGTGGCGCGGGCCGGCCCGCCTCTCCCCCGCGCTGGAGCACCTGCTCGCCGAACGGATCGGCACCCTCGACGACGACGAGGCGCACGCACTGGAGCTCGTCGCGCTCGGCGAGCCGGTCGGGCTCGGGCTGCTCATCGGGCTGGCGCCCGAGTCCGCCGTCGAGCGGCTCGCCGAACGCGGGCTGGTGCGCCTCGTCGAGGACGGGGCACGCGAGGAGGTGCACCTCGGGCACCCGCTCTACGGCGAGGTGACGCGCGCTCGCCTGAGCCTGCCGCGCGCCCGCCGCCGGCGTGGCGAGCTGTCGGCGGCGCTCCGGACGGCCGGCAGTCGCCGGGCCGGCGACGACCTGCGGCGCGCCGTGCTCGACCTCGGCAGCGACAGCCCGCCGGACGCGACCCTGCTGGTGCTCGCCGCCGAGCAGGCGATGAACATGACCGACTTCGCCCTCGCCGAACGCCTCCTGCGGGCCGCCGTCGCGGCGGGTGGCGGCTTCGAGGCGCGGCTCGGCCTGGGGTTCATGCTGGGCTGGCTCATGCGCCCCGACGAGGCCGAGACCGAGCTCGCCGAGGCGACCGCGGCGGCGACCACGCAGGCCGACCGGGCGCGGGCCCTGCTCGCCCGGTTCCACGTCCTGGTGTTCATCCTCGACCGACCCGAGGACGGTCGGGCACTCGTCGAGCGCGAGGGCGTCGACGCGGCGGGCGAGCCGTTCCCAGAGATGACCGCGCTGGACGCGACGCTCGAGGTGGCGAGCGGTGACGTTGTCGTGGGCCTCGGGACCGCGAGGTCCGTGCTGGCCCGACCCGGCGTGTCCTCGCAGGCGACGACGTGGGCGGCGTGGGCGGCGGCCTACGGCACCGCGTTCCGGGGCGACGACCGCGTCCGCGAGCTGGTCGCGCGCGGGATGGACGCGGCCCGCCAGGCGCCGGAGACGGTGGCGATGCTGGGCAACCTCGGGTTCGCCGACATCCTCGAGGCGGGGTTCCGCGGCGCTCCCGAGGACGCGCGGACGCGGCTCGACTGGGTCGAGGCCCTGCCGGGCGGGCACGGGGCCACCTGGTCGGCGCTGTACCACGGGCGGCTCGCCCTGGAGGCCGGTCAGGTGGCGACCGCGGCACGCTTGCTCGACAGCATCCTGCCGTCGTTCCCGGGGCACGGCGGCGGCTGGACCGCCTGGTTCCACGGGATGATCGCGCAGGCGCTGGCGGCGGCGGGCGACACCGCCGCGGCGACCGCCGCGCTCGAGGCCGCCGAGGCCGCGCGACACCCGGTGATCCGCGCCGGCGACAGCGACGTCGAGGTCGCGCGCGCCTGGATCGCGGCCTCGCGGGGGGCCGACGACGAGGCCGTCTCGCTGGCGCGGCAACTGGCCGGCGACGCGCGGGCGCGCGGACAGCGGGTCCTCGAGATGACCGCCCGGCACGCCGCCGTCCGCTTCGGCGACCGCGACCAGGCGGAGGCGCTCACTGAGCTGGCGCGCGTGCTCGACACCCCCCGCTCCCGGGCCGCCGCGCGACACGCCTCCGGGCTGGCCGCGCGCGACCCGGACGCCCTCGTCGGCGCGGCCGACGAGCTCGAGGCCGCCGGGCAGTTCCTCGCCGCCGCCGACGCCGCGGCCCATGCCGCCGTCGCGGCCCGCGACCGGGGCCGGCTCGCTGACGCGACCGCCGCCGCGGAGAGGGCCGTCGCCATCGCGCGCCGGCGGTGCGAGGACGCGTCGACGCCCGCCCTCGACCTGGCCCGTGCCCCGCTGCCCGTGAGCACCCGGGAGCGCGAGGTCGCCGTCCTGGCCGCCGAGGGGCTGACCAACCGCCAGATCGCGGCGCGGCTCCACGTCTCGGTGCGCACGGTCGAGAGCCACATCTACCGCGCCTGCACCCGCCTCGGACTACCCGACCGCGCCGCCCTCGCCGCCGCCGTGGCACCTCGTCACACCGCGCGCTGACCGTCCCGTGTCACGGACGGGCGCGCCCGCTCGTCACCGGGGCATGAGAACCGCATCCACCGCCCGCCTGCAGGTCCTGGTCGTCGGCGCGGGATACGCCGGCGCCACCGCCGCCGTCCGCCTCGTGGGCCGGGCCCGCGACCGCGTCGAGGTGACCGTCGTCAACCCTCGGCCCCGTTTCGTCAACCGGCTCCGCCTGCACCACGTCGCGATCGGGCGCCCGGTCGCGGCACCGTCCCTGCGCGACATGCTCGGCGCCGACGTCACCCTCGTCGAGGGGTCCGTCGCCGAGCTCGACCCCGACGCCTGCCGCGCCACGATCGCCGGGCCCGAGGGCGTCCGGGACCTCGGGTTCGACCGGGTCGTCGTCGCCGCCGGGAGCACGACGACCGTCGCCGTCCCGGGGGCCGAGCACATGCACGCCGTGGGGGATGTCGAGTCCGCCCAGCGTCTGCGTCCGGCGTTCGCCGCGCTCGACCCGGGCGCACAGGTCTCCGTCGTCGGCGCCGGGTTCACCGGCCTGGAGACCGTCGCCGAGCTGGCGGAGAGCCGCCCGGACGTCGCGGTGCGGTTGCTGACCGTCGGCGACGTCGGCGGCTGGTTCACTCCCGACGGCCGCGAGCACGTGCGCGGGACCCTGGAACGACTCGGCGTGGAGATCGTGGACGAGGCGCGGGTGAGAGCCGTCGAGCGGAGCCGGCTGCTGCTCGACGGCGGCCACGCGATGCCGACCGACCTGACCGTCTGGTGCGGCGGTTTCGCCGCGCCGCCCCTGGCTCGCGAGGCGGGGCTCGCCGTCGACGACCGGGGCGCGGTGCTCACCGACGGGACGCTGCGGTCGGTGTCCCACCCCGCGGTGCTCGCCGTGGGCGACGCCGGGCACACGAAGGCTCCCGACGGCGACCGGTACAGCATGTCGTGCCAGTTCGCGTTCCCCTCGGCCGCGCACGCCGCCGACGTGCTGCGCGCCGAGGTCCTGGGCCTGCCCGGACCCGCCCCTCTCGACCTCGGCTTCACCGCGCGCGCCGTCAGCCTGGGGCGACGTCACGCCGTGCTGCAGCCGACCACGAAACAGGACGTCGCACGGGGCCGGGCGTGGACCGGGCGTGCCGCCGTCCTGGCCAAGAGCGTGCAGGTCCGCGGCACCGCGCGGGCTCCGCGGGTCGAGCGCCGCCTGCCCGGGGCCGTCCGCTGGCCGCACGCCGACCCCACGGCGCGGCCCGTTCGTGATGAGCTGACGGCGTGAGCCGGGCCGAGGAGTTCACCGAGCTGCGCCCGCTGTTGTTCGCGATCGCCTACCGCATCCTCGGCAGCGTCGGCGAGGCCGAGGACGCCGTCCAGGAGACGTGGCTGCGCTTCGCGGCCACGCCGACCGAACCGGACTCGGTGAAGTCGTTCCTGTCGGCGGTGGTCACGCGCATCGCGATCGACGTGCTGCGCTCCGCCCGGTTGCGCCGCGAGTCCTACGTCGGACCGTGGTTCCCCGAACCGCTGCTGACCGATCCGTACGACGACCCGGAGCGGTCGGCGGAGCTGGCGGACTCGGTGTCGATGGCGGCCCTGCTCCTGCTCGAGCGGCTCAGCCCGCTGGAGCGCGCGGTGTTCGTGCTGCGCGACGTGTTCGCGTTCGACTTCCCGGAGATCGCGGCGGCGGTGGAGCGCTCGGAGGCGGCGTGCCGCCAGCTCGCCGTCCGCGCCCGTCGGCACATGGCCGCCGGCCGGCCGCGGTTCGAGGCCGACCGGCGAGCACGGGAGGAGCTCGCCGCCCGGTTCGTGGACGCCCTCACCCGCGGTCACCTCGACGGCCTGGAGGAACTCCTGGCCGCCGACGTCCAGGCGGTCGCGGACGGCGGCGGCAAGGGCCCGGCGCTCACCCGACCGGTGGTCGGGGCGGCGAAGGTCGCCCGGCTGATCGGCGCGTTCGCCGGGATGCTCGACGACACCGTGCGCGTCGAGTCGCGCGAGGTGAACCACCAGCCCGGGGTGCTCGTCGCCGACCACGACGGCAACCTCGTCGCCGTCATGGCGCTCGACGTCCTCGACGGGCGGATCCAGGCGATCCGCACGGTGATCAACCCGGACAAGCTCGACCACCTGGGTCCGGTGGCCGACGCCTGGCGTCTGCGCGACGAGGCGATGGCGCGGCGCGCGGCTAACCGACCGGCTGCCCCGGGTCGCGGCCGGCGAGGGTGAGGACGCGGTCGAGCTCCGTCTCCGCGGGCGCGTGCACGACCGGGCCGTAGAGACCCTGACGCTGCTCCGCGGGGGCGTGCTCGAGCTGGGTGACGAACTCCGCGACGGCGGCGAGGTCCTCGTCGCGCACGGCGAACTCCGCGCCCACCGACTGCGCGAGGTCCCAGCCGTGCAGGACGAGCTCCTCGAGCGCGACCACGCCGAGCTGGGCGTTCGGCATCGTCAGCCCGCCCGCACTGCCCTCGCCCTCCCACGCCGCGGGCTCGGACCACGCCTCGGCAAGGCTCGTCAGACGACCCCGGAGCACCGCGTTCCAGTCGCTCGGCAGGTCCTCCGGCGCCCCACCGGCCCCACCCGCGTCGTGGCGGGCGACGCGGATGAAGTGCGCGGAGAAGGCGAGGAGGTGGCCGACGAGGTCGCGCACCCGCCAATCGCCACACGGCGTGGGGCGGTCGAGCCGGTCGTCGTCGACGAGGGCGACGACACGGGCCATCTCCTGTGCGGCAGGACCGAGATCGATCACGGCGATCACTCCTCAGGACGGCGAAGTCCTAGGAATGTATCAGCGTTTGCGGCCCCCGCGCTTGCCCTTCTCGCGCACGCGGACGTTGATCTGCACGGGCGTGCCGGTCAGCGGGAACGTCTCGCGCAGCATGCGCTCGAGGAAGCGCCGGTAGCCGGCCTCGAGGAAGCCCGAGGTGAACAGCACGAACGTCGGCGGCCGGTTCTGCGCCTGGGTGGCGTAGAGGATCTTCGGCTGCTTCCCGCCGCGCACGGGCGGCGGCTTCGCGGCGACGACGTCGGACAACCACTGGTTGAGCTGCCCGGTCGGCACGCGCCGGTCCCAGTTCTCCAGGGCCGTGCGCATGGCCGGCGCGAGCTTCTGCACCGCCCGTCCGGTGCGCGCGGAGATGTTGACCCGCTCCACCCAGGGGAAGCGCACGAGCGCCCGCTCGAGCTCGCGGGACATGGCGTGGCGGCGGTCCTCGTCGACGAGGTCCCACTTGTTCATGGCGAGCACGAGCGCCCGGCCCGCCTCCGCCACCTGCGAGGCGACGCGGAGGTCCTGCTCGCTGATCGGCTCCGAGGCGTCGAGCAGCAGCACGGTGACCTCGGCGGCCTCGATGGCGGCCTTCGTGCGCAGCGACGCGTAGTACTCGGTGCCCGAGGCCTGGCCCACCTTGCGGCGCAGGCCGGCGGTGTCGACGATCTTCCAGGTCTCGCCGTCGATCTCGACGAGCGAGTCGACGGGGTCGGTGGTGGTGCCCGCGACCGCGTCGACCACCGAGCGCGTCTCGCCGGTGAGCTGGTTGAGCAGGCTCGACTTGCCGACGTTCGGCTTCCCGACCAGCGCGACGCGCCGGGGTCCGCCGTCGAGATCGACGTCGTCGCGAGGGCTGTCGGGCATCGCGTCGAGCACGATGTCGAGCAGGTCGCCCGACCCGCGCCCGTGCAGGCCCGAGACCGGGTGCGGCTCGCCGAGCCCGAGGCGCCAGAGCGCCGCCACCTCACCCTCGCCACGTGAGTCGTCGATCTTGGTGGCGGCCAGGATCACCGGACGGTCGGAGCGGCGCAGGGTGCGCGCGACGGCCTGGTCGACCGCCGTGGCGCCGACCTGACCGTCGACCACCAGCAGGATCACGTCCGCCGTGGCCATGGCCGTCTCGGCCTGCGCCGAGATCGCGGCCTGCATGCCCTTGGCGTCGGGCTCCCAGCCGCCGGTATCGAGGAGCGTGAACCGCTTCCCGTTCCACAGCGCGTCGTACGCGACGCGATCGCGGGTCACGCCCGAGACGTCCTGCACCACGGCCTCGCGGCGGCCCAGGATGCGGTTGACCAGCGTCGACTTGCCCACGTTGGGGCGCCCGACCACGGCGAGCACCGGTTGCGACGAGCGCACGTCGCCCTCGGAAAAACTGCCCGTTCCTGCGTCGCCGTCGGCGAGCACAGCGGGCCCTTCCTCGTTCAATGTCTATCCCTTGTGAGAGCCGACTCCCGCGTCGGCGAAGCCGACGATCATATCGCGGTCCTCGGCGAGGTCCTGCAGGCGGTCCAGCACGCCGTCGATGTCCAGGGCCGAGGTGTCGACCTCGACCGCGTCGTCCGCGGGCCGCAGCGGCGAGGTCGCCCGCGAGGAGTCCAGCTTGTCGCGTCGGGCGAGATCGGTGCGGGAGTCCGGGCTGTCGGCGCGCCCCGCGGCGGTGTTCTCCGCGTCGCGGCGACCCGCCCGCACCAGCTCCGAGGCCGTGAGGAACACCTTCAGCCCGGCGTCCGGGAGGACCACCGTGCCGATGTCGCGGCCCTCGACCACGATCCCGGCCCCGTCCTCGATCGCCTCGGCGACGATCCGGCGCTGCTCGGCCACGAGATGGCTGCGCACGGCGGTGAGCGCCGACACCGCCGACACCGCGCCGGTGACGTCGGACCCGCGGATCTCGGCGGCGACGTCCTCGCCGTCGAGGCGGACGCGGGGCTCGGCGGGATCGGTCGAGACGGTGACGTGGGCTCCGAGGGCGACGCCGACCACGTCGTCGTTGCCGTCCGCGCTGGCGGCGGCGACGTCGAGCGGCAGCCCCGAGCGCAGCACCGCGAGCGTGGCCGCCCGGTACATCGCGCCGGTGTCGAGGTAGCGGGCGCCGAGCCGGATCGCGAGCCCGCGCGCCGTGGTCGACTTGCCCGTCCCGGAGGGCCCGTCGACGGCGACCACCCCGCGCAGCGTCCCGTCCATGACCCGTGTGCCTCCCGAACGTCGACCACTCTGCGTTCGGAAGACCATTGTGCCTTGGCGGGCGTGCGACATGTCAGCGGCGTGGCGTCGCTGACGCTGAATGTCCGTAGCGCCACGCGCTCACGGGCTCAACGGCCCCGTCAGAGGCCGACGGCGTGGTACAGCGAGGCCACCTCGTCACGGCCGAGCTTGCGCAGCGTGCCCGGGCGCTGCTCGCCGAGGCGGACGTCGCCGACGGCGGTGCGCACGAGGCGCTGCACCGGCTTGTCGACGGCCTCGAGCATGCGCCGCACGATGTGCTTGCGGCCCTCGTGGAGCACGAGCTCCACCAACACCCGCGCACCCGACCGGTCGACCACCCGGAAGCTGTCGACCGCGACCGGACCGTCGTCGAGCTCGACACCCTCGCGCAGCCGGCGGCCGAGGTCCTTCGGGATCGGCGCGCGGACCTCGGCGAGGTAGGTCTTGGGCACCTCGTAGGACGGGTGCATCAGCCGGTTGGCGAGCTCGCCGTCGTTCGTCAGCAGCAACAGCCCCTCGGTCGCCGCGTCGAGCCGTCCGACGTGGAACAGCCGCTGGCCCTCGGCTTTCTCGAGGACGACGTCACCGACGCAGCGCCGGCCCTGGTCGTCCCACATCGTCGAGAGCATCCCCTCGGGCTTGTTCAGCGCGAGGTGCACGGTCTCGGTGTCGGTGACGATCCGGGACCCGTCGACGTGGATGACCGCCGTGTCCGGGTCGACGCGGATGCCCATCTCCTTGACGACCTTGCCGTCGACCTCGACGCGCCCGTCCCGCATGAGGATCTCCGCCTGCCGCCGCGAGGCCACACCCGCCTCGGCCAGCACTTTCTGCAGGCGCACGCCCTCGGACCCGCTCACACCGCTCCCCTTGGTCGATCGCTTTCTCCAGCCTACGCAGGCCTCCTCGTCACATTCACGGGCCGTGGCGCGACCACACGGTGAGGACGCCGAACCAGGAGGGCCGCGCGATGCTCGGACGCAAGACGTTCACCGCCGACGAGATCGACCGGGTGCGCAGCGGACGGAGGTCGCGGCGCTGCGGAGTCACGACGACCCGGCGCCCGAGAACGCCTGCTGCTCGCGCTCGACCGCCGGTTCGTGCACCGCATCCGCGCGGCGTCGGGTAAGGACACGAACCCGGTCACCGAGCGCGCGCGTTCCGGTCCGTCCGGGGTGTCGAGGAGGTCGTCCGTGACGTCGAAGCGCCACGTCGTCGGGGCCGCGGCCTCGTCGGACGGCCGGCCCGGATGGTTCCCCGCTCCGCACGATCGCGCGGCGGAACGGTCCGGACGGGGCGGCGGCGAACAGGTCGGCGAGGCCGAGCGCCCCCGCGGACCCACCGAAGACCGTGACGCCGGTCCTGCTGCGCATCGCTGGCATCGTCACTCGTCGATGTCGTCCACGTCGGGCAGCAGGGGCGCGATCGGCGGGAGCTCGTCGATCGACTGTAGGCCCAGGCGCTCGAGGAACAGCTCCGTGGTGCTGTAGAGCGTCCCGCCCCCGATGTCCGTGCCCGCCTCGATGATCAGCCCGCGCGCGGCGAGGGTCCGCATGACGCCGTCGACGTTGACGCCACGCACCGCCGCGACCCGCGAGCGCGTCACGGGCTGGCGGTAGGCCACGACCGCGAGGGTCTCCAGAGCGGCACGGGTCAGGCGGGTGCGCTGGCCGTCGAGGACGAAGCGCTCGACGTAGGGGGCGAAGCGGTCGCGGCTGTAGAGCCGCCAGCCCTCGCTGCCGACGCGTAGCTCCATGCCGCGCTCGCGCGAGGTGTACTCGGCCGCGAGGCCCTCCAGCGCCTCCTTGACGCGGGCGACGGGCTGGCCGAGGACGTCGGCGAGCTGGTCGGTCGGCGCCGGCGCGTCGACCACGAGCAGCACGGCCTCGAGCGCCGCGACCAGCTCGGTGTCGGACGCGAGGGACTCCTCGATCTCCTCGAGGGGATCGTCCTCGTCCTCGCCCTCGCTCACTCGTCCTCCCCGGTCGCACTGGCGCTGCCCGCGTCACCCCCGGGCGCCCAGCGGACACGCAGCTCGGCGAACGCCTCGGCCTGGTCGAGGGCGACGTCGCGGGCCCGGTACAGCTCGAGCACCGCGAGGAAGCGTCCCACGACCTCGATGCCGTCGGAGCAGTCGGCGACGAGCTCGGCGAACGTCGCCGCGCCCTGCACCTGGAGGCGTCCGGCGAGGATCGTCATCTGCTCGGGCACCGACACCGTGGCGGCGTGCAGGTGGTCCAGACCGACGGTCGGGGGCGGCTTGGGCCGGAAGACGGCGGCGGCGAGCTCGGCGAACCCGTCCGCGTCGACACCCAGCTGGACCGGCGGCAGCATCTCGGCGAACCGCGGCTCCAGCGTCACCGCCCGCGGGTAGCGCATGCGCGCGGCGCCCTCGAGCTCGCGGAACAGCGCCGCGACCTGCTGGTACGCGCGGTACTGCAGCAGGCGCGCGAAGAGCACGTCGCGGGCCTCGAGCAGCGCCAGGTCGTCCTCGTCCTCCACCTCGGCCTGCGGCAGCAGCCGCGCGGCCTTGAGGTCGAGCAGGGTCGCCGCGATGACGAGGAAGCCGGTGGTCTCCTCGAGGTCGGCGTCGTCGCCGAGCGCCGCGGTGTAGGCGATGAAGTCGTCGGTGACGCGGGAGAGCGCCACCTCGGTGACGTCGAGCTCGTGGCGCCCGATGAGCTGGAGCAGCAGGTCGAAGGGCCCGGTGAAGTTGTCCAGGCTGACCTGGAACCGGGACCTCTCGGGTGCTTCGGGAGCCAGCGTCACCGGGCGATGACCTCGCGGGCCAGGGCGCGGTACGCCTCGGCACCGGTGGAGCGCGACGCCCAGCGGGTGATCGGCTCGCCGGCCACGGTGGTCTCCGGGAAGCGCACCGTGCGGTTGATGACGGCGTCGAAGACCAGCTCGCCGAACGCCTCGACGACGCGGGTCATCACCTCGCGCGTGTGCAGCGTGCGCGGGTCGTACATGGTGGCCAGGATGCCGGTGATCTCCAGCTTGGGGTTCAGCCGGTCCTGCACCTTCTCGATCGTGTCCATCAGCAGCGCGACCCCGCGCAGGCTGAAGAACTCGCACTCCAGCGGGATCAGCACCCCGTCCGCGCAGGCCAGCGCGTTGACCGTCAGCAGCCCGAGCGAGGGCTGGCAGTCGACGAGGACGTAGTCGTAGCGATCGAGCACCGGGCCGATCGTGCGCCCGAGCGTCTGCTCGCGGCCGACCTCGGTGACCAGCTGGACCTCGGCGGCCGAGAGGTCGATGTTCGACGGGAGCAGATCCATCCCCTCGACCGTGGTCGGGCGGATGACGTCGTCGATCGTGACGCCCTTCTCCATGATCAGGTTGTAGATCGTGGTGTCGAGCTGGTGGGGCTGCACGCCCAGGCCCACCGACAGGGCGCCCTGCGGGTCGAAGTCGACCAGCAGGACCCGCCGGCCGTACTCGGCGAGCGCCGCGCCGAGGTTGATGGTGGACGTCGTCTTGCCGACGCCGCCCTTCTGGTTGCACATCGCGAGGACCGTCGCCGGTCCGTGCCCGTCGAGGGGCCCGGGGATCGGGACGTGCCGGCGCGGACGGCCCGGTGGGACCTCGCCGGACGTCTCGACCGCTCCGTCCGCGGCGCCCCCGGGAGGCTGCTCGCCCGGTGACCAGAGGACCGGCTGCGGGTTCGACATCGCGTGTCCCTCCCTCAACGTGCCCGGCCGTGTGCTCGTGCGATCAGCCTAGGAGGCGCGTCGGGCACGCCGTCGCGCGACTCGCCGGGCTTCGTCGGTCACGAGACGCACTCGTCACCCACGGCCACGGCTTCTGTCCGTTTCCGTCACGAACTCCCGGTCAGCGGAAGCCATGGCGACGCCATGGTGTGACCACTCGCATACTCCCCGCTCATGTCGACCCCACCCGTCGACCGATGAGGACGTGAGCGATGACGACCGAATCCTCGACCGCCACCCCACCCCGCGCCGCCGGGGCGGGGTGGGTACGCCCGCTGTGCTGGTCGGCCGTGGCCCTGGAGGGCTTCGATCTGGTGGTGCTGGGCGTGGTGCTGCCCGTGCTGCTGCGTGACCCGACCTGGGACCTCGACCCCGCGGGAGCGTCGGTCGTCGTCACCGTCGGGCTGCTCGGCGTGATGGTCGGCGCGCTCGCCGTCGGACCGATCGCCGACGTCATCGGCCGCCGGGCGACGATGATCGCGACGGTCGCCGGGTTCTCGGTGCTCACGCTCGCCTGTGCCTTCGCGCCGAACCCCGAGGTGCTGGGCGTGCTGCGCTTCCTCGCCGGGCTCGGGCTCGGCGGCGTGCTGCCGGTCGCGCTCGCGCTCGTCGCGGAGTACGCCCCCGTGGGCCGGGGCAGCAGCGCCACGACGATCCTCATGACCGGTTACCACGTCGGCGCGGTGCTGACGTCACTGCTCGGGATCCTGCTCATCAGCCCGCTCGGATGGCAGGCGATGTTCGTCGCGGGCGCGCTCCCGGCGGTGATCCTCCTGCCGCTCATCGTGATGCGCCTGCCCGAGTCGGCGGAGTACCTCGCCCGTCGCGGCGGTGGGAGGGACTCCAGCTGGCGCAGCGAGAGGCGCAACCCGCTGGCCACCCTGTTCCGCGACGGTCTCGCGCGTCCGACGATCGCGTTCTGGATCGCCTCGTTCATGGGCCTGCTGCTCGTGTACGGACTGAACACCTGGCTGCCCGAGATCATGCGCTCGGCCGGCTACGAGCTCGGCGCCGCGCTGGCCCTGCTGCTCGTGCTCAACGTGGGCGCGATCCTCGGGCTCCTCCTCGCGGGCAGCGTCGCCAACCGGACCGGCGTGCGCCCGGCGACGATCGCGTGGTTCGCCGCGGCGACGCTGTTCCTCGCGCTCCTGTCGATCCGGCTGCCCGGGATCGGGGTGTACGTGAGCGTGCTGCTCGCGGGCATCTTCGTGTTCTCGGCGCAGGTGCTGGTCTACGCGTACGTGTCGCAGCTCTACCCCGCGGAAGCGCGCGGCACGGCGCTCGGCACGGCGAGCGGCGTCGGACGCCTCGGGGCCATCACCGGCCCGATCCTCGGCGGCGCCCTGCTCCAGGCCGGCGTCGCCTACCCCTGGGGCTTCTACGCCTTCGCCCTGGTCGCTGCTCTCGGCGCCGTCGGCGTGGCCCTCGTCGGCCGAACTCCCTGACTGCCCTCGTGAGTGCTTTCCGGGCCTATAGGCCCGGAAAGCACTCACATGCGGGCGCGGGGGTGTGCCATCGCGAAGACCTCGCGCAGGGTGTCGACGGTGACCTGCGTGTAGATCTGCGTCGTCGTCACCGACGCGTGGCCGAGCAGTTCCTGCACGACGCGCAGGTCCGCGCCGCCGTCGAGCAGGTGGGTCGCGAACGAGTGCCGCAGGGTGTGCGGGGAGATGTCGCCGGTGATGCCCGCGCGGTCGGCGGCCTCGCGCAGCGACGCCCACGCGCTCTGGCGCGACAGCCGCCCACCCCGCGCGTTGACGAACAGCGCCGGCGTCCCCCGCCCCCGACTCGCGAGCCCCGGCCGCGCCCGCACCCGGTACGCCTCCAGCGCGGCGAGCGCCGGGCGCCCGATCGGCACGATCCGCTGCTTGCCGCCCTTGCCCGCCAGGCGCACCGCGCGCTGGGTGGAGTCGACGTCGTCGACGTCCAGGCCGACGGCCTCGGAGATCCGCGCGCCGGTGGAGTACAGCAGCTCGAGCAGCGCGCGGTCGCGGACGCCGGCGAGGTCGTCGGCTTCGCCGCCGCGGGACTCCAGCAGTCGCCCGACGGTCGCGACGTCGAGCGCCTTGGGCAGCCGGCGCGGCGGGGCCGGTGGGTGCACCTCGCGCGCCACGTCGACCGCCACCATGCCCTCGGCCAGCGCGAACCGGTGCAGACCCCGGACCGCGACGACGGCCCGGGTCGCCGACGCCGTCGCGAGCGGCGCCCGGCCGTCGGCGCCGGTGCGCAGGGCGACGAGGAAGTCGCCGACGTGCTGCTCGGTGACGTCGGCGAGGTCGCGCACGCCCGCCGCCTCGAGATGCTCGAGGTATCTGCGCAGGTCCCGCCGGTAGGACGCGAGCGTGTTCTCCGCCGTTCCCCGCTCCACGAGCAGGTGGTCGAGGTAGACGATGACCGCTGTCTCGACGGTGTCCGGCGCCGTCACCCCGGCAGCACCCCGGCAAACACCTCGGAGACCGGCCGCACCGGCAGGTCGTGGGCGGCGCCGACCGCCTCGGAGGTCAGCTCGCCGTCCACGACGTTCACCCCGCGCGCCAGCGCCGGGTCGGCGGCCACGGCGTTCGCGAGCCCCTTGTCGGCGAGGGCCACCACGTACGGGAGCGTGACACCGGTGAGCGCCCGCGTCGACGTCGTCGGCACCGCGCCCGGAACGTTCGCGACGCAGTAGAAGATCGAGTCGTGCACCCGGTAGGTCGGCTCGGCGTGGGTCGTCGGGCGGGTGTCGGCGAAGCAGCCGCCCTGGTCGACGGCGAGGTCGAAGAGCACGGACCCGCGGCGCATCTGCGCCACGAGGTCGTTCGGCACCAGCACCGGCGCCTTGGCCCCCGGAACCAGCACGGCTCCGATGACGAGGTCGGCCTCGCGGCAGGCGCGCTCGACCTCGGGGGTGCTCGACAGGACCGTGCGGACGCTGCCGGAGAAGATCTCGTCGACCCGCCGCAGGGCGCGGACGTTGACGTCGAGCACCTCCACCGAGGCCCGCAGCCCGACCGCGATCGTCGTGGCCCCGAGCCCCGAGGTCCCCGCACCGATCACCGCGACGCGGCCCGGGCGCACACCGGGCACGCCGCCCAGCAGGACGCCGCGCCCGCCCTGGGCGTTCTCGAGGTGATGCGCGCCGACCTGCGGCGCCATGCGGCCGGCGATCTCGCTCATCGGCGCGAGCAGCGGCAGCGCCCCGTCCTCGGTCTGCACGGTCTCGTAGGCGACCGCAGTGGCGCCCGCGTCGAGCAGCGCCCGCGTGCACTCGCGCGACGCCGCGAGGTGCAGGTAGGTGAACAGCACCTGGTCGCGGCGCAGCCGGTGGTACTCCTCGGGAACCGGTTCCTTGACCTTGAGCAGCAGGTCGCTCGCCGCCCAGACGTCGTCGGCGGTGTCGATGACGGTGGCCCCGGCCTCACGGAACACCTCGTCGGTGATCGCCGATCCGACGCCGGCCCCGGTCTCGACGAGGACCTCGTGACCTCGGCGCACCAGCTCGGTGACCCCGGTGGCCGTCAGCGCGACCCGGTCCTCGTGGTCCTTGACCTCCCGCGGCACACCCACCTTCATGGCGGGACCATAGCCGCACCGAACGCCCCAGTCGGCCCGCCGCGCGCGGGAGGGACAGACTGATCACCGTGCGACTCGGGACCACGCTGCCGCAGTTCGGGGACGCCGCCGACGAGGTGGCGAGGATCGGGGAGTTCGCCGCCCGGGCCGAGGAGGTGGGCGCCGCGAGCCTGTGGGTCGGCGACCGCCTGCTCGCCGCCGTCGACCCGCAGGTCGGCTACGGCGGCCGCGACACCGTCCCCGTCGAGTTCCGCCGCGCGCTCGACCCGTTCGCGCTGCTCGCGGTGGCCGCGACCGCGACCACGTGGGCCACGCTCGGCACCAGCGTGCTCGTCGGGCCGCTCTACCCGCCCGCGGTGCTGGCCCGGTCGCTGACGACGATCGGCGCGCTCGCGCCCGGGCGGCTGCTCGTCGGGCTCGGCATCGGCTGGTCGCCCGAGGAGTACGCCGGCGCCGGGCTCGGCTTCGACGCCCGCGGCGCCCGGCTCGACGAACTGCTCGACGGGCTCGACACCCTCTGGTCGGGCGCGCCGGCGCCGCTCCCGGGTCCGCGCTTCCCGCTGCCGGCGGTGCACGTCGAGACCCCCTCACCCCGCCCGTCGGTTTACCTCTCGGCGTGGACCGACTCCGCGCTGCGCCGGGTCGGGCAGCGGGCCGACGGCTGGCTGCCGGTCGGGCGACTGCCCAGCACCGACCTGGACGGCCAGGCGCGGGCGCTGCTGACGTTCCGCGCCAACATCGACGCCGCCGCGAAGGAAGCCGGACGGGATCCCGCCGAGGTCGCCACCGCACTACGGGTCAACGTCGCCGCCGGCCTCGGGGCCGCGGAGATCGCCGACGGCACCCGGCGCCTCGTCGAGATCACGGGGTTCACCGACGTGTTCGTCGACCCGATGTACGCCGCGCCGGGCGTCGACGCGAGCCTGGATCTGCTGGCGGACCTGCTCGCCCAGATCGCCTAGTCCGCGGCCGCCCGCCAGGTGATCAACGGGGAGTTCGCGCGCCTAGAAGCAGCGAACAAGGCGTTCGCTGCCATCACCCCGGGGCTCTAGCGGCGCGCGGCGCGCCGGGCCGCGAACTCGCCCGGGCGGTCGACCCACTCCGCGTCGACGGGACGCGGGGCCGAGCGGCCGTCGCGCACCGCCGCCGCCGCGAACACGCCCGCCACGCACGGCCCGTTGACCAGCGCGCCCGACATGGCCCCGGTGACGAGGTCGTCGAGCGGGATCCGGCGGATCACGAGGTCCGCCTCCTCGTCGTCACCGCCCACCGGGCGCTCCACCGACCGCAGCCCGCGCGCGAGGAACACGCGCACCGACTCGTCGGCGAACCCCGGGCAGCCGACGATGTCGACCAGCGTCGACCAGTCGTCGGCCTCGATCCCGACCTCCTCGACCAGCTCGCGCTGCGCCGCGACCACCGGGTCCTCGGAGGGGTCGTCGAGCAGCCCCGCCGGCATCTCCCAGATGCGCCGCCCGAGCGCCGGCCGGTACTGGTAGATCATGACGAGGCGGTCGTCCTCGTCGAGCGCCGCGACCGCGACGGCGCCGAAGTGCTCGACCTTCTCCCGCCCGGCGATCCGGCCGCCCGGCATCCGCACCTCGTCGCGACGCAGGGCGAAGATCGCGCCCTCGTAGAGGGTCTCGCGCTCGACCACGGCGAAGTCGTGCGGATGGCCACCCGAGCCGTCGTACGGGTCGGCGAGTGAGTCGGGGGTGCGCGGCGCCGTCACCGGGTCGCGCCGGCCGGCTCGTCGAGAACGTCTTCCACCGACCCCACCGAGTCCGTCTCCAGGTCCAGGCGCTGCGACGCCACGTGGCGCAGCGCCGCGGCGACGAACGCGCGGAACAGCGGGTGCGCCCGGGTCGGGCGGCTCTTGAGCTCCGGGTGCGCCTGGGTGCCGACGAAGAACGGGTGCTTGTCGCGTGGCAGCTCGACGAACTCGACGAGCGCGCCGTCCGGCGAGGTCCCGGAGAAGACCAGGCCCGCCTCGGCGAGACGGTCGCGGTAGGCGTTGTTGACCTCGTAACGGTGGCGGTGCCGCTCGGTGATCCGGCCGGTGCCGTAGGCCGCACGCGTGATCGTCTCGGGCGCCAGCACCGCGGGCCAGGCACCGAGGCGCATCGTGCCGCCCATGTCGCGCTCGCCGGCGACGACGTCGGTCTGGTCGGCCATGGTCGAGATGACCGGGTGCGGGGTGTCCTCGTCGAACTCGGCGGAGTTCGCGCCCTCCAGGCCGGCCATGGACCGCGCCGCGTGGATGACCATGCACTGCAGGCCCAGGCAGAGCCCGAGCGCCGGGATGTCGCGGCGGTGGGCGTGGTCGAGCGCGCCGACCTTGCCCTCGATCCCCCGGATGCCGAAGCCGCCGGGCACGAGGATGCCGTCGACGCCCGTGAGCGCCGCGGCCGCGCCGGCCGGCGTCTCGCACTCGTCGGAGCCGACCCAGCGCACCGCGACGCGGGCGCGGTGCGCGAACCCGCCGGCGCGCAGCGCCTCGGTCACCGAGAGGTAGGCGTCGGGCAGGTCGACGTACTTGCCGACGATCGCGATCTCGACGGTCTCGGTGGGGTGGTGCACCCGGTCGAGCAGGTCGCCCCAGACGGCCCAGTCAACGTCGCGGAACGGCAGACCCAGCCGGCGTACGACGTAGGCGTCGAGACCCTCGGTGTGCAGCACCTTCGGGATGTCGTAGATCGACCGCGCGTCCGGGCATGCGACGACGCCGTCGTCCTCGACGTCGCACATGAGGCTGATCTTGCGCGTCATGTCCTCGGGGATGTCGCGGTCGGCGCGCAACACCAGCCCGTCGGGCTGGATACCGATGTTGCGCAGCGCGGCCACCGAGTGCTGTGTCGGCTTGGTCTTCAGCTCACCCGACGGCGCGAGGAACGGCACCAGCGAGACGTGCAGGAAGAAGCAGTTGTCGCGTCCCACCTCGTGGCGCAGCTGCCGCGCGGCCTCGAGGAACGGCAGCGACTCGATGTCGCCGACGGTGCCGCCGACCTCGGTGATCACCACGTCGGGCGCGGGATCGTCCGTGCGCATGGCGAGAACGCGCGACTTGATCTCGTCGGTGATGTGCGGGATGACCTGGACCGTGTCGCCGAGGTACTCGCCGCGCCGTTCCTTGGCGATGACGCTCGAGTAGACCTGCCCGGTGGTCACGTTGGCCCGCGCGGACAGGTCGCGGTCGAGGAACCGCTCGTAGTGCCCGATGTCGAGGTCGGTCTCGGCGCCGTCCTCGGTGACGAAGACCTCGCCGTGCTGGAACGGATTCATCGTCCCGGGGTCGACGTTGAGGTACGGGTCCAGCTTCTGCATGGTCACACGCAGGCCGCGCGCGGTGAGCAGCTGGCCGAGACTCGACGCCGTGAGCCCCTTGCCGAGCGAGGAGGCGACGCCTCCGGTGACGAACACGTGCTTGGTCGTCCGCGCCGGCTGCACGGTCAGGACCCCGCCGGCGATACTCCGTCACTCACGGGGCTTCAGGGTAGCGGACCGCGCCTGCTACCCACCCGAGCGACCCTCAGCCCGCGGCGGGCTGCGGCGTGAAGGTGCCCGCGGCCGGGCCGTACACGCCGGTCCGCCCGTCGGCCTGCTCGCGCAGGGCCAGCACGGTGGCGACCCGCGAGGCCGGGCCCTCGAGCGCGTCGACCGTCGACAGGCCCGTGCGCAGCGCAGGGTCCGACCGGACGGCGGTGACCGCCCCGGACCCGGTGCGCCCGGCGAGCACGGCGCCCGCGCCCACGCGGTCCATCTCGCCCGCGATCCGCGCGAGCACGGTGTCGCGGGCAGGGTCGGCGCCGCTGCCGGTCACGACGAGCGCGAGCTCGCCCGGCGCGGCCCCGAACGCCTCGGGCGACCGGACGTATCCGGCTTCGGAGAGCGCGCGCAGCGCCGTCGCGACCTCGGGGCCGGTGGTGCGGTCGCCGACGCCGCCCGGGCGGGCGACCAGCAGCGACCCGAGCAGCGACCCGGTGAGCGTGCCGGTGTCGGTCGTGGTCGGCAGCTGCGCCCCGGCGGGCAGCAGCCGCGGGACGAGCGCGCGCAGCGCCTCCGCGCGGTCCGGGGCGACGGCGGCGTCGGTCAGCGCGACCTGGCCCGTGACGCGCCCGCCCGCGCGGGTGACGAGGTCGGCGACGGCGTCCAGGTCGGCGGGTTCCGCACCGGGGGCGGCGACCAGCGCCACGCCCCGGTCGGGCAGCACTCCCGCGACCGTCGACGGCGCGCCGGCACCGACCAGACGCTCGGTGGCCAGCAGCTGCGCGCCCACCGCGTCGCGCTCGCCGCGCATCTGCACGACCTCACCGGCGAGCTGGTCGCGATCCGAGGTCAGGGCCCCGAGCACCCGCCCGGACAGGGCCGAGGCCCCCAGTACGACACCCAGCGCGAGCGCCAGCAGCACCGCCGCGATCGACACCACGTGGTAACGCAGCGACATCATCCCCCGACTCCCGCCGCCGCGGCCGCGGCGGCCGCCCACCCCTCACGCACGAGCATCACGATGGCTTCGGCGAGTCCGCTCGCGAACAGCGCCGTCGCGCCGACCGCCATCACGGCCAGCAGCAGGAGCAGGACCGCTCCGGTGGTGACCCGGTGGCGGTGCAGCGCGGCCACCGCCGACGCGTCGACCAGCGTCGGTCCCAGGCGCAGCCGTGTGAGCAGTGTCGACGGGTTGCTCCCCGAGCGGCCGCGGTCGAGGAACCCCGACAGCGTCGCGTCGAACCCGCACGCGACCACCAGCGAGGCGCCGTGGCGCTGCGCGATGATCAGCGCCATGTCCTCCGGGTTCGCCGACGACGGGAACCCGACGGGATCGATGCCGGCGTCCTGCAGCCGCGCCAGGCCCGCGATGTGCCCGTCGGTGTCCGCCGGAATGACCACGTCCACGGCCTTGCGCGCGAGCTCCGGGTCGATCTCCAGCGCGGTGCCGACGACCACGGCCGGCGTGAAGCCCGCAGTCCGCAGGGCCGCGGCGCCACCGCCCACCCCGACGAGCACCGGGCGCTCCTCGCGCACGAAGTGCCTGAGGCGGCGCAGCTCCTCGACGCGGTCGGAGCCGCCGGCGACGACGAGCACCGTCCTGCCGTTCATCGCCGTCTCCAGCCCCGGGACGCCGACGCCGTCGAGCAGCATCGCCCGCTCGCGGCCCATGAACTCGGTGGTGTTCGCCGAGAACGCCTCCAGCTGCGCGGCGAGCCCGGAGCGGGCCTCGGCGAGCTGGTCGGCGACGGTCTCGGCGTTCTGCTCGAACCCGCGGGCGACCTCGTCGTCGCCGAGGTACACACCGCCGTCGTGGAGGCGGACCGAGGCGCCGTCACGCACACGGCGCAGCACGCCGTCGCCGACGTCGTCGACGAGCGCCACCCCGGCGTCGGTGAGGATCTCCGGGCCGAGGTTCGGGTAGCGGCCCGAGATCGACGGCGAGACGTTGACGACCCCGGCGACGCCCGCGTCGACGAACGCGTGAGCGGTCGCGCGGTCGAGGTCGACCTGGTCGATCACCGCGACGTCGCCGCGACCGAGCCGGCGCAGGAACTCCGGGGACACCTCACCGCCGGAGCGCCCACCGAGACGTGCCGTGCCGACGACGCCGGCCGGCGCCTCCTTCGTGCGTCCTCGTGGCCACTTCATACTCGCCACCCCGCACCCCTGCCGCGACCCATGCCTCGATGGTCGTCGGAGGGGCCCCGCAGACGGAGCCGACGCGCCGAGGCGACGTGCGGCGGTCACCCGGCCCGGCGACTCCGGCGGCGACCGTGACGCCGCGTGATCGCACCGCGCGTGATCGGTGTGGGGGCCTCGGCGGTCTCGTCGCCCGCCGACCGGTCCGCCGCGGCCGCGGCGAGCAGCTCCTCGGCGTGAGCGCGGCCGGTCTCGGTCTCCTCGGTGCCCGCGAGCATGCGCGCCAGCTCGACCGTGCGGTCGCCGTCGCCGAGCGTGCGGACGGCACTGCGCGTGACGCCGTCGGTGTCGTCGGCGTCCGCGAGCCCGCCTTTGTCGACCACCAGGTGACGATCGGCATACGCCGCGACCTGCGCCAGGTGGGTCACGACGACCACCTGGTGGGTGCGGGCGAGGCGCGCGAGCCGGCGCCCGACCTCGACGGCCGCGCGTCCGCCGACCCCGGCGTCGACCTCGTCGAACACCAGCGTCGGCGTGGTGTCCGCCCCGGCGAGCACGACCTCGACCGCGAGCATGACCCGCGAGAGCTCGCCGCCCGAGGCGCCCTTGTGCACCGGCAGCGCCGGCGCACCCGCATGGGGGGTGAGCAGCAGCTCGACCTCGTCGACGCCGTCGGGTCCGGCGACGACCCGGTGGCCCTCGACCTCCAGGGCTGTCGCGTCCGAGGCGGCGGCCTCCTTGGGCGCCACCTTGGGGGCCACCGCCATCTGCACCGACGCCGACCCCATGGCCAGGCCGTCGAGCTCGGCGGACACCGCGGCGCCGAACCGGTCGGCGGCCTCGCGGCGCGCCGCCGACACCGCCGCGGCGTGCCCGGCGACCTCGCCCGCGAGCTGCTCGGCCTCCGCCGCCAGCGCGGCGAGCGCCTCGTCGGAGGTGTCGAGGCCCGTGAGCTTCTCGCGCGCCGACTCCGCCCACGCCAGCACGCCGTCGACGTCCGCGGCGTACTTGCGGGTGAGCCCCTTGAGCGCGGCCTGGCGCTCGAGCACCTGCTCGAGGCGCTGCGGGTCGGCCTCGAGGCGCTCGAGGTAGTCGGTGAGCTCGGCGGCGGCGTCGCCGAGCAGCGCGGCGGCCTCGGCGAGCCGGGGGTCGAGCCCGGCGAGCGCCGGGTCCTGGCTACCCGAGCTGCCCTGCAGACGTCGGCGCGCCTCGCCCAGCAGCCCCACGGCGTCGACTCCCCCGCCCGACCCGTCCTCGCCCGCACCGTCGGGCGGGCCGGCGAGGGCGGCGAGGGCGGCCGACGCGGTGGCGCGCAGGTCGTCGGCGTCCGCAAGACGGCGCGCCTCGGCCACGAGCTCGGCGTCCTCGCCGGCCTGCGGGTCGACCGCCTCGATCTCGGTGAGCCCGTGGCGCAGCATGTCGGCCTCGCGGCTCATCTCGCGCGCCTGCTCGCGCCGGCGGGTCAGCTCGGTGACCGCGCGGCGCCAGGCCGTGCGCGTGCCCCGGTAGGCGGCCAGCGGCTCGGCCACCGCGGCGCCGGCGAACCGGTCGAGCACCGCCCGCTGCTCGGCCGCCCGCAGGAGCCGCAGCGCCTCGTGCTGACCGTGCACGGCGAGCGCCGCGTCGGTGACGTCGCCCAGCACGGCCATCGGCACCGAGCGCCCGCCCAGGTGAGCGCGCGAGCGCCCGTCGGCGGACACCGTGCGCGCGGCGATGAGGCTGCCGTCGTCGTCGAGTGCGGCGCCCGCGTCGGCGGCGAGGCGCAGGGCCGACCGGGGCCCGGCGTCGTCCCCGCCCTCCGGTGGGTCGCCCTCGGTGTCGGTGTCGGTGTCGGTGTCGGTGTCGGTGTCGGTGTCGGACGGAGGCAGCAGGAACCGACCCTCGACCATGGCGCGCGTGGCGCCGCGGCGCACACGCGAGGAGTCGGCGCGGCCGCCACCCAGCAGGTGCAGCCCCGTGACCACCATCGTCTTGCCGGCCCCGGTCTCCCCCGTGACCACGGTGAGCCCGGGGTGCAGATCGAGGGTGGCATCCTCGATGACCCCGAGGCCTTGGATCCTCAGCTCGGCGAGCACGGCCCTCACGGTAGCGGTCCGGTCCGACGCTCCGGGTCCGAACACGCCGATGGGATCGAACACGTGGTCGAACGGTCGGTGTCGGGCGGTCGGCGGAGCGGTGAGGGGAGCACGCCGATCGGGGAGCTCGGCCCGTCGACCGGAGCCCCTCGAGCTCAGCCCCGGCGGCCCCGCCACCCCTGCACCGGCAGCCCGAACTTGCGGACCAGACGGTCGGTGAACGGCTGCACCCGCAGCCGTGCGAGCAGCACCGGGTTGCGCCCACGGACGACCTCGACGCGCGAGCCCGGCGGCAGCTCGATCGTGCGCCGGCCGTCGCAGACGAGCACACCGGCGTCCCCGCGGCTCGACACCTCGAGCGCCACCGACGAGTCCGGCGAGATGACCAGCGGCTTCGCGAACAGCGCGTGCGCGTTGCTCGGCACCAACAGCATCGCCTGCACCTCGGGCCACACCACGGGCCCGCCCGCCGAGAAGGCGTAGGCCGTCGAGCCGGTCGGCGTCGCGCACAGCACCCCGTCGCAGGCGAACTCCGACACCGGGCGACCGTCGACCTCGAGCACGACGTCGAGCAGCCGCGCCCAGTTCATCTTCTCGACGATCGCCTCGTTGAGCGCCCAGGTCCGGCCCAGCTCGGTGCCGTTCTGGTGGGCGACGACCTCGACCGTCATCCGTTCCTCGACGCGGTAGGTGCGCCCGACGACGGCGTCGAGGACCTCGTCGAGGTCGTCGAGGTCGGCCTCGGCGAGGAACCCGACGCGCCCGAGGTTCACGCCCAGCATCGGCACCCGCGCGTGGCGGGCGAGCTCGGCGGCCCGCAGGAGCGTGCCGTCCCCACCGAGCACGAGCACGATCTCCATGCCGAGCGCGGCGTCGGAGTCGGGCGCGACGGTGCGCGGGCGCTGCCCCTCCGGGAGGTCGTCGAACAGGCCCTCGTCGGTCGAGTACTCGTCGGGGAGGATCCGCAGCGCGAACCCGGCCTCGGCGAGCCGGCGGGCGGCCTGCGACGCCACCTTCCGCGTCGCGTCCCGGCCGGTGTGCACGACGAGGAGCGCGTCGCGCGTGCCGCGGCCGTCGTCGTCCGCGACACCCGCCGCATCGGCCTCCGCGAGCCCGTCGGTCACCGGCGTCCCCTTGTCGTCACTGCGGACCTTCCTCCACGGCGCGCTCCACCAGCGTCTCGCTGTGCGCCCTGTCGTGCCCGCCGTCGTTCCCGTCGTCGTTCCCGGTCGCCCGGTGCAGCCAGCAGAAGTACTCCACGTTGCCCGACGGCCCCGGCAGCGGGCTGGCGACGACGCCGTGCAGCACCAGGCCCCGCGCACGGGCGGACGCCACGACGTCGAGCACGGCCGACGTCCGCAGCGCCGGGTCGCGCACGACCCCGCCCGAGCCGAGCCGGTCCTTGCCGACCTCGAACTGCGGCTTGACCATCGGCACGAGGTCGCCGCCCGGGACCGTGCACGCGACCAGCGCGTCGAGGACCAGGCCGAGGGAGATGAACGACAGGTCGGCGACGACGAGGTCGACCGGTCCGCCGATGTCGTCCGGCGTCAGGGAGCGCACGTTGACCCGGTCGTGCACCGCGACGCGCGGGT
The DNA here is from genome assembly GCF_057180585.1 of Actinomycetospora sp. 2LY8.5. Taxonomy (NCBI): domain Bacteria; kingdom Bacillati; phylum Actinomycetota; class Actinomycetes; order Pseudonocardiales; family Pseudonocardiaceae; genus Actinomycetospora; species Actinomycetospora sp. 2LY8.5. The sequence continues at coordinate 108,251 of NZ_JBXUHE010000016.1, forward strand.
CGGTCTGCAGCGCCCACACCAGCTGCCCGTAGCCGACGTCGACCGCGACGACCTCGCGCGCGCCGTGTCGCAGCAGGACGTCGGTGAACCCGCCGGTGGACGCGCCCGCGTCCAGGCAGCGCCTGCCGTCGACGGTGAGACCCTGCGGGACGAAGGCCTCGAGTGCGCCGAGCAGCTTGCCTGCGCCCCGCGACGCCCAGCCCGGGTCGTCGACGTCCTCGCGCACGACGACGGCGGCGGCGGTCTCGACGGCCGTCGCGGGCTTGCTGGCCACCGTGCCGCCGACCGTCACCCGGCCCTCGGCGATGAGCCCGGCCGCGTGCTCGCGCGACCGGGCGAGGCCGCGTCGGACCAGCTCGGCGTCCAGGCGGAGCCGGCGGGCGGTGGACCGGGCCACCGCGCTCAGGTCCGGTCCACGTCGGCCAGCACCGCGACCAGCGCGTCGTGCACCGCCTCGAACCGGGTCGCGTGCTCGGCGGCGTCGAAGTCGTCGCCGTCCCCGGCACCGTTCGGGAGAGCCGCGACGGCGTCCCGCAGGCCGGTGAGCGCGTCACCCTGCTCGATCATGGCGCGTCCTTCCCCGGCGTCGGCCCGGATGCTGTCGCCGTCCACGCTAACCCGTCAGCCGCTGGCCAGCCCGAGTGCGCTGATCATCTTCTCGGCCGGTGCGCCGTCGGCGCGGACGCCGCCGCCGCCGCCGCCGGACGACCAGGCGGCGCGGCAGAGGGCGCGCAGGGCGGCGGTGGGTTCGTCGCCGTCCCCGTCCAGCACCAGATGCCCGTCCTCACGCCGGGCGGTGAACCCGGCGGTGTCGCCGTCGGCCACGGAGGTCGCGGCGAGGTCGGCGTCGAGAACGCGCAGGTCGGCGCCGAGGTACGTCGGGCGTTGCCCCGCCGGCGCGACCAGGAGGGCCGCGGGGGTCGAGACGCCGGTGAGGACGAGGAGGCTCTCGGCGTCGACGCTGTGGGCGCCGGCGATGTCGGTGTCGAGGCGGTCGCCGACGACCAGCGGACGCTGCGCGCCCACCCGGGCGATCGCCTGCTCGAGCAGGGGCGCCGCGGGCTTGCCCGCCACCAGCGGCTCGCGCCCGGACGCCGCGCGGAGGGCGGCGACCATCGACCCGTTGCCCGGCAGGAGGCCGCGCTCGTTCGGCAGGGTCGGGTCGACATTGCAGGCGACCCACACCACGCCCCGGTGCAGCGCCAGAGTCGCCTCGGCGAGGATCGGCCAGCCGGTGTCGGGCGAGTGCCCCTGCACCACGGCGACGGGTTCGTCGTCCTCGGCACGCACCGGCTCGAGGCCCACGAGGCGGATCTCCTCGGCGAGTGCCTCGGTGCCCACGACCAGCACCTTCGCCCCCGGCGCGACGTGCTCCGCGACCACGACCGCGCCGGCCTGCGCGCTGGTGACGACGGCGTCCGTCTCGAGCGTGAGCCCGAGGTGACGCAGGTGGTCGGCGACCTCGTCCGGGCCTCGCGAGGCGTTGTTGGTGACGTAGGAGACGGTCGCCCGCCCCCGCACGGCCTCGAGGCTCTCGACCGCGCCCTCGATCGCGTCCGGCCCCCGGTACACCGTGCCGTCGAGATCGACGAGCAGCGCGTCGTGCTCGCTCACCCGGAGAACCTCGGCGCCTCGACGGCGCTCGACGGCGCGTCCTCGCGCGCCTCGTCGGTGGACCTCTCGGCGGCCTGGACCTCGTCGTCGAGCACGTCGCGGTCGTCCGTGGCGGTCTCGGTGGCGGTCTCGGTGGCGGTCTCCGCGGCCGTCTCCTCGGCGGCGGCGTGGTCGCCGACACCGAGCATGATCGCGCGCTCCTCGGCGTCCGTCTCGCCCTCGAGGTCCGTACCGGCGGCCTCGAGGAACGCGCGGACCGCGTCGTCGGTGCGCCCGGCGGCCTGGAGCGCCTCGGCGTAGGCGTAGAAGAGCCGCGGCACCCACGGGTCCTCGCGCGAGGCGTCGAGCTCGGGCACCTGCAGCCCGACCACCGCGGCGTCGTTCTCGCCGAGGTCGCGCCGGGCGCCCGACACGACGATGAGGAGCTCCACGGCGTCCTCGGTCGTGAGATCGCGGGCCTCGGGGCTGCGCGACAGCTCGATCGCACGCTCCGGGCGGCCCAGGGCTCGCTCGGCGTCGGCCATCACGGCCAGGTGACCGTCGCCGCCCATCCGACGGCTCGCGCGGAGCTCGGAGAGCGCCTCGGCCCACTCCCCCGCGTGGTACGCCGCGAGACCCGAGGCCTCGCGCACGATGGCGACGCGGCTCGCCCGGTGGCGGGCGAAGCGAGCGTGGGCCAGGGCCTGCTCCGGGTCGTCGTCGACGAGCTCGCCGACCGCGACCAGATGGCGCGCGACGACGTCGGCCAGGTCCTTGGGGAGGCCGCGCAGGTCGCGACGCGCCTCCGGGTCGAGGAGGTCGGGCGTGATGTCGTCGGGCAAGGGCGGCGCCACGGGACGTGGCGCGGCGTCCTGGTGGCGCTGGATCGGCTCCGACGAGTGGTCGACCCTGTCGCCGGTCTCGACCCTGTCGCCGGTCTCGTCGCGGCGCGGGTCGGGGCGGCGGTCGTCGTGCGGTCCGCGCGCACGGTCGTCACGGGGCCGACCACGGTCACCACGGGCACTGCGGTCGCCACGCCCCCCGCCGTCACCACCCGCACCCGGGCGGCCGCCCTGCGGACGCGCGCCGTTCGGGCGGCCGCCCTGCGGACGCGCGCCGTTCGGGCGGCCGCCACCGGGCCCTTCGTCGCGAGAGCGATCCGTGCGGGGCCGGTCCCCGCCGGGCCGATCGTCCCGGGGCCGACCGCCTCGAGGCCCGTCGTGGCGGCGATCGCCCCGCCCGTCACCGCGGGGCCGGTCGTCGCGGGACCGGTCGTCGCGGGACCGGTCGTCGCGGGACCGGTCGTCGCCCTGCCGCTCACCACGAGGGCGGTCACCGGAGGGCCGGTCGTCGCGGCGCTGGCCGTCCCGCGGACGCGAGTCGCGCGGGCCACGGTCGTCGCGGCGGTCGTCCGACCGGCGCCGCCCGGAGCCGCCGCGGTCGTCGTGGGGGCCGCGGTCGGACGGGCGTCCGCTGCCGCGACGCTCCCCGCCCCGAGCGCCACCGCGGTCCCGGCCGGTCGCCCCGCGACCACCCGAGCCCTGCTGCTCGTCGCGGGAGGAGCCGGCGGTCCTGCCGCGGCGTGGGTCGTCGTCGCCTCCGCGAGCGCCGGGCCCCTCCGACGGGTCGGACGACATCACGGACCTCCTGTGGACATGCGAACGGGCAGGGCTCCAGCCGGAGTCCTGCCCGTCAGGTACTGCTCATTCTGTGGCGACCTCTGCAGGTCGTCGTCGGTGTGCCCACCCACGTGGTGTGGGGGTGGTCGGGTGTTCCGGCGGTGTCCTACTCTCCCACGACCTGTCGGTCGCAGTACCATCGGCGCTGGAGGGCTTAGCTTCCGGGTTCGGGATGGGTCCGGGCGTTTCCCCTCCGCTGTGGCCACCGGAACACCCCACCACCCCCACCGGGTATGGGCCCGTGGGGGGTGGGGTGTGTGGTCGTTGGGATATGCACAGTGGACGCGGGCATGTGGTTGTTCGTGACGCATTGGTCGCCGTGGCACGTCGTGATTGCTTGACGTGTGTGTGGGCAAGTCCTCGGCCTATTAGTACCAGTCCACTGAACGCCTTGCGGCGCTTACATGTCTGGCCTATCAACCCACTGGTCTGGTGGGGGCCTTAACCCTCGAAGGGGTGGGAGACCTCATCTTGGAACGGGCTTCCCGCTTAGATGCCTTCAGCGGTTATCCTTTCCGAACGTAGCCAACCAGCCGTGCCCCTGGCGGGACAACTGGCACACCAGAGGTTCGTCCGTCCCGGTCC
>NZ_JBXUHE010000017.1:0-111523 GCF_057180585.1 Actinomycetospora sp. 2LY8.5
GGGCAGAGCGGGGGGAACAGCAGCCTACGGCCATTGACGGCAGCTCTGATGGAAGCCATCCCCGCTCCGCCTGCACACCCGGAGCCAACACCAGCTCCGGCCGCACCTCTGAAGGTAGGGCGTGATGGCTCGCACGACGCCGCCTGCGTCGCCCTCGCGGACGTCGACCACTTCAAGGACGTCAACGACACCCACGGTCACGCGGTCGGCGACGAAGTGCTCCGGCGCCTCGTCGACCTCATGAGCGAGGGGCTGCCCCGGGACGGGTTCTGCGCCCGCTACGGCGGGGAGGAGTTCGCGCTCGTCCTGCCCGGGGTCGCGCCCGCCGAGGCGGTCCGGGTGTGCGAGGAGGCCCGCGTACGCGTCGACGCCCACCCATGGCACGAGATCGCCGACGATCTGCGGGTGACGGTCAGCGTCGGGGTCGCGTGCCTCGACGGTGGCGACGGCGGGAGCCCGCGGTCGCCGGGCCTGGACGCCGCCGACGCCCTGCTCTACGTCGCCAAGCGCGCCGGCCGGAACGCGGTGGCGTACCGCGACGCCGACGGCGAGGTGCGCCTGGCCGGCGCCGCCGGTGGTCGGCGCGGCATCGGCGCCGCCGCGCGCCGGGCGTTCCCGTCCGCGTGACGGTCTGAGCCGAACCTGAGCAATCGGAGGTCACACGCGTCCCCCGGTCGTGTGGTGCCCGTTGTGTCCGGGTGTCTGCGTGGCGTAGTGGGGCCCGCGCCGAACTCACCGGTACGCGCCGTAGTATCCGCCTGCTGACTTCCCGGCCCGTGGATCCTCGAGGAGTTGCGTGACCGACGACCGCGCCGGTGACCCGGTGCGGGGCTCCCGCCCCGCGACGGCCGGTTCCGACGCGGTTCGCCCGTCCGCCCTCACGGGGCCGGCGTCGGCGCCCTTCCGGATCCCGGTCGCGATGCCCACCGCGTCCCGCCGGCCGACGATGGTGCGCCTGACGCGCCGAACCGGCCCTCGCTTCGGTCTGCGCCCACCGAGCGCGGCGCTCGTGACGGCACCGACCTCGGCCTCGCCGGACGGGGCGACTCCGGGCACGCCGTCCTCGGGCACGCCGTCCTCGGGCACGCCGTCCTCGGGCATCCCGTCGCCCGCGGCCCGGGCGGCGCCGTCGACCCGGGCGCCCGTCGACGCGGTCACCCTCCCGGCGGGTCGGGTGCCGAAGCCGGCGGCCGCCGCGGGACCGGGCGCCCCGGACCCCCCGGCCGGCGCGGTCCGCGAGCCGGCCGGCACGCGTCCGCCGCCCCCGGCGCCGCGGATCGAGCGCCGTCCCGACTGCGACCCGCCGCCGGCCCGCCCGCGCGCCGGGGGGCCGAGCGGGCCTCCGACCGGGGCGTCCCCCGGCGGCCCGACGGCAGGCCCGGATGCTGGAACCCCGGTGGTCGGCCCGGCCGGTCCCGCTCCCGGCCCCGGCGGGAAGCCCGGTCCCGAGCCCACCGTGCGCGCCGCCGTGCCGCCCCTCGTACGCCCGCCCGACCAGCGACCCGCCGGTCCCGCCGCGGCATCGGCCCCGCCCGCTTCGGCGAAGGCCGAGTCACCCGCCGCGTCACCCGCCGCGTCGCCCGCCGCCCGGCAGGTGCTCGCCCTCGCGGTGACGTCCGTTCCCGCGGGAGCGCCCGCTCCGGAGGACGCGGAGGCGTCGCCGGCCTCCGAGCGTTCGAGCACGGGAATCGACCCGCCATCGGGGGACCGTCGTCGACCGGCGGCCGAGGCACGGGAGGGCGAGGCCGACTACGCCGCGACGTCCGCGGTACTCGCGTCGGCGGGCGCCCGCCTCGCGGCCTGGCGCCGGGGCTGGACCGGTCCGCGCGTGCTGCGGCTGATGACCGCGACGTGCGCGGTGCTCGTGGTCGTCGTGTGCGGGCTGGGGTGGGGCGCCGCGTCGTGGGTCGAGGCGGCGGTGCGTCAGATCGGCGCGCTCGACCCGAACTCGCCCGCCATCCAGAACGCCGCCGCGCAGGCCGGCGACCAGAACTTCCTCGTCGTCGGCTCGGACAGCCGGGCCGGCGCGCCGCCCTCGGAGGACGCCGGCGACACCGCCGACGTCCCGGGCGCCCGCACCGACACGATCATGATCGTGCACGTCCCCGAGGACCGCTCGGGCGTCACCGTCGTCTCCTTCCCCCGCGATCTGGAGATCACCCGACCTGCCTGCGAGCGCTGGGACCCCGTGAGCGGGGCGTACTCCCCCGAGATGCTGCCGCCGACCCCGCGGGTCAAGCTCAACTCCGCGTACGCGGCCGGCGGCCCGCGCTGCGTGACGCGCGCGGTCCAGGAGCTCTCCGGGCTGGCGATCAACCGCTTCCTGGGCGTCGACTTCCAGGGCTTCCAGGGCATGGTCGACTCGGTGCGCGGCGTGCCGATCTGCGTCGAGCGGCCGGTGCGGGACTCGATCCTCGGGCCGATCGTCACGCAGGCCGGCCCCACGGTGCTCACCGGGCAGCAGGCCCTCGACTACGTCCGCGCCCGCCACGTCGAGGGCGACCCGTCCAGCGACTACGGCCGCATCCAGCGCCAGCAGCGCTTCCTGGGGGCCCTGCTCCGCTCGGTGCTGTCGGCGGGCACGCTCCTCGACCCGGGCCGGCTCAACGCGCTCGTCGAGGCGATCTCCCGCTCGACGTTCGGGGAGAACATCGGGTCGGATCAGCTGCTCACCCTGGCGCAGTCGCTGGGCAGCCTCGACCCGCGCGCGGTCACCTTCGTCACCGTCCCCACGACGGGCATCGCCAACGACCGGGGCAACGAGGTCCTGCGCCCCGTCGAGGACAGGGCGTTGTTCAGCGCGATCATCGAGGGTCGCCCGCTGCCGGGTGCTCCGGGTGTTCCGGGGGCTCCGGGCGCTCCGGCGGCGCCCGCCGCGCCGGCCGCGGCACCCGTCGACGTCCGCCTGCTCGACGGTCGCTCCCCCGTCGACGAGGGCTCCGACGACGGTTCCGGCGAGGACGACTCGGGGAACGGCGGCTCGGACGGCAGCTCGGACGGCAGCGGCTCCTCGTCCGGCCCGTCCGCCTCGTCGATCGCGGAGCGGCTGCGCTCCGCGGGCTTCGGGGTCGTCACCGACGACAGCGGCTCGCCCGCCGGCGCCCGCGGCACGACGGTCCGCTACTCGCCGGACCAGGCGGTGGCCGCGCAGGCGCTCGCCGCCGCGGTCCCCGGGGCGACGCTCGAGCCGACGTCGTCGGGGACCGGCACGCTGACCCTCGTCCTCGGCGACGACTTCGACGGCCGCGTCCGCTCGGGCCCCGGGCCCTCGGGCGCCACCCCCTCGGCACCCGTCAACCCGACGATCACGGCCGCCGACGCCTCCTGCGCCTGACGCCCCGAGTCAGCGGTCGGGCCATCGCAGGCGTTGATGGCCCGTAACTCCCCACGCTCGACGCTCGCGGAGTGTCAGCGGCGTGGCGTCGCTGACGTTGAGTGTCCGTATCGCCACGCGCTCGCCGGCGCCGAGGAGATGGCCAGGGCTCGGAACCGTGACCGTTTCGGGCCTGCGCTCGGAGGCTGAGCTGGGTTCCGCCCGGCGAAGAGTTCCTAACGGATGTCGAGCGGTTCGCGGCTTCTGGTCCTGCTGCTGGACAGGCCGGTCGATGGAGCGCTGTGCGACTCCTTGCTTGGCCGGCCCGTCCCCTGATGGTGGTGTTGCGCGCTGCCTGCCCCTCGCTGTTGACTTGCTGCACAGCTCACGGCCTTGCGCGTCGGTGATCTCGTGTCCGTCGAGGTCGCGCAAGGTGTAGTGCTCGCCGCGGCGCCAGCGGGCAGCGATGCGGCTCACCAGCACCGCGGCGAGGGTGCACAGCGCGCTGTTGCGGTGTTTGCCGCGGTCACGCAGGCGTTGGTAGCGCGCGGCGAGAGTGGGGTCGGTCTTGCGGGCATGGTCGGCGGCGGCGAACAGCGCGAAGCGCAGCACGTGGTCGCCGGCCTTGGTCGGGCCGTCGTGGCGATCGACGGTGCCGGATTGGTTGATCTTGGGGACGAGGCCGGTGTAGCTGCGCACCGCGGCCAGATCGCGAAAGCGGGTGGGATCGCCGAGGCGGCCGAGGATCATCGCTGCCAGCACCGCACCGAGTCCGGGCGCTGAGACGACGATGCCGTCGGGTCGGCGGCGTGGTAGTGCGCGGCGATGCGGTCGTCGAGCTGGTCGATCTCGCCGCTGAGCTGGGTTACCAGGCGGGCCTCGATGCCGAGTCCTCGGCGAGCTCGGCGACCTCGATGGCGCGGGCGGGCCACGGCGCGAGCGTGCCGCGGGCGTCGACGAGCAGGGCGTCGGCCTTGTCCTCGCACCATGCCCCGCGGCTGGTGCGGATCAGCAAGCGCGCCAGCCGGGCCCGGCCCAGCCAGGTCAGGGCGTGCGGGTCGGCCGTGCGGGTCGGCATAGCGATCGCGCACGGCCAGGGCGGCCTTGCCGTAGTCGGTGCCCAGCACCGCGCTCCATGCCGGACCGAGCAGCTCCAGCAGAGCGTCGAGCCGGCGCAGGGCCGCGGTACGACGACCGCACCATCGCGCTGCTGCTCGCCGCGGAGTACCACGCCGACAACGCCCCGCCCGACGACCAGCAACCCCACGACGGCCCGACCACGACGGACCGGATGAGGTGCCCGACCGCGGGCTCGATGATCAGTGTGCCGGGCCGGAGGACGGCTCGCCGCGCGAGGACGAGCCGACCGAGAACCATGACGATCACGACACCGCCCGCGACGATCGCCCCGCGCCCAGACCGGCGGTGCCGGGTTCGGTGGAGCAGGGCCTGCTCGAGCAGCTCGGCCTCCCCGAGACCGGCGCCGCGTTCGATCTGCCCGACGGGTGCGGACCGGAGTGGCTGTTCGACCCCGAGGACGACGAGCGGCGCCTGCCCGGGCCCGACGGGCACCTCGAGCTCGAGGGCGGCGAGCAGCGTCGTCGGGGCCTGGAGCTCGACGATCGCTGCGGGGCGCACCGATCTGCGGGTGCGGCGCCACCGCCCCCTCGTGACCGTGCGACCGTTGAGCCGGGCGCGGCGTCGGGCGAGCTCGCGGGGCGCGGCGTCGACACCGGCGTGGGGCCCGGGTGGCTCCAGGGCGTCGACACCGTCGGGGCCGTCCAGGGCGGACGGGCGCTGACGGAGCTCGGTCAGCAGTCCGGCAGTGCGGCACCCTCTGCGTGCAGGGCCGCGAAGCGCGCTGCGCCGCAAGGTAAGCGCCTGCCTACACACCGGGCGGGCCCTGTGGGCCCGGTGGGCCCGAGAGCGTTCTCGGGGTCACGGCAGGAACGACGTCGACTTGTGTGCGCGTCATCCGCGCGGCCCCCGCGTGGGTAGGGCCGCCACGTACGGGGTGTCCACACCGAGCTCGCCCAGACTCGCGGCGCCGCCGGGGTGACCGAGGGGCTCTGCGCGACCGGGCAGCCGCTGCGCGAAGAACGCGAGCGAGTCCTCGACGTAGGCCCGCTCGGCGTCGTCGAGCGCGGCGTCCTCGACGAAGATCGCATCAACCGGGCACTCCGGCTCGCAGGCGCCGCAGTCGATGCACTCGCCGGCGTTGATATAGCACTTCCGGTCGCCGACATAGATGCAGTCGACCGGGCACACGTCCAGGCAGGCGCGATCGGTGACGTCGACGCAGCCTGCGCCGATCACGAAGGCCATCAGCTGCTCCGGACCCGCAGGGCTGAGAGGGCCCGGAAGACGAAGTGCGGCGTGTGGGCCGGGGTGGCCTCGAGGCGCAGGTCCGGGCGGCGGGCGACCAGCTCCTCGAAGGCGATCCGGGTCTCGAGCCGCGCCAGTGGCGCGCCGAGGCAGAAGTGCGCGCCCTTACCGAAGGACAGGTGCGGCGCCGGATCGCGCGCGGGGTCGAACTCGTCGGGGCGGGAGACCTTGTCGGGGTCGTGACCGGCGGCGGCGAAGTGCACGAACACCAGGTCCCCGGCGGGGACGTCGACGTCGCCGATCCGGACGTCGACCGTGACGCGGCGCGGCAGGCCGAAGATGGAGGTGTCGAAGCGGAGCATCTCCTCGACCATGGCGGGGATGTCGTACTCCCCGGCCACCAGGCGCTGCCAGCGCTCCGGCACCGCGAGCAGGTGCGCGAGCCCGTTGGCGATGAGGTTCGCCGTGGTCTCGTGGCCGGCGCTGATCAGGCCGGGGAAGAGCGAGAGCATCTCCAGGTCGGTGAGCGCGACGTCGCCCTTCTTGCGCACCGCCCACACCGCGGAGATCAGGTCGTCCTGCGGGTCGTGCTCGCGCGCGGCGATGAGGTCGGCGACGTACTGGTGGTACTCGAGCGCCGCGTCCGCGTAGCGCAGCTGCTCCTCGACGGGCATGCCCCGCTCCTCGGCGCCGAGCAGGCGGTTCCACTCCTCGGAGAGGTCGTGACACCGCTGGACGGCGTCGGCGGGGATCCCGACGAGGCGGGTGATCACGGTGAGCGCCAGCGGGTAGGAGAACCCCGAGACCACGTCGAACGGCTCGTCGGTGGGGAGCGCGTCGATCAGCTCGCCAGCGAGGGCACGGATGTCGTCCTCCATCCGCGCCACGCGACCGGGGGTGAAAGCGGCGTTGACGATGCGCCGCAGGCGCGTGTGGTCGGGCCGGTCCATCCCGATGAGGGTCGCCGTGAGCGGGACCTTGCCCGCGAAGCGCTCCATGACCGCGGGGTTGTAGCGGCCGGTGATGGCGTTCTCGTTGGAGAACACCTCGGGGCGGCGCAGGACGAACTCCGCGTCGTCCTGGCGCGTGACCACCCACATGCCGATGGCGGGGGCGAAGAACACCGGGTCCTGCGCCCGCTGCTCGCGCAGCCAGGGGTACGGGTTCTCGAGCATTGCCGGGTCGAAGGGGTCATACGCGGCGCTGACCGGACAGCGGGCGGGCGCGGCGGACTCGGTGGCGGATCCGGTGGCGGTGTCGGCGGTCATGGCGGTTCCCTTCGCAGGTGCGACGTGATCTGATGCACTTCTCAGCTCTTTGGATACACTTCGGGAGCAAGTCTGGACAAGACGAGCGGAGGTGGAGATGCGCCGGAGATGCCGGTCAGCGCAGCGCGGCCTCGACGAGCCGGAAGCGCTGGATCTTGCCGACCGCGGTGCGCGGCAGCTCGTCGACGACGTGGATGCCGCGTGGGCGGCGGGGACCGGAGAGCCGCGCGGCGAGCCAGCGCTCGAGGTCGCCGGCCAACGCGGGCGAGGCGTCCCGCGCGGGGACGACGAACGCGACCGGCACCTCGTCGCGCAGCGGGTCGCGCACCCCGACCACGGCGGCGTCGAGCACCCCGGGGTGCTCGAGCAGCACCGACTCCAGCTCGACCACCGAGACGTTCTCCCCGGCAACCTTGATCATGTCGCCGTCGCGGCCCACGAACACGACCTCGCCGTCCGCGTCGAGACGTCCGAGGTCGCCGGTGGTGAGCCACGCGACGCCGGACGGATCGGGCGCGGAGAGCGCCGCCGCCGTCGCCTGCGCGTCGCCCCGGTAGCCCGCGAACAGCGACAGGCCCGGGCGGCCACCGACCTGGATGCGCCCGATCTCCCCCGGCCCCGCGGGCCGGTCCGCCACCCGGTCGCGCAACCGCACGTGACAGCCGGGGGTGGGAACCCCGACCGTCCTCGGTACGGGGTCGAGCCGGCGGCTCATCAGCACCGCCGGCGCGGTCTCGGTCATTCCGTAGATCTGGCGGGGCCGGCACCCGACCAGGGCCGCGAACCGCTCGTACTCGTCGTCGGTGAGGTTCTGGGAGAACCACAGGTTCTCCAGCGGCCGCCGCAGCGGGGTCACCGTCGCCCGAGCGAGGACCATCCGGATCGGCGCCGCGAACAGCGAGGCGTGCGTCGCACGCGCCGCCTCGGCCTGTTCGAGGAAGCGCGACGCCGAGAAGCCGTCGACGAGCACGACGGCGCCGCCGACCGAGACCGAGGCGGCGATCGAGTAGTACTGGGCGTTGGCGTGGAAGAGGGGCAGCACCACCAGGAACCGCGAGTCGCGGCGCAGGCCCGCCGCGGCGGCCATGACGTCACCCGCGAACGCGTAGTTCGCCTGCGTCACCTCGACGATCTTCGGCGCGGACGTGGTGCCCGAGGTGAACATCAGCGCCAGGACGTCGCGTGGGGCCACCGGGACGGCGGGGGGCTCCGGCGCCCCGGACGTCGGGTCGGTGAGCGCCGTGAACGCCGGATCACCGGGGTCCACCTCGACCACGGGGGCCACCGCCCCGGACTCGCGGTGGATCGCCGCCTGGTCGCGCCCGCAGATCGCGAGCACCGGGCCGACCCGCTCCTCCTGTCGGGCGATCTCCACCGCGGTGCTGCGAGGGTCGCAGGGCAGCAGGATCCAGCCGGCGCGGGCACCGGCGAGCATCACCGCGACGAAGGCCGGACAGTTCGGGAGCAACAGCGCGATCCGGTCCCCCTGCCGCACCCCTCGGGCGTGGATCGCCCCGCGGACCGCCTCGACCACCGCGTCGAACTCGCCGTAGGTCCACGACGCCGCCGCTCCGGCCGAGGGCGCCCACTCCAGGAACGTCGCGTCCCTCGCACCGTTCACCGCGCGGTCCCAGCGCCGGGAGAGCGTCGAGAAGTCCGAGAGCACGTCCACGACCACAGTGTCGGCAGGCGAATGTGGCCCGGACCACGTCTCCACGGGCGGAAGCGGGGCGCGCAGACTCGTCCCCACGGGACAGGAGCCGGCTCGTGACGCTGCCGACGCTGCCGTTCGACGTGCTGGGCACGCTGGTGGAGCTCGGCACGGAGCTCGCGGCCGAGGAGGTCGACCTTCCCCGGGTGCTCGACCTCACAACCCGCAGTGCCGCGCGGCTGGTGGGCAGCGACATCGCCTGGCTCTCGCTGTTCGACGAGGCCACGGGGGCGATGCGGGTCGCGGTGACCCACGGCGTGGTCGAGGCCACGTTCGCCGAGATGCGCGTGGCCCGGGGCGAGGGCCTCGGCGGCGCGGCGCTCGCCCGGGGCGGGCCCCTCGTCGTCACCGACTACCCCGCCTGGGCCCCCCGCGGCCCGGTGCGGGAGGCGATGCTCGCCGAGGGGGTGGCCTCCGTCGTCTGCGCGCCGATGATCCGCCAGGACGAGACCGTCGGGGTGCTCTACGCCGCCAACCGCAGCCCCACCGACTTCGCGTCCACCGACGAGGCCGTCGTCGCCGCCCTCGCCGCCCAGGCCTCGGTTGCCATCGCCAACGCGCGCCTCTACCGCGCGCTGCTCGACAGGACCGCCACGCTCGAGGCGACCGTCGACATCCACCGCGCCCTCGGCGACGCCGCCGTCTCGGGCGCGGGGATCGACCGGGTCGTCCATGCCCTCGGCGAGCTGACCGGCCGGCAGCTGCTCCTCGAACAGGAGATCGTCGCGCCGCACGCGCTGCGGCAGGGCCCGTCCGGCGCGGGTGCCACCACCGGCCGGGTCGCCGCCACCGTGCCGATCCGGCGCCACGGGACCGACCTCGGGCGGCTCACCGTCTTCGGCGACGCCCCGCTGCGTGTGCTGGAGCGCAACGCGTTCGCCCACGGCGCGACCGTGCTGGCCCTGGAGCTGATGCGCCACGAGGCCGCCCGGGACGTCGAGCTGCGGTTGCGCGGGGAGCTGCTCGAGCAGCTGCTGGAGGCCCCCGGCGAGGCCGACCCCGAGCTCGCGGCGCGCGCCGCACGGTCCGGGTTGACGCTCGGCGCGCCGTGCGCGGTCCTCGTCGTCGAGTCAGCTGGCCCGTTCCGGCGGCCCCGGGTGCCGCGCGATCCCGGCGTGCTGTGCGGCCGGCGGGGTGACCGCTTCGTCGTCGCCCTCCTGGGTGAGGGGCACGACGTCGCCGCCCACGCCGAGCGCCTTCTGCGTCCCGACCTCCCGCCCCCCGCCGACGACCGGCGCGGCGAGACCCCCACCTGGGTCGGGACCAGCGTGGGGCGCACGAGCGTCGCGGCCGGCTTCCGGGAGGCCTCGGCGTGCGCGGCGCTCGCGCGCCGGGCCAGCCCGCGCCGCTCACGGGCGGTGCACTCGAGCGCGCTCGGTCCGCTGCGGTTCATGCTCGACATCGCGGACCTGACGAACGTGCAGGCCTTCGTCCACGGCACGCTCGGCCCCGTCGCCGCGCACGAGGAGGCCGGCGGGGCCCAGCTGCTGACGACGCTGCGCGCCTACGTCGAGGAGGACGGACACCTGCAGCGCATCGCCGCCCGGTGTCACGTGCACGTCAGCACGGTCAAGTACCGGCTCGCCCGGATCGGCGAGCTCCTCGACCGCCCGCTGCGGCACTGGGAGACACGATTCGACCTGACGCTGGCCTTCCGGCTGGCGGATCTCCTCCCCGACGCGGAGGTGAAAGAACCATGAGCTCGAGAGGTACGGTCCCGAAGGTGGAGCCCGGGGAGAAGCAGTCCAGCGTCGCGATGCGGGATGTGCACCACGCCCTGCGACGCATGATTCTCGACGGCGAGCTGGAGCCCGGCCTCGAGATCTCGCAGACCGAGCTCGCCGCGCGGCTGCGGTGCAGCCGGACCCCGCTGCGCGAGAGCCTGCGGCTGCTCGAGCGCGAGGGGCTGGTGGTGAGCAACCCGGCCTACCGCCTGGTGACGATCAGCTCGCTGTCGATGGTCGACGTCGACGATCTCTATGCGCTGCGCGTCATGGGTGAGGGGCTCGCGATCTGGCTGACCGTGCCCACCCTCGTCGCCGCCGACTTCGAGGCCCTCGAGCGGGACATCGCGCTCGTCGAGGACGAGCGCGACCTGGAGGCCCACCGGCGGTTCCACGCCCGGATGCGCCGGGCCGCCGGGACCCGGCTGACGGAGCACCTGGACATGCTGTTCGAGCACGCCGAGCGCTACCAGCGCGAGTTCCGGGCGAGCTTCGAGGACGAGCGCGTCTTCGAAGCCAAGTGCAAGGAGCACCGCGGGATCCTCGACGCCTGCCGCGACCGCGACCGCGACCTCGCGCGCGACCTGCTGATCGACCACATCGCCGACACCGCGACCCGGCTGATGACCTCCCGCCGCCACGCTCCGTTCGCCCTGGTGGAGGCGGTCGCGATGGCCCGAGGCACGCGCGCCTGAGCGCTACTTCGCGAGCATCCCGGCGTCGACGGGCAGGCTCACCCCGGTGACGTAGCGGGCCTCGTCGGAGAGCAGCCAGGCCACGGCGTGCGCGACGTCCTCGGGCTCCAGCCACGCCACCGGCAGCAGGTGGCGCTCGGCGTAGACGTCGCGCAGGGCGGCCATCCCCGCCGGCCCGCGCATCCCGGTCCGGCGCTCCGCCTGGTCCTCGTTGTCGATCATCGGCGTCCGCACCGCGGTGGGGTGCACGGTGTTGACCCGGATCGACCGCGGCCCGAGCTCGTGCGCCAGGGCCCTCATCAGCCCGACGACGGCGTGCTTGGCCGTCACGTAGCCGGCGAAGCCGCTCGTGCCCTTCGCCCCGGCGACCGAGCTGGTGAGCACGATCCCGCCGCCGGAGGCCCGGACGTGCGGCAGTACCGCCCGCACCGTGTTCCAGGTGCCGGTGGCGTTGACGTCGAGGGACTCCCGCCACGCCGCGGGTTCCAGGTCCTCGGCGCTCCCGCTCCGCAACAGCCCCGCGTTGGCGAAGAGCCCGCTCACCGGGCCGAGTTCGGCGACCATGGTGGCGACCGCCCCGTCGAGCGCGTCCGGGTCGCGCACGTCCGCCGCCACTGCGACGGCCGCCCCGCCGGCGGCCCGGACCGCCTCGGCCACCGGCGCCGCGAGGGGACGACCGTCGTCGTCGCCGACGTCCAGCGCGGCGATCCGCGCACCGCGCGCGGCGAGGACCCGGCAGGCGGCGCTGCCGATGCCCCCCGCCGCGCCGGTGACGACGACGGTGCCGTGCCCGCTCGTTGGCTCAGTACCTGTCGGCACCCGTGGCCCCGGGGAACTCGGGCTGCCGGCCCTCGCGGAACGCGGCGAACCCCGCCTCGGCGTCCGGAAGCGTCGCGCTGAGGGCCTCGACGTAGAGCGAGTGCTCGAAGATGCTGACGTTCTGGGTGTACCAGTCGTTGAACGCCGCCTTCGTGCCCTGGATCGCGAACTGCGGGCCCCGCGCGAGACGCACGGCGACGTCCTCGGCGGTCGCCATCAGCTCCTCGTGCGGGACGCAGCGCGCCACCAGCCCGATCGCCGCCGCCTCGGCGCCGGTGATCCGGTCGCACATCAGCGCGTGGTACTTCGCGCGGGCCATGCCCATCGACAGCGGCCACACCAGCGCGGCGTGGTCCCCGGCCGCCAGACCGATCTTGAGGTGGCCGTCCATGAGCACCGCCTTCTCGCTGGCGATGCTGATGTCGGCGAGCAGCGCGATCGCGAGCCCGCCGCCGACGGCCGCCCCGTTGATCGCCGAGACGATCGGTTTCCGACAGGCGATCATGTTGCGCACGAGCGCGCGGCCGTCGCGCATGTCCACCTCGAGCGGGCCGTTGCCCGCCTCGAGGTCCCCGCCGGCGCTGAACGCGCGCCCGGCCCCGGTGATCAGGGCGACGTTCATGTCGGGGTCGGCGTCGAAGTCCCGCCAGATCCGGCCCTGCTCACCATGCCCCCGCTCGCCGGAGGCGTTGAGCTTTTCCGGCCGGTTCATCGTGATGCGCAGGACGCGGTCGGCGCCCGGCGCGACCGTCAGGAACTCGTAATCGCCGTACACCCGGTGACCTCCACCTTCCGCCGCGGGCCCTGGCCCTTGTGCCCGACATGGTTGCGCAGGACCCCGATCCCCTCGGCCTCGAGCTCGACGACACCGCCCTGTGGAATCCAGCGGTCGAGCTCCACCCCGCAGCCCTTCCCGACCGTCCCGCTCCCGAGCAGGTCACCGGACCGCAGCGTCTGTTCCTGGCTGGTCCACGCGATGAGCTCGGCGAAGGAGAAGTGCATCGTCCCGAGCGTCCCGGTGGACCACACCTCGCCGTCGACCCTGGCCTCCAGACGCGCCGAGCCCGGGTCGAACTCGTCGGGCGTGGCGATGCACGGCCCGAGGGAGGTGGCGAAGTCCTTGCTAACCCCGGGGCCGATGCCGATGCTCATCTCCCGCGGCTGGATGTCGCGCGCGCTCCAGTCGTTGTAGAGCGTGTAGCCGACGATGTGCCGGTCGGCGTCCTCCGCCCGGATGCGTCGTCCCGGGACGCCGATCACCGCGCAGACCTCGAGTTCGTAGTCGAGCTTGTCGGTGTATGCGGGCCAGGGCACGGTGTCGTCCGGACCGTAGATCTCGTCGACATTCCCCTTGTAATGCGCCGGGATCCGGTACCACTCGTCGGGGATCGCCGTCATGACGCCGGCGGCGATCACCCCGCGGAGGTGCTCCTCCACGACCAGGTAGTCGCGCAGGCTGTTCGGGCGCGGCAGCGGCGACAGGAGCTGCACCTCGCCGGCGGGGTACAGGATGCGGGCACCCTCCGGGCCGGGCTCGCCGGCCGCGCTCGCGCGGGCCGCGGCGTCGCGCGTGGCGTCGAGCGCCCGCTCACCGCCGCGGAGCAGCGTCAGCAGGTCCGAGGACGTCCCGGGCTCCGGGCGCCCGCCGGCGACGGGCTCGTGTCCCCGACCGGCGAGCGCCCGGTCGACGTCCACGACGACACGACCGGGGACGTCCCCGGCCAGCACGCCCGCCCGGGCGACGTGGCCCGACGAACCGGGGATCGCGAAGGTGATCAGCTTCATGCCGACACGGCCGCGGGGAGGAGGGCCGCCGCGACCTGCTCGACGAGCGCGTCCAGCTCGGCGGGGCCGCCCGCGGCGCCCACCAGGTAGCGGTCGGGCCGGACGAGCACCGCGGTGGCGCCCTCGCCGACGATCCACGACCGGACGTCGCCGGTGAAGTCCTCGACGATCCGGGCATCCAGGGCGGCCAGCAGGCTCCGGGACCGCTCGCTGAGCCCGGCGACCGTCGCGGGGTCGCCCACGACCGCGAAGCGGTAGCCGACGGCGTCGTCGAGCAGGCGCCCGTCGGACAGGCGCGGCTGCTCGGAGAGCCGGCCGCCGTGCTCGCCCGCCGCGTCCCACACGCCGGGCCCGAGCCGGGGACGCAGGGCCTCGGCCTGGAAGACCGGTGGCTCCTCCTCGGTCGCCTCGAGGGTCTCGATGGTGTTCGCGAGCTGGGCGGAGAGCTTCGTGTAGGTCGACACGTGCGGTCGGCGCTCGGACTCGTAGGTGTCGAGGAGTCCTTCGTCGGACTCCCCGCGCACCACGCGGGCGAGCTTCCAGGCGAGGTTCTGGGCGTCTCGGATGCCCGAGCACATGCCCTGACCGAGGTGGGGCGGCATGGTGTGGGCGGCGTCGCCGGCGATGAACAGCCGGCCCACGCGCCACGGGTCGGCGGTGATCGAGTGCCACTTGTAGACATCGCAGCGCAGCAGCCGGTACTCGTCGGGGGTCAGCCAGGGCGAGAGGATCTCGTAGGCCTTCTCGGTGCGCTCGAACTCGGCGTCGACGTCCTCGGGGCGCAGCATCAGCTCGAAGCGCACCCGCGGTGCCGCGATCGGCACGAACGTCAGCGGGTTGCGGATGCCGGCCTGGATGAAGGAGTCGCGCCCGGAGAGGGCCTCCTTCGTGACGAACGGGATGATGTCGACGATCAGCTGGCGGTGCGTGGCCTCGTGGTCCTCGAGCCGGCAGCCCATGATCTCGCGGACGTGGGAGTTGGCCCCGTCGCAGCCCACCAGGTAGGAGGCGACGACCGGACGCTCGTCGCCGGTGGCGGTCTCGCGCAGCGTGAGCCGGACCTCGTCGCCGGTGTCCTCGACGCCGGTGACCTCCCACCCGAACCAGGTGTCGGTCCTCGGGTCGTTGTGGGCGTAACCGCGCAGAACCGACTCGAAGTCGGGCTGGTGGAACATGTAGTCCGACTGCCAGCCCTGTTCGGTGAGGCCGCGGTTCATGGCCATCTGCATCACGACGCGCCACTGGGCGTCGTAGTGGCGGTAGGTGCCCACCAGTGAGAAGTCCTTCTCGAGGTGCGCGAGACCGAGCGTCTGGAACGCCCGCATCGTCTCGTCGTCGACGTGCGTCGCGCGGGGTCGGGCCATCGGCAGGCGGCTGCGGTCGATCACGGCGGTCCGCAGCCCCTCGAGCGCCAACAGACGCGTGAGCGCGAGACCCGTCGTCCCGCACCCGATGACGGCCACGTCGACGCGGTCGGTGTCGGTGTTCATGGTCATCCTCGATTCGGCTGGTGGGGGGTGAAGCGGGTGACGCGCGCCCGCGTGCGCTGCTGGTGGGCGGCCTCCATCACCGACAGGTCCGGGTCGAGGCTCGTCCCGGACGTGCCGTAGAGGGCGCGGCCGTCGTCGCCCGGCCAGCAGGCGATCGCGAACCCGTCGACGTCGATGCGCTCCACGACCTCTCCGTTCGCACCGCCGCGGAGCCGGACGAACGTCTGCGCGGTCGTCGCGGCCACCCAGACGGAGTCGTCGCCCGCGGCGCAGATGCCGTCGGGACGGTAGGTCTCCCCGAGGCGCTCCCCCAGGTCGAACCACGGCCGACGGTCGGTGAGGGCACCGTCAGCGCCGACGGTGAAGGCGGTCAGCCGCGCGGCGAAGGTCTCAGCGACGACGAGGGTGGCGCCGCCGTTGACGAGCGCGAGGCCGTTGGGGAAGGCCAGGTCCTCGGCGGCCACGCCCGCCCGGCCGTCGGGGTCGAGGCGCAGGAGACGTCCGGGGAGGTCGGGGGTGTGCACCTCGTCGACGTAGACCGAGCCGTCGGGCAGGGCGATCAGGTCACCGAGCCGCCCCTCGACCAGACCGGTCAGGTCGGCGTGGACCGACCAGGTCGTCCCGTCGAAGCGGTCGACCCGCCCGGCGAACATCCGGGCCCCGACGAGGTCGTCCCCGGGCAGGAACCCGGTGCCGTTGACGGCGGTGTCCAGGGTGTGCGTCGTCGTCCCGTCCGGCCCGAGGACGACGAGGCGGCTGCCTTGGGTGTCGGAGACCCAGAGCCGCCCGTCGTGCAGGCGCGGCGACTCCGCCCAGACGAGGTCGTCGGCCAGGACGACCCCCGCGGGCACGGCGGCGGTGCTCACGGCTCCCACCGCGCCGGGGGCAG
Source organism: Actinomycetospora sp. 2LY8.5 (assembly GCF_057180585.1). NCBI lineage: Bacteria > Bacillati > Actinomycetota > Actinomycetes > Pseudonocardiales > Pseudonocardiaceae > Actinomycetospora > Actinomycetospora sp. 2LY8.5. Next base: position 16,020 of record NZ_JBXUHE010000017.1, read on the forward strand.
CCCGTGCTCGGCGAAGTCGTCGGGGGTCAGGTGCGGCCCCCAGAGGCTGACCCACTTGTGCCCGTCGAAGGTCCACTCCCCCGGCACGTGGCCGGCGTCGTCGTAGATCCGCTCCATGTCGGCGTAGAACTCGACGACCAGGCCGCTGGGCTCCTGCACGTAGGTCGCGATGTTGCGGCCCATGCCGTGGCGCAACGGTCCCCACAGCACGGAGTCGCCGCGCGCGTCGACGAGGTCGGCGATCGCGCCGATCTCGACGATGGTCGGGTACTCCCACGCGGCGTGGTGGATGCGGTTCTGCGCGCCGGGAAAGATCCCGACGCCGTGGTGGTCGACGTTGCAGCGCAGGAAGACGCCGTCCTCGCACCGGTCGGAGACCCGGAAGTCGAAGAGCTCGACGAGCATCCGCTCGGTGCGGCGGGGGTCGGGCACGAAGAAGTTGACGTGCCCGAGGCGCGTCGGGCGCAGCACCCCGGCGGTGCGCGTCACCGGCGCCGGGCTCATGCCGCGGTAGATCTCGAAGACGAAGCCGGCCTCGTCGCGGAACGCGAACCCGTCCTGGACCGCCCGGCACAGGGGACGGTCACCGACGATCGTCAGGCCGGCCTCCTTCACCCGCCGCGCGGCCTCGGCGACCGCCTCGGCGTCGGCGGCGACGAGCCCGACGTGGTCGAGGGCGTCCTCGTCGGCGGCCGTGTAGTGGAGGCTGTGGTGGGGGCCGCCGTGGGTGAACCAGAGCTCGTCGTCGGTGCGCTCGGTGAGGTGCAGCCCGAGGATGCCGGTGGCGAACTCCTGCGCGGCGTCGAGGTCGGTGACCCGCTGGGAGACGTGACCGACGTCGACGATGACGTGCCCGCGCATCAGACGGCCACACCCGCGACCTTGTCGGCGACGCAGTGGTTCGTCTGCGTGCCGAGCCCCGCGATGGTGGCGCTGACGACCGAGCCGTCCACGAGGTAGGCGGGCGGCGAGGCGACGTGACCGACCCCGGAGGGCGTCCCGGTGGCGATGAGGTCGCCGGGCACGAGCGTGATGATCGTGCTGATGTAGGAGACGATCTGCGCGACCGAGAAGGCCAGGTGGTCGGTGGAGGAGCTCTGCCGGGCGACGCCGTCCACCGTCAGCTCCATCGGCAACGACAGGGCGTGCCCCACCTCGTCGGGGGTCACGAGGTACGGGCCGACCGGCGTGGACGCCTCGAACGTCTTGCCCTGGAGGAACTGCGAGGTCCGCAGCTGCCAGTCGCGCATCGAGATGTCGTTGACGATGGTGTAGCCGGCCACCGAGGACAGCGCGTCGTCCACGCCCACGTGCCGGGTGGGCTGGCCGATGACGACCCCGAGCTCGATCTCCCAGTCGACCTTGTCCGAGACCGCCGGGAGCGCGACGTCGTCGTTCGCGCCGATCAGCGCGCGGGCGTACTTCGCGAAGAGCACGGGGTGGTCGGGGAGCTGCAGGTCGGCCTCGGCCGCGTGGTCGGCGTAGTTGAGGCCGACGCAGAACACCTTCTCCGGGTGCGGGGTCAGCGGCGCGAAGTCCGCACCCGCAAGCGGCACGCGCCCGCCGTCCACCGCGGCCACCCTCGTCGCCCAGTCCTCCCCCGACGCCACGAGCGCGCCGACGTCCGAGAACGGCAGCAACACCAGCTCCTCCCGGTCGACGCGGGCGGCCCGCGTGCCGTCGTCGGTCCTGATCGTCGCCAAGCGCATGTCCGGACTCCTGTCGTCAGATCTCGAGGTAGTGGGCGAAACCGACGACCTCGTCGAGGTGGTCGGAGAACGTTGCCCGGTAGGCCGGGAACTCGGGAGCGTCCCGGAACGCCAGGTGGGCCTCCACCGAGACCCAGTGGTTGCGCAGCACGAACTCGTCGGGCCGCTCGACGCAGCGCAGCGCGCTCACCCCGAGGCAGCCCGGGCCGCGCTCGACGATCGCGAGGGCCGCCGGGAGGGCCTTCGCCATCGCGTCCTCGTGGCCGGGCCTCGCGCGCAGCGTCGCCAGCTCGACGACACCGCCCTCCACGGCACCGCTGTCGGCCTCGCCGAGGCTCACAGCCGGCCCCAGCCCGCGTCGATCCGGTCGCGCAACAGATCCACCGCGGTCGCCCACACCGTGTCGGCGTGCTCGGGCTCGAGGCGGTAGGCGCCCCCGCCGGAGCCGTCGCCGAGGAACTCCCGGGCCCGCTTCGGGTCGGAGGTCTGCATGATCGTGTGCGGGACGAGCTCCTTGGCACCGTCGGGCGGCTCCACCCCGGCAACCCGGACCGCGGGGAAGTTCTCGACCCACGACGCGTGGGCGGCCTCGGCGATGCTCGTCGCCGTGGCCCAGACCCGCGGGTCGCCGAACCAGTTGTGGAACTGGACCTCGGCGTCGTCGCGCGCGGAGCCCCACTCCTGGCCGAGCTGTGCGGCGGGCGCGTTCCCACCATGGCCGCTGAGGATCAGGATGCGCCGGAAGCCCTGGCCGTACAGCGAATCCAGGAGGTCCCCCACCAGGGCGATGTAGGTCGCCATCCGCAGGCTGATCGTGCCGGGAAAGGCACTGAAAACCGGCGTCAGCCCGAACGGCATCACGGGCAGGACCGGGACGCCCAGAGGCTCCGCCGCCTCGATCGCTCCCAGCTCGCACAGGATTGCGTCGGTGCCGACCGACAGGTAGGCGTGCTGCTCGGTCGAGCCGAGCGGCACCACCACACGGTCGTCGTGCTGCAGGTACTCCTCGACCTGACCCCACGTCCGGTCCCACAACCGCACGACGTCTCACCTCCTTGTCTGCATCTTCGGCTTAGGTGCATTGATTACTGCACAAAGTGGATTCAAACTATGGCGATGCGGAGACGCCGTCAACACTCGTTGGGCAACGGGGCGACCGCCCTCGCCGGACCCCGCCCCCTGCCCGACGACGTCTCGCCCGACCGGGCTCGGGAGCGCAACGGCCCCATCGACCCCGACTGGCCCCGCAAGATCGCCCGAGGCACGCCGCCGCGACCACCAGCCGCACCTCGCGACCAGCACCGCCGTCGGCCGCACCCCCCCCGGACCTCGCGTCCGATAACCCGCCGCCGTTCTGAGCAGCCAGGACCCACGCCGAAGACGGGAGCGGCGACCTCACCCCCTCTGACGAGGGGTTTTCCTGATCTCGTTCATCCCCGGTTCATGCGACGGTCGGATGTGCGTCCGCGGATCCGCGTAGGTTGCGGCGTATGCGCACGGCCTACCACGAGAAGCTCGACGCCCTGTCCGGCGAGCTGGCCGAGATGTCCCTCCTGGCCGGCGAGGCCATGAAGAAGGCGACGAGCGCCCTCCTCGAGGGCGACCTCGACCTCGCCGAAGAGGTCATCTCGGAAGACAAGAAGATCGACGCCCTGCGCAGCCAGGCCGAGGAGCAGGCGTTCGGCCTCCTCGCCCTGCAGGCGCCGGTCGCCGGTGACCTCCGGTCGGTCATCGCCGCCATCCACTCCGCGGGCGACCTCGAGCGGATGGGCGACCTCGCCCTCCACGTCGCCAAGGCGGCCCGCCGGCGGCACCCCGCCAAGGTCCTGCCCGAGGACGTCGCGCCCTACTTCGCCGAGATGGGCCGGGTCGCGCTCGACCTTGCCCAGGACGCCCGCCAGGTCATCCTGACCCGCGACGTCGAGCTCGCCTTCACCATGGAGTCCGACGACGACGCCATGGACGACCTGCACCGCCACCTCTTCACCTTGCTGCTGAGCAAGGACTGGCCGAGCGGCGTCGCCCCCGCCATCGACGTGACCCTGCTGGGGCGCTTCTACGAGCGGTTCGCCGACCACGCCGTTGCGGTGGCCCGCCGCGTCGTCTTCATGGTCACCGGCAAGATGCCCAACACTCCCGAGGCGTGAGCGCCACGAAGGCCCCTCCCGCCGTCGGCGGGGGGGCTTCGCTTCGTGATCAACGGGGAGTTCGCGCGCATAGAAGCAGCGAACAGCGCGTTCGCTGCGACCACGCGACCTCAGCCGAAGCGGCCGGAGATGTAGTCCTCGGTGGCCTGCTCGGTCGGGTTCGAGAAGATCTTCTCGGTGTCGTCGATCTCCACGAGCTTGCCCGGCTTGCCGGTGGCCTCGAGGTTGAAGAACGCCGTCTGGTCGCTCACCCGCGCGGCCTGCTGCATGTTGTGGGTGACGATGACGATCGTGTACTCCTTCTTGAGGTCCGCGATGAGGTCCTCGATCGCCAGCGTGGAGATGGGGTCGAGCGCCGAGCAGGGCTCGTCCATCAGCAGCACGTCGGGCGCCACCGCGATCGCGCGGGCGATGCACAGACGCTGCTGCTGACCACCGGAGAGGCTGCCGCCGGGCTTGTCGAGCCGGCCCGAGACCTCCTTCCAGAGATTCGCGCCGCGCAGCGAGGCCTCGCAGACCTCGTCGAGCTTCTTCTTGTCTCGCACGCCCGAGAGCTTGAGACCGGCCACGACGTTGTCGCGGATGGACATCGTCGGGAACGGGTTCGGGCGCTGGAACACCATGCCGATGGTCTTGCGCACGGCGACCGCGTCGGACCCGCGGGCGTAGATGTCCTCGCCGTCGAGGAGCACCTCGCCCTCGACGCGCGCACCGGGAATCTCCTCGTGCATGCGGTTGAGGGTGCGGAGCACGGTCGACTTGCCGCAGCCCGACGGACCGATGAAGGAGGTGACGCTGCGCGGGGCGACGGACAGGTTCACCTCCGCCACGGCGTGGAAGTCGCCGTAGTAGATGTCGACGTCTTTCAGGTCGAGACGCTTGGCCACGGGGATTCCCTCTACTTCGAGATGGCGGAGAAGCGCGACACGACGCTCGCCCCGAGCTGCAGGATCATGATGATGAGGATCAGCGTGAGCGCCGCGCCCCAGATGCGGTACTGACCGGCGGGCTCCGGATTCGACAGCTCCGAGAACATCAGGAGCGGCAGGGACGCCATGTTGCCGGAGAACGGGTCGAAGTTGATCGACTGCGAGTACCCGACCAGGACCAGCACCGGCGCGGTCTCGCCCATGACGCGCGCGAGCGCCAGCATGATGCCGGTGACGGTGCCGGACAGCGCGGTCGGCAGCACGATCCGCAGGACCGTCTTCCACTTCGGCACGCCGAGGGCGTAAGCCGCCTCGCGGAGCTCGTCGGGTACCAGGCGCAGCATCTCCTCGGTGTTGCGGACGACCACCGGCAGCATCAGCAGCACCAGGGCCAGCGACACCATGAAGGCGCTCTGGGTGCCGCCCAGGATCGAGATGAAGGCAGCGAAGATGAACAGCGCGGCGACGATCGACGGCACGCCGGCCAGGATGTCGACCATGAAGCTGGTCGCCTTCGCGAGTCGCCCGCGGCCGTACTCGACGAGGTAGACCGCGGCGAGGATGCCGATCGGCACCGCGATGACGGCGGCCAGCAGCGCCTGGATCAGCGTGCCGTAGATCGCGTGGTACACGCCGCCCGCGAACGACTCGGGCAGCACGCCGTTGAGCGAGCGACCCCACCAGTCGGCGGAGAGGATGGCGCCGATGCCGCGACCCACCACCGTGACGATCACCCAGACCAGGGGGACGACGGCGATGAGGAACGCGAGGCTCACCAGCACGGTGGCGAGGTTGTTCTTGATCTTCCGGCCCGTGCTCAGGGCCTGGAACGTGGGCCCGGCGGCGGGCCGGTCCGGGGAGTCGAGCCCCGTGGCGGTGCTCATCAGCCGTTCACCTTCCCGCCGGCGACCACGCGGGCGATCGCGTTGACCACGAAGGTCAGGACGAACAGGACGAGGCCGGCGGCGATGTACGCGCCGGTCGGCAACGGCTGACTGAACTCGGAGGCCGCCGAGGCGATCAGCGACGCGAACGTGTAGCCGCCGTCGAACAGGCTGAAGTTCGAGGGTGTCGTCGCGGCCCGGATGACGATGAGGACCGCGATCGTCTCGCCGAGCGCGCGGCCGAGACCGAGCATGGAGCCGGCGATGTAGCCGCTGCGGCCGTAGGGGAGCACGGCCATGCGGATGACCTCCCACCGCGTGGCACCCAGCGCCTGGGCCGCCTCGATGTGGAAGCGGGGGGTCTGCGAGAACACCTCGCGGGTGACCGCGGTGATGATCGGCAGGATCATGACCGCCAGCACCACGCCGCCGGTGAAGATCGTCCCGGTGAGCACCGGCAGGTTGCCGGGCGCGAACAGGAAGAGCCACCCGAGGTTGGCCTGGAGCCACTCGGCGATCGGCAGCAGGGCGGGCGCGAGGACCGCGATGCCCCACAGGCCGTAGATGATCGACGGTACGGCGGCGAGCAGGTCGATGACGTACGCGAACGGGCGCGAGACCCGTGTCGGCGCGTACTGGGTCAGGAAGAGTGCGATGCCCATCGCGATCGGCATCGCGATCAGCAGGGCGAACAACGAGGACAGCAGCGTCACCACGAGCAGGTCACGGATGCCGAACTGGAGGTTCGCGGCGTCGCGGGTGCTGAACACCGGCGACGTGAAGAAGTTGGCGTTGTTGGCCAGCAGCGAGGGCACCGCCTGCACGAGCAGGAAGATGCCGATCGCCGCCACGGCCGCGACGACGAGGAGGCCGGACCCCGTGGTCAGTCCCCGGAAGATCCGCTCACCGCGTCCTTGGATCGGGGACCCCTGGGACCGTCCGCGCGCAGGATCGGGATCGGTCACGGTGTCGATGGTGGACGACCCGGCCGCGGAACTCTCGTCCTGAGAGCTCCGCGACAGGGCCTGCTCCGTGGTGCGTTCGGTCACAGCCGGGGTTCCGTCCGCCTCGTCGTCGCTGGTCAATCGGTCTGGTCGGTCCCTTACTGGATGGCCCTACTGAATCGCACTGACCGCGGTGGTCAGCCGCTGCTTGAACTGCTCGGGCAGCGGCACGTAGCCGGCCTCCGGGAGCGCCTGCTGGGCGTTCGGCGACAGCGCGGTCTGCATGAACGCGCGGACCGCCGCGGCGGTCTGGTCGTCGGCGTAGTTCGAGCAGACGATCTCGTAGGTGGCCAGCGCGATCGGGTATGCGCCCGGCGCGCTCGCCTGGTAGAGGCTGTCGAGGTTCAGCTCGAGGTCGTTGCCCTGGCCCGCGACCTGGACGTTGTTGACCGCGGTGGCCACCGACTCGGTGGTCAGCGGCACCGGCTGCCCACCACCCGAGTTGATGATCTGCGCCATCGCCAGGCCGCCGCGTTGGGCGAAGGAGGCCTCGACGTAGGTGATCGAGTTCGGGGTGTTCCTGGTGGCGTCCGCGACGCCCTGGCTGCCGCGCGCACCGGCGCCGACGCCGCCGTTGAAGGTCTGGCCGTCCTCCCTGCCGTACGCACCGTCGGAGGCGGCGATCAGGTACTTCTGGAAGTTGTCGGTGGTGCCGGACTCGTCGGAGCGGAAGTTCACGACGATCGGCGCGGCGGGGAGCTGCTTGCCCTGGTTGAGGGCGGCGATGGCCGGGTCGTTCCAGGTGGTGATCTGGCCGTTGAAGATCCGGGCCGTGGTGGGGCCGTCGAGCACCAGGTCGGTCACGCCTGCGACGTTGTAGGCGATCGCGACCGGGCCGAAGACCAGCGGGAGGTGCCACGCCGGCGAGGCGCAGCGCGCCTGGGCCTGCGGGGCCTGCTCGTCGGAGAGCGCCGAGTCCGAGCCGGCGAAGTCGGTCTGCCCGCCCACGAACTCGTTGCGCCCCGCGCCCGAGCCGCTGGGGGTGTAGTTCAGCGTCTGCCCCTGGCAGGTCTGCTGGTAGGTCGCGACGAAACGCGTCATGGCGTTGTTCTGTGCCGAGGAACCGCTGGCCCGAAGATCGGGCTTGCCGCCGCACTGCACGCCCTCGACCGCGGTGACTCCGCCGCCACCAGCGTTCTCGTCGCTGCCGCACGCGCCGAGCACGAGCGCCGATGCGGCGATCAGACCGACCGCCGCCACGCGCCGCTGATACCTCACAGGGTGTCCTCCGAGTCCGTTGTGCCCACCTCCGCGTGGGCGCGTCGCGGCGCGGTCTCGCACCACGACGGCAGGCTAGGCAGGCAGGGTGGACATGCGGAGCTAGCAAGATGAACGCAGGATGAACGGGCCCGGTGGCGTACAACCGAACGAGTGGTCACCTGCGACGACAGTCACAGTGGGTGATCAACGCTGGTAGGAGAAGTCCACCGCGTCGCGTTCGAAGCCGAGCCGGCGGTAGGTCGCGATCGCCGGGGCGTTGTCACCCTCCACGTACAGGAGGGTGATGCGCAGACCGCGACCAGCCAGGTGGTGGAGGCCCGCGAGGGTGAGCGCACGTCCGAGTCCCCGCCCCTGGGCGGCCGGGTCGACGCCCACGACGTAGACCTCACCGAGGCGCTCGGGGACGGTCGCCGACACCTCGTGAACCTTGGTGATGTGGAAGCCGAGCAGGTCCCCGGTGGCCCTGTCCCACCCCAGCAGCACGCCCGCGGCCTCGAACCACGGCTCGGCCTCGATCTCCTCGACGTCCGCGCGGGTCCACCCGCTCTGCTCCGGGTGCCACGAGAACGCGCGGTTGTTGACGGCGACGACGGCGTCCTCGTCGCGCCCGACCCGCAGCGGCTCGATCGCGACGCCCTCGGGGACGACGAGGTCGGGCAGCGGCGGGGCCTCGTGGCCCGGTGCCGGGCGGCGCATCCGCCAGAGCTCCCGGACGCGACGGCGCCCGACACGCTCGGCCAGGGGCCCGGCGCCCGGGTGGTCGCCGTGCGCCCAGAAGCGCACTGCCGGCGACTCCGCGACGACGGCGTCGACGGCCACCGCCCCGATGCCCTGGCGACGGCGCTCGGGGAGCACGGCCAGCTCGGCGACCGGGTCGTCGGCGTTCTCGGTGTCGAGCAGGGCGTACCCGACGAGGTCGGTGCCCTCGTGCACGAGCAGGTGCTGCGAGGAGGCCCGTCCGACCTCACCGCCGAGCGCGGCGATGTCCCGGCGCGCCGGCTCGGCGAAGGCGTCGAGCCCGTCGGCGGCCGCGACGGCACCGACCAGGGCACGGACCTGGTCGGCCTCCTCGGGCGTCGCCGTCGACGTCCACCGGGTCGTGAGCACGGTCGGGACCGTAGCGCCGTCCGTCACGGTCCCGGGTCAGACACCCCGGGCCCAGGCGGCGGGCCGGACCACGCGGGTGTCGTCCCACGACCCCGTCGACCGCGGCACCGGCGTGGCCGGCAGGCGACCCGACGAGGGTGACGACGGTCCCGCGGGGTCTCGACCGGAGGCGTCCTCCTCGTCCGGCTCGGCGCGCTCGCTCGTCTCGTCCCCGGCGCGCTGGCTCGTGCCGAGCACCCCGCGCATCGGGCGGACGAACTTGTAGCCCACGTTGCGCACGGTGCCGATGAGCTGCTCGTGCTCGGGCCCGAGCTTCGCTCGCAGGCGACGGACGTGGACGTCGACGGTGCGCGTGCCACCGAAGAAGTCGTAGCCCCAGACCTCCTGCAGCAGCTGGGCGCGGGTGAACACCCGGCCGGCGTGCTGGGCGAGGTACTTGAGGAGCTCGAACTCCTTGTAGGTGAGGTCGAGCGGGCGCCCGCGCAGGCGCGCGGTGTAGGTGGACTCGTCGATGACGAGCTCGCCGAGCACCAGCGCGCCCTCCACACCGGCGCCGTCCGAGGCGCGGCGGGCCCGCAGGAGACGCAGGCGGGCGTCGATCTCGGCCGGCCCGGCACCGGGCAGCAGCACCTCGTCGACGCCCCACTCGAGGGACACGGCGACGAGGCCGCCCTCGGTGAGCACGGCGATGACCGGGACGTCCAGGCCGGTGGAGCCCAGCAGGCGGCAGAGGCTGCGGGCGGCGGCGAGGTCGTGGCGGGCGTCGACCAGCACGGCGTCGTGCGGGCCGGCATCGAGCAGGGCCGCGACCTCGGGGGCCGCGGTCCGGAGTCCGTGGGGTAGCAGGGCCAGCGACGGCAACACTGACGTCGGCTCGGGGTCGGCGGTGAGCAGCAGCAGCTCCACGCTTGTCTCCCTCCGCGATCGTGGGACGGACGATAGACCAGTTCACCGCGCTGTCACCCGCCCGCGCGCTCAACGTCACTCGGCCACTCGGTTGCGCGCGCCGAGCGGCCCACCACCGACCCGGACCTCACGATCTCCGGACTACGCTGAAGGAAGACGGTCTGGTCGACAGGGGGTCGGGTGTCCAGCTGGGTGCTCGTAGCCGCGGGTGCGGTCCTGGTGGTGATCCTCGTCGCCGGTGTCGTGCTCGGTCTCGTGCGGGCTCGCCGCCGCCTCGCCGCCGAACGGACGGCGCCCCCGGCCGACGACCCCGGCCCCGAGGGCACGCGCCGCGACCTGCGGGCCGTCGGTCCGCGCCCGGGCGCCACGGTGAGCGGTGTCCTCCCGCGCGATCTGGCCGCCCCGCCAGGCGGTCTCGCCCTGCTGCAGCTCTCCTCGCAGTTCTGCGGCGACTGCCGCGCCTCGCGCGCCGTGCTCACCGACGTGGCCTCGGAGCACCACGACGTCACGGTGCGGGAGGTCGACGTCGCGATGCGCCCCGAGCTGGTGCGGCTGCTGGGCATCCGCCGCACCCCGACGACGCTGGTCATCGACCCGTCCGGCGTGGAGCTCGCCCGCACCATCGGGGTGCCGCGGCGGGCCGACCTGCTGGGCACGCTCGCCCCGTACCGGCGCACCGGCTGACCAGCACGAGATCACTCTCGGTGGATGCCCGATTCTTCGGTACCGTGGCGCCCGTGAACGGAGGGCTCACCCAGCGGCGCACGGTCGACTTGTGCCGCCTCGACTCCAGCCTCTGTCGCTGACCCCTCCCGGCCGACGTCGCGCCGGACCGTTCACCTGACCGCGTCTCCACGCGTTTCCGCAGGTCCCGGTTCGCGAGCGTCGCCGAACGCGCACCCGTCCGAGAACCCGAGAACGCATCCGAGGAGTACCGCACATGAGCCGCCAGGACGCCCTGGTCAGTGCCGACTGGGCCGAGCAGAACCTCGACGCCCCCAACACGGTCTTCGTCGAGGTCGACGAGGACACCACCGCGTACGACGGGGGGCACATCCCCGGCGCGGTCAAGCTCGACTGGAAGACCGAGCTCCAGGATCCGGTGCGTCGCGACTTCGTCGACAAGGCCGGCTTCGAGAAGCTGCTGTCGTCGAAGGGCATCTCCAACGACGACACCGTCATCCTCTACGGCGGGAACAACAACTGGTTCGCGGCCTACGCGTACTGGTACTTCAAGCTCTACGGCCACCAGGCCGTGAAGCTGCTCGACGGTGGCCGCAAGAAGTGGGAGCTCGACGGGCGCAAGCTCGACACCGAGGTCCCGCAGCGCCCGCAGTCCAACTACACCGCCAAGGAGCAGGACACCGGGATCCGCGCCTTCCGCGACGAGGTCGTCAACGCGATCGGGTCCAAGAACCTCGTCGACGTCCGCTCGCCCGACGAGTTCTCGGGCAAGCTCCTCGCGCCCGCCCACCTCCCGCAGGAGCAGGCGCAGCGCGGCGGCCACATCCCCTCGGCGCTCAACGTGCCGTGGTCGAAGGCCGCCAACGAGGACGGCACCTTCAAGTCGGACGAGGAGCTGCGCAAGCTCTACGAGGAGCAGGGCCTCGACTCCTCCCGCCCGACCATCGCCTACTGCCGCATCGGCGAGCGCAGTTCGCACACGTGGTTCGCCCTGCACGAACTGCTCGGCGAGACCGACGTGAAGAACTACGACGGCAGCTGGACCGAGTACGGCTCGCTCATCGGCGTGCCGATCGAGACGGGCTCGGGAGAGAGCGGGAGTGGTAAGTCCTGATGTGCAGCGCCCCTGACCAGAACGCCGAGCTGCCCGCCGGCACCGACCTGACCAAGGAGTCGGTGCTGGTCGGCAAGGTGACCTCCGGCGGCTCGCCCGTCGCGGGCGCCTACGTCCGGCTCCTCGACGGCACCGGCGAGTTCACCGCCGAGGTCGTCGCGTCCGCGTCCGGCGACTACCGCTTCTTCGCGGCGCCGGGCAGCTGGACCGTCCGCGCGCTCTCGCGCTCGGGCAACGGCCAGTCCGAGGTCGCCGTCCATGGCCCGGGCCTGTTCACCACCGAGGTCCAGGTCGCCTGACCCGGTCACCTGATCGCACCGCCCGCTCGCCACGCCCACCCGGGCTCGGCGGGCGGGCGGTGTCGTGTCGTTAGGGTGGGCCGGTGGCGTGGTTCTACACGGTGGTGCTCGCCGCGTGCAGTGCCGGCATCCTCGGCGCCGGCGTCGCCCTGACGCGGCGGCTGTTCCGCGACGAGCTCATCACCGGCTCCGATGATGTCCAGGAGACGCGATGACCGAGCCCGAGGGCACCAGCGGCAACGAGGCCATCCGAGCCGCCGAGGAGCGCGCGCAGCACACCCGCGACGCGAACCTCCCGCAGTGGCCGGAGCTGCCGATCGAGAACGACACCGCCAACCTGCGGCTCGGCCCCGAGCTCAACGACGCGCTGCTGGGGCTGCTGCCGATCGTCGGGGTGTGGCGCGGCGAGGGCGAGGTCGTCTACCCGACGATCGACGGCCCGTTCCACTTCGGGCAGCAGATCACGGTCGCCCACGACGGTCGCCCGTTCCTGACGTGGGAGGCCCGCGCCTGGATCCTCGACGGGCCGGGCGGCGCCGTGGTGCGTCCGGCCGCTCGGGAGACCGGCTTCTGGCGGGCCCAGGAGGACGGCACCATCGAGCTCCTGCTCACCCACCACACCGGGATCGTCGAGCTCTACTACGGCGAGAGCCGCACCCAGACCTCCTGGGAACTGCAGACCGACGCGATCGCCCGGACCTCCTCGGCGAAGGAGGTCGTCGGCGCGACCCGCCTCTACGGCATCGTCGACAACGGCGACCTCGCCTACGTCGAGGAGCGCGCCATGGAGGGCCAGCCCATGCAGCCGCACACCTCCGCCCGCCTGCGGCGCGTCGTCGGCTGAGGTGGAGGTCCTCCCGGCCGGGCCGGAGGCGCTGCTGATCGACCTCGACGGACTTCGTGCCGTGGCCGCGGTGGGCGCCGCGCTGCGCGACGCCCTCGACCGCGGCGACCTGCCCGGCGTCGTCGACGTGGTGCCGGCCGCCCACACCGTGCTGGTGACCGCACCCGGAGCGCGGGACGCGCTGCGCGCCGTGCGGACACTGCTCGAGCAGGTGGATCCGGACGACGCGCCGTCCCGCCGCGAGGCGGGCACCGTGGAGCTGCCGGTGATCTACGACGGCGAGGACCTCGAGCTCGTCGCCCGGGAGGCCGGCTGGTCGGCCGACGAGGTGGTCGCCGCCCACACCGCCGCCGAGCTCACGGTGGCGTTCGGCGGGTTCGCGCCCGGCTTCGCGTACCTCGCCGGCCTCCCGGAGGCGCTGCAACAGCCGCGGCTCGACACCCCGCGGCCGCGCATCCCGTCGGGCTCGGTCGGCGTGGCCGGCGAGTTCGGCGGCGTGTACCCGCGCACCTCCCCCGGCGGATGGCGCCTCATCGGGCGCCTCGCGGAGGACGCGCCGACGCTCTTCGACCCCGATCGCGACCCACCGGCCCTGCTCGTGCCCGGCACGACGGTCCGCTTCCGGGACGCGGGGCGACCGTGACCCGCGAGCTCGTGGTCGAGCAGGTCGGACCGCAGGCCCTGGTGGTCGACCGCGGCCGGCCGGGCTGGGCGCACATCGGCGTCCCGCCGGCCGGGGCCCTCGACGCTCCGGCGCACGCGTTGGCGCAGCGTCTGGTCGGCAACCCGCCCGACGCCGCCGGGCTGGAGATCCTCCTCGGGGGGCTCGGGGTGCGCGCCACCGAGGCGATGACGGTGGCCCTGACCGGCCCGCCCGGCGGCGTGCGGATCCGTCGCGGGGACGGGCGGGAGCGGGCGACGGCGTCGCACCAGCCCGTCCATCTCGCCGCCGGCGACGTCGTGATCGTGCCGGCACCGACGTCCGGCCTGCGCGGCTACCTCGCCGTCGGGGGCGGCGTGGCCGTCGACGAGGTGCTCGGCAGCCGCAGCGCCGACACGCTCTCGGGGCTCGGGCCCGCGCCCCTCGCGGTCGGTACCCGCCTGCCGATCGGACCGCCGACCGCGATCCCTGCCGTCGGCACGGGTGCGGTCGGGGTGTCCGCGGCCCTCGACACCGTGCGGGTGCGCCTGCACCTGGGGCCGCGCGCGGACTGGGTGGACGACGCCGCCGAGCGCCTGCGCGCCGGGACGTGGACCGTGGCCCCGACCGGCGACCGGGTGGGCGTCCGGCTGGAGGGGCCGCCCCTCGACCGCGCCGCCGCGCGTCGGGGCGAGGAGCTGCGCAGCGAAGGGCTGGTCGGCGGCGCGGTGCAGGTCCCGCCCGACGGGCAGCCGGTGGTGTTCCTCGCCGATCACCCGACGACCGGCGGCTATCCCGTCGTCGGCGTGGTCGACCCGGCGGAGCTCGCGGCGTTCGCCCAGCTCCGACCGGGGTCGTCGGTGCGGTTCTCGCCGGTGGCCACCCCGCCGCCGGGCGTCTGATCGGCGCCGGGCAGGAGACCGAGACCGCGCGCCACCACCGTCGCGAGGTCGCGTTCGTCGATCCCGACGAGCCGAGCCACCTGTGCCGGGCTGAGGCCGGCGCGCAGCAGGGCGGTCACGTCGCCCTCCGCGGCGTCGCCGCCCGAGGTGTCGAGCGCGGCGATCGCAGCCTGCGGGTCGCGCAGCAGCACCCCGAGCAGGCGGTCCTTCGCGGACTCGGTGTCGGACGCGGGTGCGGCGACTTCCGTCGCCTGGTCCGGGGCGGTGTCCCCGGTGTCCCCGGTGTCGGTGCTGTCCTCGGTGTCGGTGCTGTCCTCGGTGTCGGTGCTGTTCTCGGTGTCGGTGCTGTCCCCGGTGTCCCCGGTGTCCCCGGTGTCGGTGGTGTCGGCGGCCGGGCCGTCGAGCGCGGCGTGCCGGGGCCGGTGCGGCGGCTGGTCGCCGGTCGCCGGCCCGGTCGCGGGCGTCTCCGCGGCGGGCTCGACCGGTTCCTGCCCGGCCGGTTCTTGCCCGGCGTCCTCCAGCTCGGGCTTCTCGGTCTCCTCGGCGTCGGCGCGCGCGAGCTCCGCCGCGAGGCGGGCGCGGATGGTGTCGACGTCGAGCGGGGCGGTGTCGGGCTCGGCGTACCGCGTCGCCGCCGCGGACTCGGGACGGCCGGACACGTCGGACACCGGCTGCCGGGTGGACACCCGCACGCGCTCCTCGGTGGTGAGGGTCGGGCCGGTCCACGGGGCGTCCGGGTTCGGCCGGCTCGACTCCAGCGCCGGCGGCGGCCACGCCGCGGCGGCGGCCGCCCGGCGGGCACGACGGCGCCGCACGGCGGACAGCACCAGCAGCAGGATCGCGATCACCACGAGGACGGCGGCCACGACGATCCAGGTGATCGGGGACTCGAGCACGCCCATGACCGAAGACGGTACGCCGACCGGCGTCGTCCCGCGGGTCTCGATGGTCACGGAACGTCGGATCGTGTCACCCGTCTGCCGCACGCTCCGGGGCAGACGGGGTCACCTGGGTCGGTCCGGACGCGGACCGGGCGCCCTCGGTGACATCGACATCGACACCTACCTCGGCGGCGGTCTCGGCGGCGGTCTCGGCGGCGGTCTCGGCGGCGGTCTCGGCGGCGGTCTCCGACGGGTCGACCGTCGGCACCGCGTCCGCCGTGTCGGCGGCCGCGTCCCCCGTGGCGGCCACGGTCACCGTGTCCTCCACCGGCGAGCCGACAGCGCCGTCCGCACCGACCGGCGGCGCGACGGGGGGCGCGGCGCCGTAGGGCGTCGGGGGGCGAGGCCCCGGGGCGGGCGGTCCGACGGTACGGCCGGGTCCGCGCCACGGACCGGCGGGCCCGCCGGGACCGGGGTGCGCCCCGGGCCGCGGCGGTCCGGGCGGCACGGCCGACGGGCGCACCGGGCCGGACACGATGTCGTCGAGGCGCCCGCGCAGCCGCACCAGCTCGTCGACGACGGCGTCACGCTGGGCGCGCAGGTCGGCGAGTGCGGCGCGCGACTCGGCGTGCTCGGCCAGCAGGGACTCGGCGGCCTTGCTGCGGACCAGCTGGGCCTCCTGCTCGGCGGCCTGCAGGATGCCGCGGAGCCGGTCGTTGAAGGCGCCGACCATGTCGGGGTTGCCCATCCCCGGGTCGTCCGGGGGCGGCACGGGCCGTCCCTCCGGGACCGTGTCGGAGGCGCGGCTCTCGAGCGCCGACGTGTCGACCGCGCCGGGCCCGCTGCGCCGGCGCTCCCGCACCGCGAGCTGGGCCCGGAGCTGGGCGTTCATCCGGCGCAGCCCGGCGACGTGCTCGTCGACCTGGCGCCGGTCGTATCCCCGCAGGACGACGTCGAAGTGCGGGCCGGGGCTGTCTTCTTCGACGCCCGAGAGGTCCAGGTAGTGCTCGGCGTCGGGCGGTGTGCGTCCCTGCTCACCGGTCGTCATCGTCACCTGCCTGCTGCCGGGTCCTCTCCGCGGCCGTGGGGTCAGGCGCGGAACCCTGTCGATCGTAGGGACCGGGGCCCGGCCACGCACGGAACCGGACCCTCACGGAGCGCGGCGAGGGCGGGGGTCACGGGGTGGTCAGGACGCCTACCATCGAGGGCGTGGACACCGAACTGCGGCAGACGCTGCACCGTCGTGGCCTGCGCATGACCCCGCAGCGTCAGCTGGTGCTCGACGCGGTCTCGGAGCTCGGGCACGCGACGCCCGAGGCCGTCTGTACACGGGTGCAGGAGACGGCGCCGGCCGTGAACATCACCACCGTGTACCGGACGCTCGACCTGCTCGAGCAGCTCGGTGTCGTCAAGCACACCCACCTCGGGCACGGGGCGCCGACGTACGCGACCTCCGAGCACGAGCACGTCCACCTCGTCTGCCACCACTGCGGGCGGGTCGACGAGATCGAGGCGGACGCCCTCGACGACCTGGCGGCCGCCCTGCGCCGGTCCCACGGCTTCCGCCTGGACGCCACGCACGTCGCGCTCTCCGGCGCGTGTCGGGACTGTGCCGCTCGTGCCGACGCCCAGCTCGCGGAGGAGGCCACCCCGTGACCAGCCCGTCCTTCGACGAACCCGGGGCCGTCGCCCCCCAGCCCCGCGACGGGGCCGACGGGGCCACCGAGGACCTGGTCGACGCCGCGGTCCCGGCCCACTACGGCGACCCGTTCAACGAGCAGCGCGCGATGGCCCGCCGCGCCGGCGTCGTCGACCGCTCCCACCGGGGCGTCCTGCGCGTGACCGGCCCCGAGCGGCTGAGCTGGCTGCACCTGCTGCTCTCCCAGCAGGTCGCGGACCTGCCCGACGGCGCCGGCACCGAGGCGCTCGTGCTGGACGCCCAGGGCCGCGTCGAGCACCACGCCGTCCTCGCCCACGTCGACGACACGGTCTGGCTGGACGTCGAGCCCGGGCGCGCCGCGGCGCTCGCCGACTACCTCGAGAAGATGCGCTTCTGGTCGCAGGTCGAGGTCGCCGACGCCACCGGCCAGTGGGCCGTCCTCTCCGTCGTCGGCCCCGCCGTCGACGAGGTGCTCACCGCGGCCGGGGTCGAGGCCCCGCACGGCGACCACACCGCGCTGGCCCTGCCCGGCGGCGGAGACGGAGCGCAGCGGAGCTCGACCCAGGCAGGCGGCATCGTGCGCCGCATGTCCTGGCCGGGCCCCGACAACGAGGCGGCCGCGGACCTGATCGTGGCCCGCGCCGAACTGGGGTCGTGGTGGTCGCGGCTGCGCGGCGCCGGCGCCCGCCCCGCGGGCCACGACGCCTTCGAGGCCCTGCGGGTCACCGCGCTGAAGCCGCGCCTCGGCCTCGACACCGACGAGCGCGCGATCCCCCACGAGATGGGCTGGATCGGCCCCGCCGTCCACCTGCAGAAGGGCTGCTACCGCGGCCAGGAGACGGTCTCGCGCGTCGCCAACCTGGGACGCCCGCCGCGCCAGCTCGTGCTGCTGCACCTGCAGGCCGGCGACGACCCGCTGCCGCCCCCGGGCACCCCGGTGCTCGCGGAGGAGGGCGGTCGGCCCGTGGGCCGGATCGGCACCGCGGTGCGCCACCACGAGCTCGGCACCGTGGCGCTCGCGCTGCTCAAGCGCTCGGCCGTGGCGGCCGTCCCCGGCGGCGGCCCCTTGTGGGTCGCCGCCGACTCCGACCGGAGCTCGGACGACAGCCAGGTCGTGCCCGGCCCGGCGTCGGTCGACCCCGACTCCATCCCGCCCGACACCGGCGAGCCCCCGGGGCGCGCGGCGATGCGGCGCCTGAAGGGGTGACGCGCCTCCTCCGGCCGTCCGACGTGGCCGCGGCCGCCGCGGTGCTGGACGGCGTGGCGGTCCGCACCCCGCTGACCGACCTCGCGCCCGGCTTCGCGGTCAAGCGCGAGGACCTGCAACCGGTCGGTGCGTTCAAGCTGCGCGGCGCCTTCCACGCCGCGTGCCGTCTCGCGCCCGAGCAGCGGGCGGCCGGGCTCGTCACCCACTCCTCGGGCAACCACGGCCGGGCGCTCGCCTGGGTCGCGCGGCACCTCGGCGTCCCGTGCACCGTCGTGGCGCCCGACGACGCGGTGGCGGCGAAGGTCGGCGCGATGACCGACCTCGGCGCCCGGCTGGTCCGCGTGCCCGCCGACGAGCGCGAGTCCGCGGCGGCCGCGGTGGTCGCCGAGACCGGCGGGACGCTGATCCCGCCCTACGACCACCCGCACGTCATCGCGGGCCAGGGCACGGTCGGCGCCGAGATCCTGGCCGACCGGCCGGACGTCGAGCAGGTCGTCGTCCCGATCGGGGGCGGTGGGCTGATCAGCGGGATCGCGGCGGCGCTGCGGGAGTCGGGCGTCCGGGTCCTGGGCGCCGAGCCCGTGCTCGCCGGCGACGCGGCGGCCAGCAAGCGCGCCGGCGAGCGGGTGCGGTTCCCCCGCGAGCAGGTGGCCGCGACCGCCGCCGACGGTCTGCGCGCCACCGTCCTGGGCGAGCTGACCTGGCCGCACGTACGCGACCTCGTGGCCGACGTCGTCACCGTCGACGAGGACGCCATCGCCGACGCGACCCGGGCACTGCACGCCGCGGGGGTGCCGTGCGAGGCGAGCGGCGCGGTCGCCACCGCGGGCCGGCTCGCCCTCCCGACCGCCGAGCGCGCGCGGCGCACGGTCGCCGTCGTCAGCGGTGGCAACGTCGACCCGCAGTGGCTGGCCGGGGTGCTGGGCGATCGGGCCGACCGGTCGGCGGAGCCGACGTTCGGGTGACACCCGACCGTCGGCGGCGTCCCCTGCCGACCGGCGCACGCGCGACACGCACCTCTCGACGCGTCGACCCGAGTGCGGGATGACACGCCCCACCCGCCCGCGCGACCATGAACACATGATCGAGTTCCGTCAGGGCGGTCGTCGGCGCCTCGACCGCGTGCTCGACCCCGCCTTCCTCGCCGACCTGTCCACCTGCCCGCTGGACGACGTGCGCGCCAAGCGCGACGACGCCGCGCAGGAGGAGACCGACCTGTCCTACCTGCGCCGTCTCCTGCACGCGCGGATGGACATCGTCCGGTTCGAGCAGCGTCGCCGGGTCGCCACCGCCCGCGGCGAGGACGGCCCGTCGCTGGTCGACGAGCTGCCGCGCATCCTCGCCGACAACGCGCTCGGCCCGTCGGCGGGCCGCGGGCGGCACCACACCGTCCAGCCCTCGCGCGCCGAGTCGCACCGGCGCCACGTGGAGGCCCTGCTCGCCGACACCGGCCTCTCGGATGTCGCGACCCTCGCCGACGACGACCTCACCGCCGCCGCCATGGCCTACGCCGCCGAGGAGGGCTCGGTGTCGGAGCACCGCGGCCGCGTGCAGCAGGTCATGGACGCCTGCAACGACGAGATGGGCCGGCGCTACCGCGACGGCTCGGCCTCGGTGGACGACCTGCTACGCCGCGAGCGCGAGGGTGCCTAGCGGCATGTGAGGCGCACCTAGTTCGCTCTCTGGTGGGCCGCGCGGCCGGCCCAGAAGTCGCGCAAGCGCCGGTAGCTCGCCATCGCCTTCTCCGCGTCGCCCGCGCGCAGGGCCTCGAGCGCCTCGGCGACGTCCTCCGCGGACGTGTCGGCGGCCAGTGTCTGGTCGTCCATGAGCGCCACGAGCCCGCCGTAGTCCAGCTCGACGAGCGCGCCCGGGTCGAAGTGGCGCAGCCAGCGGGCGGTGTCGCGCAGGACCTCGGAGGGCCCGTCGTCGCCGAGGGTGTCGGCGAGGAGGTCCGCGGCGGCGTCGGCGCGGGTCAGGGCGTCGGCCATCGGCACCCGCCAGTAGCAGCGGCGCGTCGGGGCCTCCGGCGCGGTGACGGCATCGTCGCTGGGCAGGACGAGGATCCGCTCGGCGGGCTCCACCAGCGCGAACCACGGCAGCGGGACCGTCCAGGTCGCCGAGACAATATGGGTCGCGGAGTCGCCGAGCTCGGCGACGACGGCCTCGGCGCGCGAGCGCACCACCGACTCCTCCGCGGTCAGCGCGGCCGTGCGCAGCACCGGAGTCTCGCTCGACAGGAAGCCGACGAGCGCCGCGGCAGCCCGCGGGCGGGTCTCGAGGGGGCAGACGAGGGTCTGCGGCCCGATCGGCTCCTGCCCCGCGGCACCCCCGGGGCCCTCGGCGAGCAGGACGTCCGCGGGGGCGTCGATGGCGGTGCCGTCGATCCGCTCGCCGGGCAGCAGACGAGGCGGGACGCCCAACTGTGCGCGAAGACACACTTCTCGATCGCGACGGCCCGCGTCCACGACGGGGACGGCTCCACGGGCCAGCCCGGCCCGAACCCGCTGGGCCAACGGCCCGCGCAGCGCACCGAGCGGTTCGTACACGCGCAGGTAGCAGACGAAGGGGGCGGGCACGGCCGCCGATCGTGCCATGTCACGTCGCGACCCCGATCGGACACACGGTATTGTCGTGGGCACGAGAGTTACCTCAGATTTCAGGGGGCCGCCGGAGACGCTCCGGCCGCCCCCGCCCTGTGCGAGGGGGTCCAGCCATGGGACGCGGACGAGCCAAGGCCAAGCAGACGAAGGTGGCCCGAGAGCTCAAGTACAGCTCCCCGAACACGGACTTCGACGCGCTGCAGCGAGAGTTGGGCAGCGGCGACGACCGCTTCTCCCCCCGCTCCGACGACGACGAGCCCGTCGACGCGCGCTGGGGCGAGTACAGCTACGACGAGCGGTGACCTCCGCTCTGCGCTGACACGGGGTGATCCGCTCGGGGACGG
The DNA here is from genome assembly GCF_057180585.1 of Actinomycetospora sp. 2LY8.5. NCBI lineage: Bacteria > Bacillati > Actinomycetota > Actinomycetes > Pseudonocardiales > Pseudonocardiaceae > Actinomycetospora > Actinomycetospora sp. 2LY8.5. Next base: position 37,102 of record NZ_JBXUHE010000017.1, read on the forward strand.
CGTGCTTCGCCGGTTCCCGGGCGGGTGACCGCGCCCGTCCACCGCTCACCAGCGAGCGGCACCCGACGAGTGCGAGGAGCACCCGTGACGAAGGCGTCCAGCAAGGGCGACGAGGTCCAGTGGAACGGGGGCCCCGGCCAGGCCGAGGCCACCGTGGAGGAGGTCCACACCGAACGCGTCGAGCGCACCGTGAAGACACAGCACGCCGATAGCGGCACGAAGAAGACCCGCAACGGCTCGGACGACAACCCGGCCCACGTGCTGGAGCAGTCCGACGGCCAGCGGGTCCTCAAGCTCCACTCGGAGCTCATGCCCGACGACTGAGGCATGCTTCGGAGGGCGCCGAAGGTCGGTAGACAGCGCGACGAAGAAGCGCTGGGTGCCGCACCTTCTTGGCGCGACGGGCTAGAAGCGGGGGTGGTCGCCCCGCAGGACCGCGTGCCCGGCGTCGACCGGCGCCCCGTCGGCCTCCGTGGTCGCCCGCACCTCGCCGAGCACCCACGACGGCACGTGCTTGGCGGTCAGCACCGCCATGGCGCGGTCGACGTCGTCGGGCGGCAGGACGACGACCATGCCGACGCCCATGTTGAAGGTCTTCTCCATCTCCTCGCGGGTCACGCGCCCGCGGGAGGCGATGAGCTTGAAGACCGGCGCCGGCGTCCACGTCGTGCGGTCCAACTCGGCGGTGAGACCCGCGGGCAGGACCCGGGCGAGGTTGGCGCACAGGCCGCCGCCCGTGACGTGGGCGAACGTGCGGACGTCGGTCTCGGCGGCCACGGCGAGGCAGTCGCGGGCGTAGATGCGGGTGGGCTCGAGGAGCTCGTCGCCGAGCGTCCGGCCGAACTCCTCGACGTGGCCGTCGAGCGACATGCGTCCGATCTCGAGCAGCACCTGCCGTGCGAGCGAGTAGCCGTTGGAGTGCAGGCCCGAGGAGGCCATGGCGACGACCGTGTCGCCGGGACGGACGCGGTCGGGCCCGAGCATGCCGTCGACCTCGACGATCCCGACGCCGGTGGCCGACAGGTCGTAGTGGTGGGGCTCCATTACCCCGGGGTGCTCGGCGGTCTCGCCGCCGAGCAGCGCGCAGCCGGCCAACCGGCAGCCTTCGGCGATCCCCGAGACGATCTTCTCGACCTTCTCCGGGACGAGCTTGCCGATCGCCAGGTAGTCCTGGAGGAACAGCGGCTCGGCACCACACACGACGAGGTCGTCGACGACCATCGCCACCAGGTCACGGCCCACGGTGTCGTGCTTGTCAGCGGCCTGCGCGACGGCGAGCTTGGTGCCGACGCCGTCGGTGGACGCGGCCAGCACGGGCTCGCGGTACTTGCCGCTGCGCAGCGCGAACAGCCCCGCGAACCCCCCGATGCCGCCGAGGACCTCCGCGCGCGAGGTCGACTTGGCGAGCGGCCTGAGGCGGTCGACCGCACGCTCACCGGCCTCGACGTCCACTCCGGCCGCCGCGTAGCTGGCCTGCGGTGCGTCCGGGTTGTCGGGGGCGTGGGTCATCGGTGGGGATCCTCGCTGGGCATGCGGCAGGGGTTCGGGAGACGACGCGGAGCAGGAGCTCGACCGTCGAGACCGTCCTCTAGGGACGACTGAGGGCGTCCTCGGCACCGTAACCCGGCGTGCCCAGCATGTCGGGTCGAGCTCCGCTCCGCTCCGTCTCCCGCGGCATCCCGGCACCGTTGGTGCCGTGGCCGTGGTGGACCACCGGCCCGCCGGAGCCGCCGTCGCCGCAGCTGGCGCCGGTGACGTCCTCGAGCAAGTGCTTGCCCACCATCGCGTCGGACGGCAGCGGGATGGGGTACTCGCCGGAGAAGCAGGCGGTGCACAGGCGCGAGCGCGGCTGGTCGGTGGCCGCGACGAGCCCGTCCTCGGAGATGTAGCCAAGGCTGTCGGCGCCGACCGAGCGGCGCACGCCCTCGTCCTCGAGGCCGTTGGCGATGAGCTCGGCGCGCGAGGCGAAGTCGATGCCGTAGAAGCAGGGCCAGCGCACGGGCGGGCTGGCGATGCGCACGTGCACCTCGACCGCGCCGGCCTCGCGCAGCATCCGCACCAGGGATCGCTGGGTGTTGCCGCGGACGATCGAGTCGTCGACGACCACGAGGCGCTTGCCGCGGATGATCTCGCGCAGCGGGTTGAGCTTGAGGCGGATGCCCAGCTGGCGGATCGTCTGCGAGGGCTGGATGAACGTGCGACCCACGTAGGCGTTCTTCACCAGACCCTGGCCGTACGGGATGCCGGAGCGCTCGGCGTAGCCGATGGCCGCCGGGGTGCCCGACTCGGGGACCGGGATGACGAGGTCGGCCTCGGCCGGGTGCTCGTCGGCCAGGCGGCGCCCGATCTCGACGCGGGCGGAGTGCACCCCGCGACCGGCGATCGAGGTGTCGGGGCGGGCGAGGTAGACGTACTCGAAGATGCAGCCCTTGGGCTCGGGGGCGGCGAAGCGCGAGCTGCGCAGGCCCTCGGCGTCGATGGCGATGAGCTCGCCGGGCTCGACCTCGCGCACGAGCGAGGCGCCGACGATGTCGAGCGCCGCCGTCTCCGAGGCGACGACCCAGCCGCGGTCGAGGCGCCCGAGCACCAGCGGGCGGACCCCGTGGCGGTCGCGGGCCGCGTAGAGCGTGGTCTCGTCGGAGAACACCAGGCTGAAGGCGCCCTGGAGGTCGGGCAGCAGCCGCAGCGCCGCCTCCTCGACCCCGAGGTCGGCGGCCGCGTCGGCGAGCAGGCCGGTGACGACGTCCGAGTCGGTGGTGGCACCGTCGAGGGCGGAGCGGGGGCGACGGTTGCCACCACCGTTGCCGTTGCTGTTGCCGTGCCCCGCGCCCACCGCGGTGAGCGCGTCGCGGCGACGTACCAGCTCGGCGGTGTTGACCAGGTTGCCGTTGTGCCCCAGCGCGAGGCCCGTGCCGGCCGCGGTGGTGCGGAACGTCGGCTGGGCGTTCTCCCAGGTCGGCGAGCCCGTGGTCGAGTAGCGGGTGTGGCCGACCGCGAGGTGGCCCCGCAGCGACGACAGCGACTGCTCGTCGAAGACCTGGCTGACCAGCCCGAGGTCCTTGAAGACCACGATCTGGCGGCCGTCGCTGACCGCCATGCCGGCGGCCTCCTGGCCACGGTGCTGGAGAGCGAAGAGCCCGAAGTACGTGAGCTTCGAGACCTCCTCGCCGGGCGCCCACACGCCGAAGACGCCGCACTCCTCCTTGGGCCCCTCGTCGAAGGCGGGGGGCTCGTCCGGGGGCGAGGTGGTGGTTGACGTGGGCCGTGGATCGTTTCCGGCTTCGTCCACCGGGACGGCTCCTTGTCGACGGGGTGCCACGAGTCGTGCCGGCCCCAGACTACGCGTGGCGGGGGACCCGTGGGCAGGACGCGCCGCGATCCGCGTCTCAGCCCGCGCCGTCAGGCACCTAGGAGATCGCCGCCGGGGCGCGCCGCCGGGTCCCCGAGCGGGGCCCCGCACCGCACCATGCGGGCGATGTCGGCGGCGGGCAGCGCGGGCGCGAACAGCCACCCCTGGCCCTCGTCGCAGCCGAGCGCGCGCAGTCGCGCCGCCTGCGGCCCGGTCTCCACGCCCTCCGCGGTGACCGTGAGGTCGAGGGCGTGCCCGAGCGCGACGAGGGTGCCGACGATGCGCTCGTCGACGAGGTCGGAGAGCTCCTCCTCGCGCAGTCCCTCGCCGAACGAGCCGTCGAGCTTGATCACGTCGACGGGCAGTTTGCGCAGGTAGGACAGGTTCGAGTAGCCGGTGCCGAAGTCGTCCACGGCGATGCGCACGCCCATGGCGCGCAGCCCGTCCAGGGCCTTGAGCGGGGCGCCCTCGTCGATGGTCAGCGCGCGCTCGGTGAGCTCGACCTGTAGCCGGTCGGGCGGCAGGCCCGTGCAGTCGAGCAGCGCGGACACCTCGGTGACCAGCCCCGGCTCGGCGAGCTGGCGCTGGGCGACGTTGACACTGACGAACGGCGCGGCGTCGCCGAACTCGTCGTACCAGGCCCGGGCGTCGCGGCACGCGTACTCGAGGACCCGCCTGCCGAGCTGGACGATGATGCCGGTCTCCTCGGCGGGGCCGATGAACAGCGACGGCGAGAGCATCCCGAGGCGCGGGTGCTGCCAGCGGACCAGGGCCTCGACCCCGCGCATGCGGTGGTCGGCCAGCGAGACCAGCGGCTGGTAGAGCACGAAGAACTCGTCGTGCGCGACCGCCGAGGGCAGGGCCGCCGACAGCGTGAACCGGGCGGTCTCGGCCTCGTCGCGGCCGGGGTCGTGGACGGCCCAGCGCCCGCGGCCCTCGGCCTTCGCGGTGTAGAGCGTGATGTCCGCGGCGCGCATCAGCTCGGATGCGGTGGTCTCGCGGACCGCCTGCTCCACGACGCCGATGCTCGCGCCGACGACGAGCTCCTGGCCGGCCAGCGGCAGCGGCGGGGCCAGGGCGGCGAGGACGCGGTCGGCGAGGCCGACGAGGCGATCGACGCCGTGGGAGTCCTCGACGAGCACGACGAACTCGTCGCCGCCCATGCGCGCGACCAGCTCGCCCTCGGTGACGCACGCCCCGAGCCGGCGGGCCACCTCCTGGAGCATGCGGTCGCCGACGCTGTGGCCCAGGCTGTCGTTGATCGTCTTGAAGCCGTCGAGGTCGAGGAAGCAGACCCCGACCCGGCGCAGCGAGTCCGGCGCCTCGCGGGTGAAGACGCGCTCCAGGCGCTCGGTGAACTTCGCGCGGTTGGCGAGCTTCGTCAGCGGGTCGTGGTACGCCTGGTACTCGAGGTTCTCCTGCAGCCGGTGCCGCTCGCTGACGTCCTCGAGCATGGCGAGCTGGTAGGTGGGCCGCCCCTCCGTGTCGCGCACCAGCGACAGCGTCAGGTGGCCGACGATCTCCTTGCCGCTGCGTCGGAAGAACCGCTTCTCGAGGCGGAAGTTGTCGATCTCCCCGCGCAGCAGGCGCTCGTAGAGCCGCCACACCGAGGGCGCGTCGTCGGGGTGGGTGAGGTCGCCGACGGTCAGGCGGCGGAACTCGTCGGCGGTGTGCCCGAACATCCGCGTCATCGCGGGGTTGACCTCGAGGATCCGGCCGTTCATGTCACCCAGGCCGATGCCGATCGCGGCCTCGTGGAACATGGCGCGGAACCGGGCCTCGCTGGCGTGCAGGGCCTGCTCGGTGTGATGCCGCGCCGCGAGCACCGCCCGGCGGATCGCCTCCTGCTCGTCGAGGGTCCGGTCGCGCAGGGCGGCCGCGTAGCCGCCGGCGAGCGTGCCCGTCAGCGCGTGGACGGCCGGGAGCACCGCCGGGTCGAGGAGGGTGGGGAGCTGTTCGGCGAGCAGCAGCACGGTGCGCTCGAGCGTCTCCGGCCCCGTGAAGTGCGCCGACACGAGGCGCCGGCCGACCTCGGCCCCCGCGTCGGGCCGGGGCGGATCGACGAGGACGGCGTCGATCACCAGCGCGGCGAGCTCGCGCAGGTGCGCCTGCAGCTCGTCGGCCGCCATCGGGACGTAGCTGGTCCCCTCCACCTCGTCGGCCCACGCCGTGGCCAGGGCGTCGACGGGGTCGGACGGGCCGCCACGTCCTTCTCGATGGTCCGCCTCAGTTCCGCTGCGCGTCCCGTCCCGCTCAGTCACGACGCCCCACGGCCGCATAACCGGTGAAGCGCTCGGGGTGCTCGAGGGCGGCGGACGGGTCGTCGGGCCGCCACTCGGGGAGGAACACCAGCCCCGGCTCGACGAGCGCGAAGCCGTCGAGGAGCGCCGCGACCTCGTCGCGGGTGCGCATCCGCATCGGCGTCGCGGTGCGCCGGTAGAGCGCCTGGTGGTCGTCGGCGCGGTCGGGGGCGCCGTCGGCGCTGGCGTGGCTGACGACCAGGTGGCTGCCCGGGGGCATCGCCTCGCGGTAGCGGGCGAGCACCTCGCCGGGACGGCGCTCGTCGCCGACGAAGTGCAGCAGCGCGACCACCAGCACCGCGACCGGGCGGGAGAGGTCGATCAGCGATCGGGTGACCGGATCGTCGAGGACGGTCCCGACCTCGGTGAAGTCGCCCTGGACGACGCCGGTGCGCGGGTCGTCGGCGAGGATCGCGCGGGAGTGCGCGACGGCCACCGGGTCGATGTCGACGTAGACCACCCGGGCCTCGGGGTTGGTCGCGTGGGCGACCTCGTGCACGTTGCCGACCGTCGGGATGCCCGACCCGATGTCCAGGAACTGGTCGATCCCCTGCTCCGCCAGGTGGCGCACGGCGCGGCGCAGGAAGGCGCGGTTGGCCTGCATGATGCGCGGGAGCTCGGGCCAGTCGGCGATCGCGCGGGCGGCCATGGCCCGGTCGACCGCGAAGTTGTGGCCTCCGCCCAGGTAGTAGTCGTAGACCCGGGCGGCACTGGGACGGTCGATGTCCACGTCCTCGGGAGCCCAGCTCGGCCGCTGCACCGGGCCTCCCCCCTGTCGGGCACGTGTCCGTCGGTAGTGGGCATCGTACGGGCGCAACCAGGACGGCTCAGCCGTCTTCACCCCTTTGGTGAACGTCCACCACCGGGAGCCACCACGCGATCTCCGCCGCCCGGTGCCCTGAGGCGGATACCCGTTCTGCGGCCTCTTCCCAGCGCAGGAGGCCGAGCGCGAGGCCGAGCCAGGTGGCCGGATCGGTCTCGACGACGTTCGGCGGCGTCCCCCGGGTGTGGCGCGGCCCCTCGACGCACTGGACAGCGCCGAACGGCGGGACGCGGACCTCGACCGAATGCCCGGGAGCGGTGTGCTCGAGGGTGCGCAGGGACGACCGGACGGCCGCGGCCAACACGGGGCGGGGCGGGCGCTCGTGCGCCTCGGGGTCGCGGACCCAGGGGGCGACCGCGAGCAGCTCCGCCCGCACCTGCGCGGGGTCCGGGGCTCGGCGGGGCACGGTCGACCAGGATAGAGACGTGCCCCGTCTGCGCCCGCTCGTCCTGGTCCTCGCGCTCGGCCTGGTGCTGGTGCAGGCGCGGCGGCTGAAGCTCGCGACGACCATGGAGACCGACCACGCCGCGTACTGGCGACGCCGCCGGCGCAGCCCGGGCGAGGTGCTGCTCGTGGCGCTCGGCGACTCGCTCGCCCAGGGCATGGGCGCCGTGCACCCGGAGCGGTCGTGGGTAGGTCGGCTCGCCGACGCGATCGAGGCGCGCGAGGGCGTACGCGTGCGCGTCCTCAACCTCGCCGTCGTCGGGGCGACCGTCGCCGACGTCCTCGCCTCGCAGCTGCCTGCCGTGCCGACCGGGGCGGCCCTCGTCGCGCTCGCGATCGGCACCAACGACGCCGCCCAGGGCGTCGCGCCCGAGGACTTCCGCCGCGACCTCGACGCCGTCTGCGCGGCGCTGCCCGCCGGCGCGCTCGTCGCCGACGTCCCGGACCTGCAGCGCGGGGCGCCGCGGCGGCGCGGGATCCGGCTCGCGGCCGTCGCGCGCGAGGTGATCGCCGCCCGCCCGGCCCTGCGCCCCGTCGCGCTCGAGGCCGCGACGCACCGGATGCGGCTCTGGGAGGTCGGGCCGGACCTCGCCCACCCCAACGGTCGCGGCTACCGCCGCTACGGCCGCGCGTTCGTCGCCGCCGTGGAGATGTCAGCGGCGTGGCGTCGCTGACGTTCAATGTCCGTAACGCCACGCGCTCGCTCGGCGGGGAGAGCGGGCTGGGAGAACAACGAGTGATCAACGGGCACGGCGCGCGTGCTCAGCCCAGGACGGCGGGGAGGGTCGCCTCGCCGAGGGCGCGGAGCTCCGCGAGCGGGAGGTCGTCGACGCCCTCGATGCGTAGCCTGTCCCCGCCGACCTCGCCGAGTCGCGCGGCCGGCTGGCCCGCCTCCACGCACCGGCGGGCGAGCTCCGGCTCGTCGCCCGGCGCCACGGTGACGAGCATCCGCGCGCCCGTCTCGGAGAACAGCACGGTCGCGGGGTCGAGGCCCGGCGCCGGCGGCAGGGTCACCGACGCGCCGCGACCGGTGGCGAGCGCCGCCTCGACGAGCGCCTGGGCGAGGCCGCCGTCGGAGAGGTCGTGGGACCCGGAGAGCAGGCCGTCGGCCGCCGCCCCCGCCATCAGCGCGGCGAGGCGGGCCTCGGCGACGAGGTCCGCGGCGGGCGGGCGGCCGCCGAGGTGGTCGTGCACGACACCGGCCCAGGTCGAGCCGTCGAGCTCGTCGCGGGTCTCGCCGAGCAGCCACACCGCGTCGCCGGGCTCGCCGAGACCGTGCGGCACGGCCCGCGCCACGTCCTCGAGGATCCCGAGCACGCCGACCACCGGCGTCGGCAGGATCGCCGCGGTGCCGGTCTGGTTGTAGAAGCTCACGTTGCCGCCGGTCACCGGCAGGCTCAGGGCCGCGCAGGCGTCGGCGAGACCCGCGACGGCCTCGGCGAACTGCCACATCACGGCCGGATCCTCGGGGGACCCGAAGTTCAAGCAGTCGGTGACCGCCACCGGCACCGCGCCCGACGACGCCACGTTGCGCACCGACTCGGCGAGCGCGAGCTGGGCGCCGGTCCGCGGATCGAGCTGGCAGAAGCGCGCGTTGGCGTCGATCGACACCGCGACGCCGCGCCCGCCGGCCTCGTCGACGCGCACCACGCCGGCGTCGGCCGGGGTCGCCGCCGTCGTGTTGCCGCGCACGTAGCGGTCGTACTGCTCGGTGACCCAGGTCCGCGGCGCCAGCGCGGGCGAGGCGACGAGCGCGCGGATCTGCTCCGCGATCTCGTTCGGCGAGGTGGGCCTCCGACCGCCGACCGAGTCGGCCTGCAGCGCGTCCTGCCAGCCGGGGCGGGCGTAGGGGCGCTCGTAGACCGGGCCGTCGTGGGCGACCGTGCGCGGCGGCACGTCGACCACGGTCTCGCCGTGGTGGGTGATGCGCAGGCGGTCGCCGTCGGTGACCTCGCCGATGACGGTGGCGGTGACGTCCCAGCGCCGGCACACGGCCATGAACGCGTCGACGTTCTCGGGCGTGACCACCGCGCACATCCGCTCCTGCGACTCGCTGGAGAGGATCTCGGCGGCCGTCATGTCGGCGGCGCGCAGCGGGACGGTGTCGAGGTCGACGTGCATGCCGCCGTCGCCGGCGCTGGCGAGCTCGCTCGTCGCACACGACAGCCCCGCGCCGCCGAGGTCCTGGATGCCGACCACGAGACCAGCGCCGAAGAGCTCGAGGCAGCACTCGATGAGCACCTTCTCGGCGAACGGGTCACCGACCTGCACACTCGGCAGCTTCTTGCGCCGCGCCCCTCCTTCAGAAGGCTCGGTCTCGGCGAACGTCTCCGAGGCGAGCACCGAGACCCCGCCGATGCCGTCGAGACCCGTGCGCGCGCCGAAGAGCACGATCTTGTTGCCCGCCCCCGAGGCGAAGGCCAGGTGCAGGTCCTCGTGGCGCAGCACGCCGACGCACAGGGCGTTGACCAGCGGGTTGCCGGAATAGCTCGGGTCGAACACGACCTCGCCACCGATGTTCGGCAGGCCCAGGCAGTTGCCGTAGAAGCCGACACCGGAGACGACGCCGGGCAGCACGCGCGCGGTGTCCGGGGCGTCGAGCGGGCCGACCCGCAGCCCGTCCATCACCGCCACCGGGCGGGCGCCCATGGCCATGATGTCGCGGACGATCCCGCCGACACCGGTGGCCGCCCCCTGGTGCGGTTCGACGTACGACGGGTGGTTGTGCGACTCGATCTTGAACGTGACCGCCCAGCCGTCACCGACGTCGACCACCCCCGCGTTCTCCCCGATCCCGGCGAGCAGCCGCGCGCGCATGGCCTCGGTGGTCGTCTCGCCGAAGCGGCGCAGGTGGACCTTCGAGGACTTGTAGGAGCAGTGCTCCGACCACATCACCGAGTACATGGCCAGCTCGGCCTCGGTGGGCCGGCGGCCGAGGATGTCCCGGATGCGGGCGTACTCCTCGTCGCGCAGGCCGAGCGCCGTGTGCGGCTGGGTCTCGTCGGGCGTGGCGACGGCGTGCTCGACCGTGTCGACGGGCGGGACCGACGACGGAGCGGGAGGAGAGGACTGCACGGGCGCTGGATCGGCAGCGGTCACGCCGACGAGGGTAGGCGTCCCCGGCGAGCGGCGACCGGGGCCGTACGGGGAGCCGGCCACGGGCGGTCAGCGAAGCCGTGTGAGGGCTGTCACTCGATGTGCGACACGACGCCGCGCGGCGAGCGTGTCCTCGCCCACGTTGTGCGGTCGGTGAACACCGGGGCCGTGATGTCACCGACTCCATCGACCGACATCGACCACACGCCCACCGTGTGCACCGCCACATGGCCTATTTCTCACCGCTCTTCGCTCGATCGGATGGCCGTTCGTGGTACGCCGCCGACGTTTCGCCGCGACACGGCGAGGGTGTGCCACTCAAATCCCGGGGGTGTCGGACCCTCGATACATCATGGAGCCATGACCACCGCCTCCGTCTCCTCGGCGACCGGATCGGCCTCCGGTGACGCGGCCGGCACGCCGGGAGCCGGCGACGCCCTCGCCCGGCTCCACCTCGTCCTCGACCGCGAACTCCTCGGGGTCCGCCGCCATGACCTCGAGTTCGCGGGCCGCGTTCCCGAGAGCGTGCGCCCGCACGTCGACGCGTCCGCCGGGATGCTCGAGTTCCTGATCGGCGACGGCGACGGCGGGGTCGTCGCGCTCGCGCTCGCGCCCGGTGCGAGGGGCGACACGATCGTGCCGCTGCTCCCCGCGGCCCAGCCGTCCGAGCCCGGCGGGCGCGACGTCTCGCTGGACGAGCCGTTCGACGAGGTCGTGGGCGAGGCGGTCGAGGACGTCTCGCGCCTGCTGACCCACGTCGAGCGCCCCGACGAGATGCGCGGCATCGTGCTGCACCTCGGCGGGCGGATGCTCCTCGTCTACGCCGACCTCTGGGAGCTCCGCGTCACGCTGCTGCCGTGAGCTGGGACAGCACCGAGGTGAACAGCCCCAGGCCGTCGGTACCCGGACCCGTCAGGGCGTCGATGGCGTGCTCGGGGTGCGGCATGAGGCCGACCACGCGGCCGTCGGCCGAACTGATGCCCGCGATGTCGCGCAGCGCGCCGTTGGGCGCGGGCTCGGTGTAGCGGAACACCACGCGGCCCTCGGCCTCGAGCGCGTCCAGCGTCGCGGCATCGGCGACGTAGCGGCCCTCGCCCGACTTCAGCGGCACGGTGATCTCCTGGCCGACCGTGAACCCCGAGGTCCAGGCGGTGTCGGCCTCGACGCGCAGCCCGACCTCGCGGCAGAGGAACCGCAGGCCGTGGTTGCGCACGAGCGCGCCGGGCAGCAGGCCCGCCTCGCAGAGGATCTGGAACCCGTTGCAGATGCCGAGCACGGGCATCCCCGCGCGCCCGGCCTCCACGACCGGGCCCATCACCGGTGAGCGGGCGGCGATCGCGCCCGCGCGCAGGTAGTCGCCGTAGGAGAACCCGCCGGGCACGACCACCGCGTCGACCCCGCGCAGGTCGGCGTCGTCGTGCCAGAGCGGGACCGCCTCGGCGCCGGCGTAGCGCACGGCGCGGGCGGCGTCGACGTCGTCGAGGGTGCCGGGGAAGGTGATGACCCCGATCCGACTCATGGTCGAGCTCCCCTGTCGGCGTGCTCCCCTGGATGCTCGGTCTCCGAACTCACGACGACACCCTCCGCACGACCCACTCCTCGATCACCGGGTTGGCCAGCAACGTGCCGGCGATGCGCTCCAGTTCGGCGTCGCCGACGGTGTCGTCGACCTCGAGCTCGAAGTGCTTGCCCTGGCGGACGTCGGCCACGCCGTCGACCCCCAGGCGACCCATCGCACGGGCCACGGCCTGGCCCTGCGGGTCGAGGATCTCGGCCTTCGGCAGGACATCGACGATCACGCGTGCCACGCCGTCCAGGTTACCGGGACGCTCGCGGGGTACCGGGGTGGCGTGGAACTCGCACACCTCGGCCACGCGTGCGTCGTCGCCGATACCGGCTCGGCCCGCCTGCTGTTCGATCCCGGCGTCTTCTCGCATGGGTACGAGACGCTCGAGGGCCTCGACGCCGTGCTGATCACCCACCAGCACGTCGACCACCTCGACGTCGACACGCTGCCCGCGCTGCTGGCGCGCAACCCCGGCGCGGAGCTGATCGTCGACCCCGGGACCGCCGAACAGCTCCGCGAGCACGACATCGCCCACACCGTCCGCGAGCCCGGCGAGACGTTCACCGTCGGCGGCGCGAGCATCGAGGTGATCGGCCGCGACCACGCCGTGATCCATCCCGACATCCCGCGGATCCGGAACAACGGTTACCTGCTCGACGGCACCGTCCTGCACCCCGGCGACGCCTTCACCGTGCCCGAACGCACCCCCGACGTGCTGCTCCTGCCCACCGCGGCGCCGTGGCTCAAGGTCTCCGAGGCCGTCGACTACCTGCGCGCGGTCGCCCCGCGGCTCGCCGTGCCGATCCACGAGGCCGTGCTCGCGAACCCCGAGCTGCACTACGGCATGTTCCGCAACCTCGCCCCGCAGGGCACCGAGGTCCGCGTCGCCCCGCGCGGGACGCCCTTCACCACGTGAGCACTTTCCCGGGCTATGGCACCGGAAAGTGCTCACGTAGGTCTACGCGGTGATCGACCAGTGCTCCGGGTCACCGGCGACACGGGGGCGACGCGGGCCGCGGCGGGGCACGAGCTCGCCCGCTCCGAGCGGCGTGGCTCCGCCGGCGAGGGCGGCGTCGACGAGCGCCTCCGCGGTCGCGAGGGACACGCCGACGGGCAGGGCCAGGTGCACGAGGTCCGGCTCGAGGCGCCGGCGCGCCGGGCGCCGCGACGCGATGCCGGCGACGGGCCCGCGCCAGGACCTGGTGACGGCGCCGTCCGGGCCGAGGCGGTGGACGCCGGCGTCGTCGACGAGCAGACCGAGATCCGCGGCGGCGAGCGCCGTGCGCATGCCGGCCGAGACCGCCCAGCCCGGCGCGGCGAACCCGTCGACCGCGAGACCGAGGGCGTCCCGGGAGCGCAGGGCGGCGGTGAGACGCAGGCCGGCCTCGTGCGCGGGCAGGCGCCGGTAGGGCCGACGGTGACGCGCCGCCGGGGCGGCAGCTGCCCTCTCGGCGCGCTCCCCTGACCGCTTCGTGCCGCCTCCCACGTCAGGCCGCGTCCCGTGCAGCAGGACCGCCTCGCCGACGCGGCGGCGGGCGGTGGCCCAGGTGGCGACCTCGGGGTGCGGGCGTGGCCCGACCAGCCAGGTCGCGGGCACGCGACGGGCGTCGAGGGCGTCCGCGAGTGCGACGGCCGCGTCGAGCGGCGCGCCCGGGCCCAGGCCGGACACGGAGACGAGCACGCGGGCGCGAGGGCGGGCGGCACGAAGCGAAGCGGGAGCTGCCGCGCCGGAGGCGGGACGCTGGTTCACGTCCCCCATGAGGCCAGCCGGAGATGCCGTCCGAGCGACGGGGGGATGAACGGGGCGGCTCGGGTCGGCGACGGGCCTCGCCCGAGCGCACCGCTCAGACGGCGGGGGGCCACTCCCGGCCGGTGAGGCGTGTGTAGGCCTCGATGTAGCGCTCGCGCGTGGCCGTGATCACGTCGTCCGGCAGGGGTGGAGGAGCCTCGCCCGAGTGGCGGTCCCATCCGGAGGCGGGCGACATGAGCCACTCGCGGACGTACTGCTTGTCGAAGCTCGGCGGCACCGAGCCGGGCGCGTAGCCCTCGGCGGGCCAGAACCGCGACGAGTCCGGGGTGAGCACCTCGTCGCCGAGCACCAATGCGCCCGCCGGTGAGAGCCCGAACTCGAACTTGGTGTCGGCGAGGATCAGGCCTCGCGACGCCGCATAGGCCGAGCCGCGGGCGTAGATCGCCAGGGTCTGGTCGCGCAGCGCGCCGGCCAGCTCGCGGCCCACGGACTCGGCGACGACCTCGAAGCTCACGTTCTCGTCGTGCTCGCCGACGGCGGCCTTCGTCGCGGGCGTGAAGATCGGCGAGGGGAGCATGCTCGCCTCGGTCAGGCCGTCCGGGAGCGGGACGCCGCAGATCGCGCCGTCGCGGCGGTAGTCGGTGGTGCCCGAGCCCGCGAGGTAGCCCCGGGCGACGCACTCCACCGGGATCATCTCGAGGCGGCGCACGAGCAGCGCGCGCCCGCGGACCTCCTCGGGAATGCGCTCGTCGCGCGCGGCGATCAGGTGGTTCGCCACCGGCGGCGCGGCGACGTCGGCCGAGCCCGGCTCCTCCTGGCTGAGCAGCTCGAACCAGAACACGCTCATCGCCGTCAGGACGCGGCCCTTGTCCGGGATCGGCGTGCTCAGGACGTGGTCGAACGCCGAGATCCGGTCCGACGCGACGAGCAGCAGGGTCTCGTCGTCGACCTCGTAGAGGTCCCGCACCTTGCCGGAGGCCAGGTGCCGGTACGAGCTGATCGAGACCACGGACGGGCAGGTTACGGGAGACGGAGAGCAGAGCACGCCGCGAGGGGAGCTCGATCCTCGCTACAGGATCGGCGCCGGCGTGTAGACGGCCGCGTCGGGACGCTCGGCGACGACCGCGTCGACCCGGCGGGCGACCTCGGCGATCTGCGCCTCCGCGGCGCCGACGAAGGCCCGCGGGTCGCCCACGGCGGCGTGGAGGTCGGCCGACGAGAGCCCGAGCCGGGCGTCGGCGCCGAGACGGGTGAGCAGGTCGTTGCCCTCGGTGCCCTTCTCCCGCATGTCCAGGGCGACCGCGCGGGCGTGCTCGGAGATGATCTCGTGCCCGGTCTCGCGGCCGACCCCGGCACGCACGGCGGCCATGAGCACCGCGGTGGTGGCGAGGAACGGCAGGTAGCGGTCGAGCTCGCGGGCGATCACCGCCGGGTAGGCGCCGAACTCGTCGAGCACGGTGAGGATCGTCTCCAGCAACCCGTCGATCGCGAAGAACGCGTCGGGCAGGGCGACGCGGCGCACGACCGAGTCGGAGACGTCCCCCTCGTTCCACTGCCCGCCCGCGAGCTCGCCGACCATGGCCGCGTTGCCGCGCAGCACCACCGCGAGCCCGTTGACGCGCTCGCAGGAGCGGGTGTTCATCTTGTGCGGCATCGCCGAGGAGCCGACCTGGCCGGGCCGGAAGCCCTCGGTGACCAGCTCCTGGCCGGCCATGAGCCGGATCGTGGTCGCCAGCGAGGAGGGACCGGCCGCGAGCTGGACCAGCGCGGTGAGCACGTCCTGGTCGAGCGAGCGCGGGTACACCTGGCCGACGCTGGTGAGGACCTCGGTGAACCCGAGGTGCGCGGCGACGCGGCGTTCGAGCTCCGCGAGCTTGTCGGCGTCACCGCCGAGCAGCCCGAGCATGTCCTGCGCCGTGCCGACCGGGCCCTTGATACCGCGCAGCGGGTAGCGCTCGATCAGCTCGGTCACGCGCCGGTGGGCGACGAGGGTCTCGTCGGCGGCGCTCGCGAAGCGCTTGCCCAGGGTCGTGGCCTGGGCGGCGACGTTGTGGCTGCGCCCGGCCATGACGAGCTCGGCGTGCTCGCCCGCGCGGCGGGCGAGCCGGGCGAGCACCGCGACCGTCTTGTCGGCGACGAGGCGCAGGGAGTCGCGGACCTGCAGCTGTTCGACGTTCTCGGTGAGGTCGCGGCTGGTCATGCCCTTGTGGGCGTGCTGGTGCCCGGCGAGCTCGTCGAACTCCTCGATGCGCGCCTTGACGTCGTGGCGGGTCACCCGCTCGCGGGCCGCGATCGACGTGAGGTCGACGCGGTCCACCACGGCGCGGTAGTCCTCGAGCACACCGTCCGGGACGTCCACTCCGAGCTCGCGCTGGGCGGTGAGCACCGCGATCCACAGCTCGCGCTCGAGAACGATCTTGCGCTCGGGCGACCACAGCCCGGTCAGCTCCGGGGAGGCGTACCGGGCGGCGAGCACATTCGGGACCGTCGGAGCACTCACTCGGCCGAGCCTACGGGCCGGTCGGCGCACACGACGGTGACCGCACCCGGTCCGGGCATCCGGGCCTACTACGGTCGAGGCACCCGTGAGCAGGGCCGGAGCGGGCCAGGGGCAGGGAGGGGGGATGGGATGGAGCCGGTGGAACCGGTGGACTCGGACGCGTCGGGCCCCCTGCGGGTGCTGCTCGTCGAGGACGACGACGCCGACGCCGTCCTCGTCACCGAGCACTTCGCCGACGCCGACCTCTCCGTGGACCTCGCGCGTGCCACCTCGCTGGCCGAGGCCGAGACCCTCCTCGAGGAGACCCTCGACTGCGTCCTGCTCGACCTCGCCCTCCCCGACGCTCACGGCTTCGAGGGCCTGCGCCGCCTGCTGCACGTCGACGGCCCGGCGGTGCTCGTGCTCACCGGCCGCCGCGACGAGGCGCTCGGGGCCGACGCGATGGGTGTCGGCGCGCAGGACTACCTGGTCAAGGACGCCGTCGACGGCCCGACGCTCGCGCGCGCCGTGCGCTACGCCGTCGAGCGCCGGCGCAGCGACTCGGTGCGCCGGGCCCTGCGCGACGCCCAGCTGCGCGCCGACGAGAACGCCCGCCTCGAGCGCGGCCTGCTCCCCACGCCGCTGCTCGACGACCCGGCCGTGCACATCCTCGCCCGCTACGAGCCCGGTACCGAGCAGACACTGCTCGGCGGCGACTTCTACGACGTCGTCGAGGGCTCCGACGGCCGCCTGCACGCGGTGATCGGCGACGTCTGCGGGCACGGGCCGGACGAGGCCGCGCTCGGGGTGAGCCTGCGCATCGCGTGGCGCACCCTCGTGCTCTCGGGCATCGACCCCGACCGGGTGCTGCCCACGATGCACGAGCTGCTCGTCAGCGAGCGCAACCACCCGACGCTGTTCACCACGCTGGCCACCGCGACCGTCGACGAGGCGCGCGAACGCCTGACGCTGCGGCTCGCCGGCCACCCGCCCCCCGCGCTCGTCGGCGAGGGCGACGACACCCACCTGCTGTCCACCGAGCGCCTCGGCGTGCCGCTCGGGATCGGCGCCGGCCGCACCTGGCCGCCGCTGGAGGTCGAGCTCCCGCCCAAGTGGGCGCTGCTGCTCTACACCGACGGGCTCATCGAGGGCCGTCAGGAGACCGGCGAGGTGCTGTGGACCGACGGCCTGCAGGCGCTGCTGCGGGAGGTCACGGCGGGGCCGGCGCCGTGGCGCGACGACCCGGCGGCGATGCTGGACGCCGTGATGGAGCGCGTGCGGACCCTGTCGACGGCGCGGACCGACGACGTCGCGGCGGTGCTGCTGGTGTCCGACCGGTGACGGCTCCGACGGCGACCGAGGCACCGGCTCCCGAGACGGCGCCCTCCCGCCGGGGCCGACCCCTGCTCCCGGGTCCCCGCCGGAGCGACAAGCGGGGACTGAGCCGCTGGTCGCTGGGCCGCATCCTCGCGGTCACCGGCGCGATCGTGGCGGTGCTGCTGGTGATCGCGAGTGTCATCGGCGTCACCACCCTGTCGGTCCTGAGCGACCGGCGCGTCGAGCTGGTCGACCGGCTCGACCCCGCGCTGCTGGCCGCTCAGCAGCTCGACGCCGCGACGGTGGACCAGGAGACCGGCGTCCGCGGCTACGCCCTGGCGCCGAACCCCGAGTTCCTCGCGCCCTACGAGCGCGGCCGGGCGGACGAGGCGCGGCTGATCGACGAGCTCCGCAGGCTCGGGGCGGCGCAGACCGACCTGCTCGAGGACACGGCGAACATCGAGAGCGCGACCACTCGCTGGCGGGCCGAGTACGCCGACCCGGTGCTCGCCGCCGTCGCCGCGGGGAGGCCCACCCCCTCGCCGGAGGTCGGCAAGGCCGCCTTCGACGAGGTCCGGGCAGCGCTCGAGGCCCAGCGGACCCGCCTGCTGGCCGAGCGGGACGACGCCCGCGACAACCTCGAGGGCGCCGCGGCCCTGCTCACCACGGTCGGCGTCGTGACCCTCACCGGCCTCGGGCTCGGCATCGCCGGCCTGCTGCTGTGGCTGCGCCGCGTGGTCGTCGTGCCGACCCACCGGCTCGCCCGGGAGGTCCGCGAGGTGGTCAGCGGCGACCTCGACCACTCGGTGAACGCCGCAGGCCCGCGCGAGATCACCGAGCTCGGCGAGGACGTGGAGGCGATGCGCGTGCTCATCGTCCGCGAGCTCGCCGACACCGAGAAGGCGCGCCAGGAGCTCGACTCCCGCAGCCGGGAGCTGGCGCGCTCGAACTCCGACCTGGAGCAGTTCGCCTACGTCGCCTCACACGACCTGCAGGAACCGCTGCGCAAAGTCGCCAGTTTCTGTCAGCTTCTCCAGCGCCGGTACCAGGGTCAGCTCGACGAGCGCGCCGACCAGTACATCGAGTTCGCCACCGACGGCGCGAAACGCATGCAGGTGCTGATCAACGACCTGCTCGCGTTCTCCCGCGTCGGGCGCCAGGGCGAGCCGATGCGGCCGGTGGATCTCGGCGAGCTCGTCGACCACGCCGGCGAGAACGTGGGGCGCGCGCTGGAGGACGCCGACGGCCGGGTCGAACGCGGCGACCTGCCGACCGTCCTCGGCGAGCCCGCGCTGCTCACGACCGTGTTCCAGAACCTCCTGGGGAACTCGCTGAAGTTCCGCAGTGACGACCCACCGGTGCTGCGGGTCGACGCCGAGCGCGATCCCGACGACCCCGAGCGCTGGCTGATCCGCTTCCGCGACAACGGCATCGGGATCGACGCCGAGTACGCAGAACGAATCTTCGTCATCTTCCAGCGACTGCACGCCAAGGACGCCTACCCCGGCACCGGGATCGGGCTGGCGATGTGCCGCAAGATCGTCGAGCACCACGAGGGCGCCATATGGCTCGAGCCCTCGGAGGGCCCGGGGACCACGTTCGTCGTCGCCCTGCCCGTCCTGTCCCCGACCAGCACCGACATCGACACGGAGGTCGTGCCGTGACCGATCCGATGACCGAGATCCACGTCCTGCTCGTCGAGGACGACGCGGGCGACGTCCTCATGACGCAGGAGGCGTTCGAGCACCACAAGCTGCGCAACCAGCTGCACGTCGTCTCCGACGGCGTCGAGGCGCTGGCGTTCCTGCGCGGCGAGGGCGAGTACGCGGGCTCCCCGCGCCCCGGCCTGATCCTGCTCGACCTCAACCTGCCGCGGAAAGACGGGCGCGAGGTGCTGGAGGAGGTCAAGAAGGACGAGGCCCTGCGCAGCATCCCGGTCGTCGTGCTGACCACCTCGCAGGCCGAGGAGGACATCCTGCGCAGCTACAACCTGCACGCCAACGCCTACGTCGCCAAGCCGGTCGACTTCGAGCGGTTCATCGAGGTCATCCGCCAGATCGACGACTTCTTCGTCTCGGTGGTGAAGCTGCCGCGGTGAGCGAGTCCATCGACCTGCGCTCGGACACCGTCACGAAGCCGTCGCCCGCGATGCGGGAGGCGATGGCGACCGCCGACGTCGGTGACGACGTCCTCGACGGCGACCCCACCCTCGCGAAGCTGCAGGACCGCGTCGCCGACCTACTCGGCGTCGAGGCCGCGCTCTGGACGCCGACCGGCTGCATGGCGAACACGATCGCCCTGATGCACCACCTGACACGCGGTGACAGGTTCCTCGCGCCCGTAGGCGCGCACGTGCTCGAGGCGGAGCTCGGCACGTCGGCGTGGCTCGCGGGGGGTCTCCCGGCGCCGCTGGAGCACTCCGGCGGCCCGGGACGCCCGACGCCGTCGGCGGTCACCGCGGCGGCGGGCACGGCCGGGCCGTACTTCGGGCTGCGCACCTCCCTGCTGTGCCTGGAGAACACGCACAACGGCGCCGGCGGGGCGGTGACGCCCGTCGACGAGCACCGTGCGCTGGTGGCGGGGGCCCGCGAGGCCGGGCTGGCGGTGCACCTCGACGGCGCCCGGATCTGGCACGCCGCGGCGGCGCTCGACGTGCCCGTCGCCTCGCTCACCGCGGGCGTCGACACCGTGAGCGTGTGCCTGTCCAAGGGCCTGGGCGCGCCGATGGGCTCGGTGGTCGCCGGCTCCGCGGCGTTCGTCGACGGGGCCTGGCGGCTGCGCAAGATGCTCGGCGGTGGCGTGCGCCAGGGCGGCGTGATCGGCGCGGCGGGCCTCGTGGCGCTCGACCAGGCCGGCGACCTCGCCGCCGACCACGCCCGCGCCGCCCGGCTCGCCGTAGGCCTGCAGGCGCTCGGCTGGCCGGTGATCGCGTCGGACACGAACATCGTCCTCGTACCGACGACCTCGCCGGCCCCCCTGCTGGCGTCGCTGCTCGAGGTCGGCGTGCGCGCGGTCCCCTTCGGTCCCGGCGTGCGCTTCGTCACCCACCGTGACGTCGACGACGCCGACATCGCCGCCGTGCTCGACCGCGCCGCGTCGGTGCCTCTCCCGGCCTAGCGCCTCCCGGGGTCGGCGTGTTCCAGCGATGCGGCATCCCTGGCATCTGACGCCAGGATCGCCACATGCTCGCTTGCGCGACACGCCGGTGACGTCAGCCCGGCGCGGACTCCGTGGGCCGGTCGGGCGCGGACTCCGTGGGCCGGTCGGGCGCGGACTCGAGGACGTCGAGGCGCCGGCGCAGGTCGCGCAGCTCGGCGAGGAGCTCCGCGTGCCGCAGGTCCGCCGGATCGGCGCGGGGCGGCGCCGCCACGGCCTCCGACGCGTCGCGCGCCCCGACCTGTTCGAGGAACCACGTGGCGATCGCGGCGGTCACGGTGCCCAGGACCGCGATCCCCGCGAGCATCAGACCCGCCGCGACGAGCCGACCCTCGGTCGTCACCGGGGAGAGGTCGCCGTAGCCGACCGTCGTGATCGTCGTCAGCACCCACCACAGCGCGTCGCCGAACGTCAGGATCGACGCCTCCGGGGCGTCGCGCTCCGCCTCGAACACCCCGAGCGCCGCGATGAAGCTGAGCAGGGAGACCGAGACGAGCAGGTAGCTGCCGACCCGGCCGCGGAAGTCGTCGCGCAGCACCCGCCCCAGGACCGAGACGGCGGCGACGAGACGCAGCAGCCGCAGGAACCGGAAGAAGGGCGCCGCGACGACGAGCAGGTCGAGCGGGTGACGGACGATGAACCGCCCCTTGCGTCGCGCGAGCACGATCCGGACGACGTAGTCGACGACGAACAGCGCCCACGCCACCCAGAGCGCCGCGTCGAGCCACCACCACCACGCCTGACCCGGACGGGTCGCGAGCACCTGGACGGCGTAGACGACGAGGTACAGCACCGCGAGCCCCGTCAGCGGGTAGTCGGTGCGCCGCTCCCAGGCCTCCAGCCGCGCCTCGTGGTCCGGTTGCATGACCACGGAGAGTAAGTCCCTAGAGCGTCGGGAGCCAGCGACCGAGTCGGTCGATCGCCTCGCGCACGTCCGCGGTCGCGCCGGCGAACGACAGGCGGATCCAGGAGTGGCCGTCGATCGGGTCGAAGTCGATGCCCGGGGCCACGGCGACGCCGGTCTCGGCGAGCATCCGTTGCCCGAACGCGAGGGTGTCGTCGGTGAGGTGGGCGACGTCGGCGTAGACGTAGAACGCGCCGTCGGCGGGCGCCAGCCGGGTCACGCCCAGCTCGGGCAGGCCCTCCAGCAGCAGGCGGCGGTTGTGGGCGTAGCGCTCGACGTGCCCGTCGGCCTCCGCGAGCGACGCCGGGGTGAACGCGCCCAGCGCCGCGTACTGCGCGGGTACGGGCGGGCAGACGGTGAAGTTGCCCGCGATCACGTCGACCGCCCGCCGCAGCCGCTCCGGCACGAGCAGCCAGCCCAGCCGCCAGCCGGTCATCGACCAGTACTTCGAGAACGAGGTCACGACGATCGCCTCGCGCGAGGTGCTCCAGGCGCTCGCGGTCGGCGGAGCCGATTCCCCGGACCCGTACTCGATGCCGTGGTAGATCTCGTCGCTGACCAGTTGGACCCCGTGCTCCTCGCACCACCGGGCGAGCGCGGCGAGCTCGTCGGGCTCGATGACGCTGCCGGTCGGGTTGGCCGGGCTCGCGACCACGAGCCCCTTCGGGAGGCTCTCCAGCTCCTCCAGCATCGCCACGGTCGGCTGGAACCGGGTCTCCTCGCCGCAGGGCAGCTCGACGACCTCGCAGCCGAGCGCGGTGAGGATGTTGCGGTAGCACGGGTAGCCGGGGCGGGCGAGCACGACGGTGTCGCCGGCGTCGAACGCCGCGAGGAAGGCGAGCAGGAAACCGCCCGACCCGCCGGTGGTGACGACGACCTCCTCCCGGGCCGCCGTGTCGTCGTCGTACCGGGCGCGATGGTGCGCCGCGATCGCGTCACGGAGCTCGACGGTGCCGAGCGAGCTGGAGTACCCGAGGATCTGCTCGTCGAGGGCCCGCGCGGCCGCAGCCCGGACGTCGACGGGGGCCGGCGTCGAGGGCTGGCCCGCGGAGAGGTTGACGAGGTCGCCGTGCGTCCGCGCGCGCTCCCCCGCGGCCGCCCAGACGTCCATCACGTGGAACGGGGGAACCGTCGCCCGCACCGCCGGGCCGAGGCGCGCCAGAGTCGTCACCTCGCCACCCTGACACGACCTCAATATCCGACGTACGGCTCGCCCTTCGCCTCCGCCACCACGCCCGGCACCTGGGACACCGAGCCGTAGCGCTCGATCGCGTACCGGACGCCGGCGATGATGTTGTCGATCGGGTTCCGGATGTCGCCGTGACCGGGCAGCTTGTGCGCGTCGAACGTCGGACCGATGGTCTGCATCAGTCCCTGCGACGGGGTGCCCTTGGCGGCGTTGGAGTCCTCGTTGTTCACCGCGTTCGGGTCGCCGCCGGACTCGCGCTCGATGATCGTCGCGATGGCGGCCGGATCCATCTTCTCCGGCGGGACCCCGTTGGCCTGCAGGATCGCCATCGCCTGACGGATCCAGTCGCGGACCTCGCCGGGCGGGACGGTGCCGGAGCCGCCCGGGAGCGGGGGCCCGCTCGTGCCACCGCCGCCCCCATCACCGCCCCCATCACCGCCCCCATCACCGCCCCCATCACCGCCCCCATCACCGTCCCGACCGCCGAGTCCGCCCCCACTGCCTGCCGACGGCGTCCGGCTGGCCCCGCCGCCGCTGCCCGAGCCGTCGCCGGCCCCGCCCGTGGCCGCCGGCGTCTCGACCGGACGCCAGGTCAGCGGGAACCCGGGCGGCGGGGCCATGGTCGCGGCGTCGGGCCCGGCGAGCGTCGTGAACGCGGTGAGGCCGTCGGCGATCCCGCGCAGGCGGCTCGCGGCGCCCGCCAGCTCGGTCTCCGCCCGCGCCACCGCGACACGGGCCGCCTCGGTCGGCCCCCGCAGCGCCTCGCCGGCCATGCGGTCTCCGAGATCCGGCGGCGCGTCCGGCGTGGCGGCCGCCCGGTTTCGCGCCGCGCCGGCCAGGGCGAGCGCCTGCGACACCTGCTGATCGACCTCCCGCTGCACCCTCTCGAGCGTCGCCCCGATCTGCTCGAGGGTCGTGCCGGCGTCCGTGATCGCCGACCGGTCGCGCTCGCCGGCCGTGCCGAACGCGTCGACCCACGCACCGAACGCCGCCGCCCCCTCGCCCTCCCAGCGCCCCTCGACCGCCGCCGCCCCGCGATCGAGCGTCCGCACCGACGCCTCGACGCCGTCGCCGATCGACGCCATCTGGGCAGCCGTCGCCCGGAGCGCCCCCAGGTCTACCGTGCGCAGCCGAGCCGCGATGCCCGCCAACTCGGCCGCGGCGGGCTCGGCTGCGAGCTGGCCCTCGACGTCGCCCGGCATCGTTCAGTTCCCCGTCGGCGTGAGGGAGTCGGTGACCGCGCGTTCGGTCTCCTGTATGTGGCGCATCGTCGCGTCGAGTGCTCGGTCGGCCTCGCCCAGACGGTCTCCGGCGGCATCGAGATCGGCGGTCAGCGAGCGCGTCAGCGCCGTGACCGCGTCCGCGAGCGCCGCCGACGCCGCCAGCCCGCCGAACGACGGTGGCGCGGCCCCGAGCCGGTCCGCGAGCCCCGACATCCGGACGGACTCGCCCGCGACCGCCGTGCGCGCCTCCTCGAGCGCGCCGGTGTCGTAGGCGAGGCCGGCCATGCGTCGACGGTAGGGGCGCCGGCCCGGGCGCGGGTGCCGTTCGGGAGAACTCGCGTCAGTAGCCGACGTAGGAGTCGCCGCGCGCCACGGCCTCGACCCCGGGCACCTCCGACACCGATCCGTACCGGGCGATCGCGTACCGGACGCCGGCGATGATGTTGTCGACCGGCTCGGTGATCTCCCCGTGGCCGTCGAGCTTGTAGGAGTCGAACGTCGGCCCGATGGTCTGCATGAGGCCCTGCGAGGGCGTGCCCTTGTCGGCGTTCGAGTCCCAATTGTTGATCGCCTCGGGGTCTCCGCCGGACTCGTGGTCGATGATCGTCGCGATGTCGTCCGGGTCCATCTTGTCCACCGGCACGCCCTCGGCCCGCAGGATCGCCATCGCCTCGCGGATCCAGTCCCCGACCTCGCCCTTCGGCCCGCCCTCCGGCGTCGCACCGTCAGCGCCCCCGGCGCTCGGGTCCGTCGTCTCGCCGGAGCCGGTCGACGCGCTCGTCACGGCTCCGCTCTCCGCGGCGCGGCCGCTGGAGTCGCGGTCCTGGGAGTCGCGGTCCTGGGAGTCGCGGTCCTCGGAGTCGCGGTCCTCGGAGTCGCGGTCCTCGGAGTCGCGGTCCTCGGAGTCGCGGTCCTCGGAGTCGCGGTCCTCGGAGTCGCGGGCGGCGTCGGACGGGTCGTCATCGGAGGAGCCGGCATCGCCCGCGGGGTCACCCGCGTCGGACGCGTCGGAAACCGCAGCGTCGTCGGAGTCGGCGTCGGCGTCGTTGTCGGCGTCGTTGTCGTCCAGGTCAGCCGACGTGCCGGTGGACGAGGCGCCCTCCCCGGACGCTTCGGAACCCGAAACATCGTCCGCACCGGCGTCGCCCGACCCGGCGCCCTCCCCGGACGCTTCGGAACCCGAAACATCGTCCGCACCGGCGTCGCCCGACCCGGCGCCATCGGCGCCGTCGAGGTCGGCCGAGGTGCCCGTGAACGAACCATCGCCGGCAGACGAGGCGCCCTCCCCGGACGCTTCGGAACCCGAAGCATCGTCCGATTCCACGTCACCGGCGCCGTCGAGGTCGGCCGAGGTGCCCGTGAACGAGTCGTCCCCGTCGGACGCTTCGGAAAGCGAAGCACTCTCAGCATCGAACCCGGAGTCGTCGCTGCACCCGTCGCCCGAGGACGAACTCCCCGAGGAATCCAGCGACGAGGTGTCCGTGAAGTCGGCCGACTCGTCACTCCCTGCCGCGATGTCGATCCCCTGGGCATCGCCGCCGCTCGGGTCGCTGAACGCGGGGACGGTGGCGCCCGGCGCGACGCCGGACAGGGTGCGGGTGTCCGGGGTCGGCAGCCGGGAGAAGGCCGTGAGGTCGCCGGCGAGCTCGCGCAGGGCGGCCGCAGCGTCGCCGAGCATCGTCTCGGCGCGGGCGACGGCGGCGCGCGCGGCGGCGGTCGGCTCGGCCATGGCCTGCGCGGCGAGCTGGTCGGCGAGCGGGGCGCGAGCGGGATCGGCGAGCGCCGCGGCCCGGGCCCGGCGGGCGGCGTCGAGCGCGCGGGAGACCTGGACGTCGACCTCCCGTCGCATGGCCGCGAGCTCCTGGCCGGCGCCGTCGACCCGGGCCCGGATGCGGCCGGTCGCGTCGAGCGTGGGGCCGCCGGCGCGTCCGACGTCGTCGAGATAGCCGGTCAGCGCGTCCGCGCCGCGCCCCTGCCAGGCGAGCCGGACGTCGTCGCCGTGACGGCCGAGGGACCGCAGCGACCCGTCGACGCCCTCGGCCATGGCCGCCAGTCCGCGACCCACGCCGTGCAGGGCTTCCGGATCGACGCGCTGTGCGCGGGCGACCAGCGCGCTCAGCTCCTGCCCGCCCGGCTGCGCGGCGAGCTCGCCGACGGCGTCGAACGGCACGTCGTCACGCCGCGGCCAGCGACGACGCCGCGTCGCCGTCGGCCACCTGCATCGCGGTGAGCGCCGCGTCGATCGCGCGGTCGACGCCGTCGAGACGCGACCCCGCCGCCCCGAGCTCGGCGTCGAGCGCCCGCACCACCTCGTCCAGCGCGCCGACCATCGCCCCGGCCGTCGCGAGATCCCCGAGGCCGACGCGGGGCACCGACACCCGGTCGACCATCGCCGGCACCCGCCGCGCCTGCGCCGCCACGCCCGCGCGCGCCTGCTCGAGGGCCGCCGGGTCGAGGACGAGGTCGGGCATGCGGCGGAGAGTAGGTCGACGCCGGGCGCCGGTGGTGCGCTTTCGGAGAATCAGGCGCGCACCGGCATCGCGACCCGCCCGGCGGCGGCGTCGCGGGCGACGTCGGTGCGGTGGTGGCCGCCGGGCAGGTGCACGGTGGCGAGACGCTCGTAGGCGTCGGAGCGTGCGGCCTCGAGGTCGGCGCCCGTGCCGACGACGGACAGGACGCGCCCACCGCTCGACACCACGGCCCCGTCGTCACGGCGCCGGGTGCCCGCGTGCAGCACGCCCGGGCCGTCGGCGCCACGGAGGACGTCGCCCGTCCGCACCGCGCCCGGATAGCCCTCGGCGGCGACGACGACGGTGACGGCGGCGCCGTCGGACCAGGTCGGAGCGGGCTCGTCGGCGAGGCGCCCGTGCGCGGCCGCCGCGAGCAGCGAGGCCGCCGAGCTGCGGAGCAGGGCGAGGACGACCTGGGTCTCGGGGTCGCCGAAACGGCAGTTGAACTCGATCACCTGGGGCCCCGACGACGTCAGCGCGAGCCCGGCGTAGAGCAGTCCCGAGAACGGGGTGCCGCGGGCGTCGAGCTCGGTGACGACCGGGGTGACGATCCGATCGACGACCTCGTCGGCCAGTCCCTCGGAGGCCCACGGCAGCGGCGCGTAGGCGCCCATCCCGCCGGTGTTGGGGCCGGCGTCGTCGTCGCCGAGGCGCTTGAAGTCCTGGGCCGGCAGCAGCGGGACCACCGTCGTGCCGTCGACGACGCAGAACAGCGACGCCTCGGGGCCGTCGAGGAACGACTCGAGCAGCACCGGGTGCCCGGCCTCGAGCACGGACGCGGCGTGGCGCCGGGCGGCCTCGACGTCCTCGGTGACCAGGACGCCCTTGCCGGCGGCGAGCCCGTCGTCCTTGACCACCCACGGCGCGTCGAAACGGGCGAGGGCGGCGTCGAGGTCGCCGGGGTTGTCGACGGATTCGCTGCGCGCGGTGGGCACGCCGGCGGCGTTCATGACGTCCTTCGCGAACGCCTTCGAGCCCTCGATCCGTGCGGCGGCGGCACTCGGTCCGAAGCAGGGCACGCCGGCGGCACGCAGCGCGTCGCCGACCCCCGCGACGAGCGGCGCCTCGGGGCCGACGACGACGAGATCGGCGCGCCAGCGGCGAGCGAGGGCGACGACCTGCTCGGGGTCGGTCGGGTCGGCGAGGCCGGGGTGCTCGGCCAGCCCCGCCGTGCCGGCGTTGCCGGGGGCCGCGGCCAGCGCGGTCACCTGGGGGTCGCCGGCGAGGGCGTGCAGGAGGGCGTGTTCACGGGCTCCGGACCCGACGACCAGGACGCGCACGCCCGACACGCTACGGGGCCCGTGTGCCGCGCGAGGGGGCGGCGTGTTGCGCCGGCGAGAATGTGGCGATCCTGGTGTCAGACGCCAGCGATGCCGCATCGCTGGAACACACGGCGACCCCGCGAGTTCACCGGCGCGTCGGGCGGGGCGAGTGGCGGGTCGGCGCGGGAGCCGGGATATTGCGCGCGATGACGACGTCGGGGCCGTTCTCGTTCACCCGTCGCTCCGCGCTGTGGGGCGGTCTCGTCGCCGCCGGAGCGCTCGCCGCCGGCTGCGCCGACACGCCGGTCGGGGCAACCGCCGCGCCGACCACGCCGACCGCGCCGACCGCGCCCCCCGGCCCGCAGCCGAGCACGACGCCCGGTGGCCCCGGCACCGCCCCGAGCGGCCCCGACCGCATCATGGTCGTGGGCCACCGCGGAGCGTCGGGCCACCGGCCGGAGCACACGCTCGCCGCTTACGAGCTCGCGATCCGCATGGGTGCCGACGCCGTCGACGTCGACCTCGTGCCCACCCGCGACGGCGCGCTCGTCGCTCGCCACGAGCCGGAGATCGGCGGCACCACGAACGTCGCGGCCCGGCCGGAGTTCGCCGCGCGCCGCACCACGAAGGTGATCGACGGGACGCAGGTGACCGGCTGGTTCACCACCGACTTCACGCTCGCCGAGCTCCGCACGCTGCGGGCGGAGGAGCGCATCCCCGAGATCCGCCCCCACAACACGCTCTACGACGGCCGCTACGGCGTGGTGACGTTCGACGAGGTGCTCGACCTGCTCGACCGCCTCACCGCCGAACTGCGCCGACCGGTGGGCGTGCTGCCCGAGATCAAGCACTCGACGTACTTCGCGAGCCTCGGCCTGCCCGTGGAGCCGGCCCTCGTCGACACGCTGCGTCGCCGCGGGAAGGACGGCCCGGACTCCGGGGTGATCATCCAGTCGTTCGAGACGGCGAACCTGCGCGCGCTCGAGCGCCAGGTCGGCTGCCCGCTGCTGCAGCTGCTCGACGCGGCCGGGACCCGGCCCGCGGACCTCGTCGCCGCGAACGACCCGCGGACCTCCGATGCGCTGATGACCCCGCAGGGCCTGCGCGAGGTGGCCACGTATGCGACCTGGCTCGGCCCGACCAAGGAGTGGATCGTCCCGCTGGGACCCGACGACGCCGGCGAGACCCCGACGCGGCTCATCGACGACGCGCACGCGGCGAACCTGCGCGTCATGCCCTACACGTTCCGCAACGAGAACGGGTTCCTGCCGCTGCAGCGCCGCCGCGGCGGGCCAGCCGGAGACGGTGTGACCGCGCCGCCCGACACGTACGGCGACGCGTTCGGCGAGTACGAGCAGTTCGTCGCGCTCGGCGTCGACGCCGTGTTCAGCGACGATCCCGACACCGCGCTCGCCGCGGTCACCTGACTCAGGGCGCCAGCCGGCGGTCGACGTAGCACCAGCGCCACGTCTCGTTCGGCTCGTGGGAGCGCATGACGGCGTGCCCGGTGTCCTCGTGGTGCTTCGAGGCGTGCCGGTACGGGCTCGAGTCGCAGCACGCGACGTGCCCGCACTCGAGGCACTTGCGCAGGTGCGCCCAGGCCGTGTGGCCGGCGGCCGTGCAGTCCGGACAGATCAGCGTCTCGCCGTCCCGCGCGACGGCATCGGGCTCCGGATCCGAGGCGAGGCCCTCGGTGCCGATGACGAGGAGGTGTTCGCAGGCGCCCACCCGATCGAGTCTAGGCGACGGGAACGGCAGGGCAGGGCGACGAAGGAGCGCTGCCGGGCCGTCTCCTCGTCGCCGCGACGAC
Organism: Actinomycetospora sp. 2LY8.5; assembly: GCF_057180585.1. NCBI lineage: Bacteria > Bacillati > Actinomycetota > Actinomycetes > Pseudonocardiales > Pseudonocardiaceae > Actinomycetospora > Actinomycetospora sp. 2LY8.5. The sequence goes on from NZ_JBXUHE010000017.1 coordinate 66,281, forward strand.
GAAAGCGCCGGGAACGGCAGGGCAGGGCGACGAGGACGAGCCTAAGCGCGGGGCACGTCGCGCAGGACCGTCTCCTCGCGCCCGGGCCCGACACCGATCGCCGACACCGGCGCCCCGGAGAGCTCCTCGATCCGCCCGATGTAGTCGCGGGCCTTCGCCGGGAGGTCGTCGAAGCGTCGGGCCGCCGAGATGTCCTCGAACCAGCCCGGCATCGTCTCGTAGACCGGCTTCGCGGCGACGACGTCCGACTGCGTCATCGGCATCTCGTCGACGCGCTGGCCATCGACCTCGTAGCCGACGCAGATCGGCACGTTCTCGAGCCCGGAGAGCACGTCGAGCTTGGTGAGGAACAAGTCGGTCAGGCCGTTGACCCGCACCGCGTACCGGGCGATGACGGCGTCGAACCAGCCGCAGCGACGGCTGCGCCCGGTGGTGACCCCGACCTCGCCGCCGGCCTTGCGCAGGTACTCGCCGTCGGCGTCGAACAGCTCGGTCGGGAACGGCCCCGAGCCCACGCGGGTCGTGTACGCCTTGAGGATCCCGATCACGCGGCCGATGCGCGTCGGGCCGATACCCGAGCCGGCCGACGCACCGCCCGCGGTGGGGCTCGACGAGGTGACGTACGGGTACGTGCCGTGGTCGACGTCGAGCAACGTGCCCTGCGAGCCCTCGAGGAGCACGGTCTCGCCGCGTTCGAGCGCCTGGTTCAGCGCGAGGCGGGTGTCGGCGATCCGGTGGGCGAAGCCCTCGGCGTGCCCGAGCACGGTGTCGGCGACCTCGTCGACGTCGAGGGCGCGCCGGTTGTAGATCTTGACGAGGATTTGGTTCTTGAGCTCGAGCGCCGCCTCGACCTTCTCGCGCAGCAGCTTCTCGTCGAGCAGGTCCTGCATCCGCACGCCGACCCGGGCGATCTTGTCCTGGTAGGCCGGCCCGATGCCGCGGCCGGTGGTGCCGATCCGGGACTTGCCCAGGAAGCGCTCGGTCACCTTGTCGATGGCCACGTGGTACGGCATGATCACGTGCGCGTCCGCGGAGATCAACAACTTGCCCGTGTCGACGCCCTTGGCCTCCAGGCCCACGAGCTCCTCGAGCAGCACCCCGGGATCGACCACCACGCCGTTGCCGATGACGTTGGTGACACCCGGCGTCAGGATCCCGGACGGGATGAGGTGCAGGGCGAAGTTCTTGCCGTCGGGCAGCACCACCGTGTGGCCGGCGTTGTTGCCGCCCTGGTAGCGCACGACCCACTGGACCTGCTCACCGAGGATGTCGGTGGCCTTGCCCTTGCCCTCGTCGCCCCACTGGGCGCCGATGAGCACGATGGCCGGCATGTGACACTCCCTGATCTGGTGGTCGAGCTCCGCATTCGCTGCGTCTCCGACCTCGACTGCGGTACGCGCACGGGAGTGCGGGTCGCCCCGTGCAACGGAAGGGTAGTCCACGCGTGTCCCACACCTCGTGCTCGCGGGTGCACGTGCTGACCTGCGGGGAGCCGGCACGCGCGCGCTGGGCGGGTTCGCTCGACGGCTGGCGCCCCGTCGACCTCCCCGTCGTGCCCGCCCGCGGCGACGTCGACCCGCTGCTCGACGACCTGCCCGCAGCCGCGCGCCTGATCGTGGCCGGCGACGACGCCGCGCTCGCCGCGGTGCTGGTCCGCCTGCTGCGCCGCGAGCGCCTCGACCTCGAGGTCGCCCTGCTGCCCGCGCCCGACTCGGCGGCCGCGCGGGTGTGGGCCCTGCCCACCGATCCCGCGGCGGCGCTCACCCTCGCCCGCGACGGGTCGGCGCGCCCGGCGCCCCTGGTGCGCGACGACCACGGCGGCGTCGTCGCCGGACGCCACGGCGTCGGTGCCGTGCACGGTGAGGTCTACTGCGAGGAGCACCGGGTGCTGCGCGGCGACGCCGCCGAGATCGCCGTCCAGCCCGACCCGGCCGGGGTGCGCGTGATCGTCATCGGATCGCGCCGCCTGGGCGGTCTGCGCGCCGGGCGGGTCACCGAGCGGGCGGGGCGGGCGGTCCAGCTCGGCTGCCGTCCCGCGGTGACGGTCGTCCGCGACGGCGTCCCCGCGGACCGTGCCGTGTCCCGGCGCAGCTGGTACCGCCACACCGAGGACTGGCGGCTCGTCCGGCCCTGAGGCCCGGTGGTCGGCCGCCGTCGGACGATCAGCGGGTGCGCCCACCGGACGGTCCGCCCGCCCGACTGCGCTGAGCGACCACTCAGCTACCGCCCGTGCCCACCCGCCGTGGGTGAGGTGTGCCCCGGCGGGGTGGGGGTATGCCTCTTCCATGCTGGCGGTGGTGGTGCTCCTGCCGATCGTGCTCATGGTCGTCGCGTGTCTGCTCGAACGCTTCGAGGCCCACGCCGTCGCCGGGAAACCCGCACCCCGGACCCGCCGTCCCCTCGCGATCGAGCCCCCGGGGCGGTCGCTGACCCTCGTGCCGGGTGAGGACGAGGACAGCGAGCACGAGCCGACCCCGGCCGCACCCGCCCCGCTGCGCGCCGCCTCCTAACCGCGCGAACGGGGACTTCGGGCGCATAGAAGCAGCGAACACCACGTTCGCTGCAGCTCACGGCGGCTCGTCCCGCCCCAGCCGCGTGCTGGTCGTCGCCGTCACCGCCTCGTCGCGGTCCATCCCGGATGCGGTGAGCAGGTCCACGAGCGTCGAACGGATCTGGGCGATCACGACGTCCGCCGAGTAGCCCCCGCCGTGCGCCGGCACGGTGGCGACCGTGTCCAGCAGCGCGCTGCGGGCGCCGTCGGTGGACTCGCCGGCGGTCAGCTCGCGGCGCAGCTCGGCGGTGTCCCCGGCCAGGCGGCGCAGGACGGCGACGAGGTCGGCGTCGGCCTCCTCGCCGTCGCGGATCGCCGCGTGCCCGCGGCGAGCGAGGACGCGGGCGTTGCGCAGCGCCAGGTCGACCGGGCGCACGGCCGCCCGCAGACGCGCGAGCTCTCCGCGGTGGCGGCGGCGCAGCGGGGCGATGGCGGTGATCTCGAAGCCGGCGTCGACGGCGTCCGCGAGCGCGTCGACTCGGCCCTGCGTGGCCCGCGCCCGCTCCAGCACCGCCGCGGCGGCCTCGAGATCCGCCGTGTCGAGCGCGTCGGCGGTGCCGGCCAGGACCTCCTCGAGCTCGGTGAGCAGCGCGGACAGGCCGCGGCGCGCCCGGGTCAGCGGGTGCGAGGGCAGTGTCGCCGCCATGGCCAGGCCGATCGCCGCCCCGATGATCGTGTCGATCCAGCGGGAGAACGCGGCGGTCGTCCCGGGCGGTTGCAGCGTCGCCACCAGCACCGCGGACACCGCGGCCTGGTTGAGCAGCAGGGCGCCCACGTCGAACAGCAGCGCCGCCAGCAGCGTCAGCCCGACGACCACGCTGATCTGCCACCAACCGGGGCCGATGAGCACCACGATGAGGTCCCCGACCGCGACGCCCACGCTGACCCCGGCCGCGAGCTCCACCGAGCGGCGCAGCCGGTTGGTCAGCGAGACGCCGAGGACGAGCACGCACGCGATCGGCGCGAAGAACGGCAGTGGGTGCCCCACGACGTCGCGTGCCACCAGGTACGCGATCCCGGCCGCCAGCGCGCACTGCAGCACCGGCAGCCCGGAGTCGCGCAGACGCCGGGCCCGGAGACGCGCCAGGGCGCGCAGACGCCGACGAAGCCCACGGAGCTCGACCACCCGGCTGTCCCGCGGCGTCCGTAGCCGGCTCAGACCAACCCGAGAGCGGCCACGGCCTCCGGGTCGCAGTCGTCGAGGAGCTGGGCGCAGCGTTCCACCTCGTCGGTCTCGCCGATCGCCTTCGCCGCCTTCGCCAGCGCCGCGACCGACCGGAGGAAGCCCTGGTTGGGCCCGTGGTCCCACGGCACCGGCCCGAAGCCCTTCCAGCCGTTGCGGCGCAGCTGGTCGAGCCCTCGGTGGTAGCCGGTGCGGGCGTAGGCGTACGCGGCGACGTGCTCGCCGGCCGACTCGGCGCGCTCGGCGAGCTCCGCCCAGGCCGCCGAGTAGGTCGGGTGATCGGCGACGACCGCCGCGGGGTCCTCGCCGCGCTCCAGCCGCGCGGCGGGCCCCGGCGTCTCGGGCAGGTAGGTGGGCTGCGGTCCGAGCAGGTTGTGCCCGTGCCCCGCACCAGGTCCGGTCGGGATGGTCATACCGCCATCATCCGCCCGGACCGCGACCGGTCAGCGACCCAGGGTATGCCCGGTCGAGCGCAGGTTCTCGCAGGCCGTGGCGACCCGCTCGGCCATCGCGACCTCGGCCTTCTTGTTGTAGCTGCGCGGGTCGTAGGTCTTCTTGTCGCCGACCTCGCCGTCGATCTTCAGCACACCGTCGTAGTTGGTGAACATGTGCGCCGCGATCGGGCGGGTGTAGGCGTACTGCGTGTCGGTGTCGACGTTCATCTTCACGACGCCGTAGTCGAGTGCCTCGTGGATCTCCTCGAGCAGCGAGCCCGAGCCACCGTGGAACACGAGGTCGAACGGCTTGGAGCCGTCGGCGAGGCCGAGCTTGCGCGCCGCGACCTCCTGGCCCTCCTTGAGCACCGAGGGACGCAGCTTGACGTTGCCGGGCTTGTACACGCCGTGCACGTTGCCGAACGTCGCCGCGAGCAGGTAGCGCCCCTTCTCGCCGCCGCCGAGCGCGTCGACGGTGTGCTCGTAGTCGCCCGCGGCGGTGTAGAGCTTCTCGTTGATGTCGTTGGCGACACCGTCCTCCTCGCCGCCGACGACGCCGATCTCCACCTCGAGGATGATCTTCGCCTTGACCGCCTTCTCCAGCAGCTCCTGGGCGATCTGGAGGTTCTCGTGCAGCTCGACCGCCGAGCCGTCCCACATGTGCGACTGGAACAGCGGGGGCTTGCCGGCATCGACGCGCTCCTGGCTGATCGCGATCAGCGGGCGGACGAACCCGTCGAGCTTGTCCTTCGGGCAGTGGTCGGTGTGCAGCGCCACGTTGATCGAGTACTTCTCGGCGACGACGTGCGCGAACTCGGCCAGCGCGCTCGCGCCGGTGACCATGTCCTTCACCGACTGGCCGGAGCCGAACTCCGCGCCGCCGGTGGAGAACTGGATGATCCCGTCGCTCTCCGCCTCGGCGAAGCCGCGCAGGGCGGCGTTGATCGTCTCCGACGAGGTGCAGTTGATCGCCGGGAAGGCGAAGGCTCCCGCCTTCGCCCGGTCGAGCATCTCGTTGTAGACCTCGGGGGTCGCGATGGGCATCGTCGTGCCTCCCAGGGGCGTCGACAGGGGGCCGGGCACCGGGGCGGACGCGGTGCCGGCCGGACGTCGGCGCAGTATGACGCAGCCGTGGGATCCGGCGCTGCCTCGTCCGGTGTGACCCGGTTCCCGTCGGGTGGGTCGCCTGGGCCACGCGGGTGATCCGCAGACGGACCCTCGTCCCCACCGGGACCACAGGTGGTGAACGGCTATCGTCGATGACGTGGCCCATCCCGGGGAGAGCGCCGTCGAGCGCACGCTCGGCAGCCTGCGGGCCATCGACGCCGTCGCACCGGCGGATGCGTCGGTGGCTCATCCCTCGGCGCGACCCTCGTCGCCGCCCCGACCGGGTCCGGGAGGTCCGGGAGGTCCGGGAGGTCCGGGAGGTCCGGGAGGTCCGGGAGGTCCGCCGGGTGCGCCCGTCGCCACCCAGGACCAGGCCCCCCGCACGCTCGAGGACCTCTACCGCGAGCACCGGATGCGGTTCGTCCGCCTGGCGGTGCTGCTCGTCGACGACCCGGCGACCGCCGAGGACGTCGTGCAGGAGGCGTTCACCGGGTTGCACCGGCACTGGGGGCGCCTGCGCGACGAGCACGCGGCGCTGGGCTACCTGCGCACGGCGGTGGTCAACGGATCACGGTCGGTGCTGCGACGCCGGCGCACCGCGCGGGAGTACACCCCGCCCCACACCGCCGACGCGCGGTCCGCGGAGTCGCTGGCGATGCTGTCGGCCGAGCACCAGGCGGTGGTGTCCGCGCTGGGCAAGCTGCCGCGCCGCCAGCGCGAGGTGCTGGTCCTGCGCTACTACGGCGGCCTGTCCGAGGCGGAGATCGCCGAGGCCACCGGCATCAGCAAGGGCACGGTGAAGTCGACGGCGAGCCGCGGCCTCGAGGCGATCGGCAAGCTCGTCGACGGCGGGTGACCCCGAACGCCCCCTGGGTGTGATCGCCGCTCGCCACTATCATCGGGCGGGATGGACGACGAACGGCTGCTGTCCGAGGCCCTGCGCGCGCACGCCGCGGGCGGGGTGTCCTCCCCGGGCACGCCGAACGCGCCCGCCGCACCTGCTGCTCAGGACGAGAGCGGGTCCGCCGGCAGCGGCTCCCGCCTGCGCGACCGCTTCCGCCCCTTGGGCCGCAGGCGCGGCGAGACCGCCGATCCCGCGCCCGAGACGGTCGCCCACCCGACCTCCTCGGCCCAGCCCTCCGCACCGCCCTCCGCACCGCCCTCCGCACCGCCCTCCGCACCGCCCTCCGCACAGCCGGCACCGCCCGCCGCCCCCTACCCGGCGCCCCCGCGCGGCGGACCCCCGATGGCCCGGCCGGCCCCGCGTCCCGGGGCCAACGAGCGGCCCTGGGAGCAGGGCGCGCCGCCCCCGGGTGGTCGTCCCGCGCCGCCACCGACGGGTCCGGCGAACAGGCCGCCCGGGCCGGGGGTCCCCCACCCGAGGCCCGCGCCCGGTGCCACCGGGGCCGGCCCCTCGGTCCCGGCCCCGGTCCCGGCCCCCGGTGGCGGGGACGGGGACGGTCCGACGCCCTGGACGCCGGCGCGGATCGCCTGGTGGTCGAGCGTGGCGCTGCTCGGCGGCGCCATCGCGGGCGCGCTGGCGGCCGTGGGCACCCTCGGTCTCCCGGGTTGAGCACACCGGATCCCCGAGACCGTTCCCGGTGACCCGGAGGCTCCCGCCCAGGTCCGCCGCGTACGGTTCGTAGACGTGTCGCCCACAGTCGCCGCCGCCACGACCACGGTGCAGGCCCTCGGCCCGGAGTGGCTCGACCCGCAGTACATCATCGAGTCGCTGGGACCCTGGGCCCTCGTCGGTGTGTCTCTGATCATCTTCGCCGAGTGCGGACTGCTGGTCGGCTTCTTCCTGCCGGGCGACTCGCTGCTGTTCATCACCGGGCTCGCGGTGGTCACCGGCCTGATCGAGACGCCGCTGTGGCTGGTCTGCGTGCTGCTGGTGGTGTGCGCGTTCCTCGGCAACGCGCTGGGCTACTACATCGGGCTCAAGGCGGGCCCAGCGATCTTCGACAAGCCCGACTCGAAGCTCTTCAAGCAGGAGAACGTCGAGCGCACGCAGAAGTTCTTCGACAAGTACGGCAACCGGGCCATCGTGCTGGGGCGCTTCGTGCCGATCGTGCGCACGTTCATCACGGTCATGGCCGGCGTCGGGCGCATGGACGCGCGCCGCTACCTGACGTTCTCGCTGATCGGTGGCGTCGCCTGGGCGGCCGGGGTGACGCTGCTCGGCGCCGCGCTGGGCCAGTTCGACGTCGTCAAGAACAACATCGAGATGATGCTCATCCTCGTGGTGGCGCTCTCGCTGGTGCCGATCGCCATCGAGATGATCAAGGCGCGCCGCGAGAAGAAGCTCGGCGCCCAGGGGCTGGCCGAGGACGTGCTCGACGGCGCGACCGAGGAGCCCACACAGGTCATCGACACGCGGAACCGCGAGCGCTAGACGCTCGCGTGCGCGCGGATCCACGCGTGCATGGCGATCCCCGCGGCCACGCCGGCGTTGATCGAGCGCGTCGAGCCGAACTGGGCGATCGAGAGCACGGCGTCGGCGCCCGCGACGGCGTCGGGCGTGAGGCCGACACCCTCCTGGCCGAACAGCAGCACACAGCGCCGGGGCAGCTCGGCCGTCTCCAGTGGGGCCGCCCCGGGGGCGTTGTCGACCGCGATCACCGCGAGGTCCTCCGCCCGCGCCCAGGCGAGGAGCGCCGCGACGTCGGGGTGGTGGTGCACGTGCTGATAACGGTCGGTGACCATCGCGCCGCGCCGGTTCCAGCGCCGCCGGCCCACGACGTGCACGGCGGCCGCGGCGAAGGCGTTGGCGGTGCGCACGATCGTGCCGATGTTGGCGTCGTGGTGGAGGTTCTCGATCGCGACGTGGAACGGGTGCCGCCGCGTGTCGAGGTCGGCGACGACGGCCTCGCGGCGCCAGTAGCGGTAGCGGTCGGCGACGTTGCGTCGGTCGCCGGCGGCGAGCAGCTCGGGGTCGTAGCGCGGGTCGTCGGGCCAGGCGTCGGGGCCGCCGGGCCAGGGTCCGACGCCGACCGGCTCCGGGCCGGTGCGCCACTCGGTGGGACCGGGCTCGTCGTCGTCCGGGCTGCCCAAGGGTCCGGCTCCCCTCTCGGCGTGCTCCCCTGGACGCCGCGTATCCGTCTACAGCCCCAGGTCGGCCAGGCCCAGCAGCGAGCGGCAGGGCAGGCCGCGCGCCTCGACGGCCTCAGTCGCCCCGGTGGCGCGGTCGACGACGGTCACGACGCCGACGACTTCCGCGCCGGCCTCGACCAACGCGTCGACCGCGGTGAGCACGCTGCCCCCGGTGGTCGAGGTGTCCTCGACGGCGAGGACGCGGCGCCCGGCGACGTCCGGGCCCTCGATGCGCCGCTGCATGCCGTGGGTCTTGGTCGCCGACCGCACGACGCAGGCGTCGACGGGCCGGCCGGGGGCGTGCATCACGGCGAGGGCGACCGGGTCGGCGCCCATCGTCAGCCCGCCCGCGGCGTCGTAGCTCCAGTCGGCGGTGGCCTCACGCACGAGACGCCCGATGAGCGGGCCCGCCTCGTGGTGGAGGGTTGCGCGGCGCAGGTCGACGTAGTAGTCGGCCTGCTGCCCCGACGACAGCGTCACCGTGCCGTGGACGACGGCCAGCTCCGCGACCAGCTCGGCGAGCCGGGCGCGCGACTCGGCGTCGACCGCGGGACTCATGGCTCGCGCTCCCCTCTCGGCGTGCTCACCTGGATGCTTCGTCTCCGGCGCTGTTCATCCCCGACCCGACGCCGTGCGCGCCGCGAGGGCCCGCAGGATGCCGCGCGGCACCACGCGTGTGACGCCGACGATCGCCTTGTACACCGCCCCCGGCACGGAGAGCGCCTTCCCCGCTTCGAGGTCGTCCAGGCCCCCCGCGACGACCGTGTCCGCGTCGAGCCAGAGCCAGTCGGGTCCCTGGCGCTCCTGGCCGGCCCGGGCGTGGAACTCGGTGCGTGTGAACCCCGGGCAGAGTGCCATGACCCGCACGCCGGTGTCGCCCAGCGACAGCGCGAGGTTCTGCGAGAGCGCCGTGACGTAGGTCTTGCCCGCGGTGTACACCGACCCGCGTCCGGGCAGGAACCCCGCCACGCTCGACACGTTGACGACGTCGCCGCGCCCGCGCGCCACCATCCCGGGCAGGACGGCCGCGGTCAGCTCGAGCACAGCGGCCATGTTGACCTCGTAGTTCGCGCGCAGCGCGCCGGGGTCGGTGTCGACGAACTCGGACCCCGTGGCATAGCCCGCGTTGTTGACCAGCAGCGCGACGGGCGTCTGCCCGAGGGTCAGGCGCTCGATCACCCGACGGCGCCCGGAGGCGACGGCGAGGTCGGCCACCAGCACCTCGACGCCGACGCCGTGGCGGGCGCGCAGGCGCTCGGCGAGGCTCTCCAGGCGGCCGGCGTCGCGGGCCACGAGCACCAGGTCGTGGCCGGCGACGGCGAGGTGCTCGGCGAACGCCGCCCCGATCCCGGAGCTCGCGCCGGTGACCAGGGCGGTGCCCTCGCGCGCGCCGCGGGCTCCGCGCCGCCCGGCGACGGCCCCGGCGAACGTCGTCCGGCGCATCCCGGAGGACACGCGCAGCGCCGTGAAGGGGACGAGGCGCGAGGTGCCGACCAGCGCCTTCATGCCCACGCCGGGGATCGAGACGGCGCGCCCGGCGGCGTGGTCGGCGAGGGCGGCGCCCGCCACGGTGTCCGCGTCGGGCGGGGGGACGCGCAGCGGGACGGCGTGTCTCGTGCGCCGGCCGATGCCGGGGGAAGTCGGGCACACGACGGTGAGGGCGAGCCCCTCGCGACTGTGCTTCTGCGCGAGCGACTCGGTGAGCGTGGCGACGTAGGCCTGCGCGGCCCCGTCGAGCCCGCCCGCCCCGGCCAGCGGCAGGTAGGCGCCGGGGCCGGCGGTCGTGATCACGCCGCTCGGACCGGGGTGCCCGCGGGCGATCATCCCGGGCAGCGCGGCCCGGATCAGCACCAGCGCGGTCGCAGCGGTGCGGTCGAGCGCCGCGCGGACCACGGCGGGGTCGGCGTCGGGCAGGCCCTCGGTGCTCCCGGGCGCGGGGCCGACGACGAGCAGGTCGATCGGGCGGGTCGGGGCCTCGAGGCGGCGGGCGACGAGATCGACGTCGTCGGTGTCGGCGAGATCGCCGGGCAGGACCTCGGCCCTCGGCTCGCCCAGCTCGTCGGCCAGCGCCTCGAGGGCGCCGCGCTCACCACCGGCGAGGACGAGCTCGTCGCCCGCGGCGTGCAGGCGCCGGACGAACGCACGGCCGAGGTCGGTGTCCGGCGACGTGACCAGGGTCCGGCGCGGTACGGGTCCGCTCACCGCCCGGAGGACGAGCTGCTGCGGGCGCCCGGCCCGAACTCGTCGTCCTCGACGTCGTAGGGGATGTCCGCGGGGCGGTCGCGGTGGGTCTGGCGGGGCTCGGACGACGCCGGCGGGTCGGTGTCCGCGTCGTCGTCCGGCTCACCGGCGTCCGGCGTGGGCTCGGGCCCGTACCCGTCGTCACCGCCACCCGCGGCGTCCTCGAGCGCCACGGACACCTCGACCAGCGCCTGCAGCAGGCCCTGGACGCGGTCCGGGTCGGCGCCCGGGTCGATGGTGGCGAGCACCCAGGTGTCCTCGGCCCACACCAGCGGCACGTCGTCGCCGACGAGGTCGGCGGCGCGGGCGACGTCGGAGGTGATCAGCGGGCGGGCCTGGGCCACCGAGGTGACGAAGGCGTAGCGCTCGCCGACCTGACCGAGCGAGTCGAGCCCGGCGTCGTCGGGCAGCGGGGCCGACGGCAGCCGCAGCTCGATCGCCACCGGCAGCGTGGCGACCCCGCGGACCGCGGCGACGATCCCGGTGATCTGCCCGGCCTGCTCGTGGTCGAAGACGTGGGCGAGGCGACGGCCGCCGGGGCCGGGGACCGCGCCGGTCGCGAGGTCCAGCGCACGGCCGTGGCCGCCCTGGTGCACGGCGCCGTAGCGCCAGCGGCTCGGCAGGACGGGGTCGACGTCGACGAACTCCCAGCTCTTCTGCTCGGCCCACCGGCGCCGGTCGCGACGGTGCCCGCTGGTACGCGCACGGTCGGAGAGCAGCAGCAGCGCCCCGCCGCCCGCGGCGAGCACCGCGATGACGAACCAGACCCAGGCAGGCACGCACGAAGGGTACGACGACCACGTCCCCCCATCGTGCAGGCCGTCACCGGCGCGCCGTCCCATGTGAGCGAAATCCCCGGCTGTACCCGTGAACCCCCGCCCACACGGGAGCCCGGAATCCGGTGGTGGCGCGCGATTACGCTGGTCGACCGTGAGCGCCACGCTGGTCGCGCGGGACCTCGCCGCCGCGCACGGCGCCCGGGTGCTGTTCTCCGGACTCGACCTCGTCGTCGCTCCCGGCGACGTCATCGGGCTCGTCGGGGCGAACGGCGCCGGGAAGTCCACCCTGTTGCGTCTGCTCGCCGGGCTCACCGCGCCCGACCAGGGCTCGATCGCCCTCTCCCCCGCGTCCGCCACCATCGGCCACCTGCCGCAGGAGACCGCGCGGGTCCCCGGCGAGACGGTCCACGGCTTCCTCGGCCGGCGCACCGGCGTCACGGCCGCCGCCGCGACGTTGGAGACGGCGACGACGGCGCTGTCGGACGGCGTGCCCGGGGCCGACGACGCCTACGCCGCGGCGCTGGAGCACTGGCTCGACCTCGGCGGCGCCGACCTCGAGGAGCGCACCGCCGAGGTCGGCGCCGACCTCGGGCTCGCCGCGGACCTGCTCGACGCCCCGATGACCTCGCTCTCGGGCGGGCAGGCCGCTCGGGCGAACCTCGCGTCGCTGCTCCTGGCCCGCTTCGACGTCTTCCTGCTCGACGAGCCGACCAACGACCTCGACCTCGCGGGCCTCGAGCGGCTGGAGCGCTGGGTCGCGGGAGACATCCAACGGAGCACGCCGACAGGGGAGCGGAGCTCGCCCCATCGCACGAGCCGGCAGGCGGGCACCGTGCTCGTCAGCCACGACCGCGAGTTCCTCGCCCGCACCGTCACCTCGGTGCTCGAGCTCGACCTCGCCCAGCAGCAGGTCACGCAGTACGGCGGCGGGTACGAGGCGTACCTCGTCGAGCGCGAGACCGCCCGCCGCCACGCCCGCGAGGCCTACGAGGAGTACGCCGACAAGCGCTCCGAGCTGACCGCGCGGATGCAGACGCAGAAGCAGTGGGTGGACAAGGGCGTGCGCAACGCCCGCACGAAGGCAGGAGACAACGACAAGTTCATCAAGCACCACCACGCGGCGACCGCGGAGAAGCAGGCCGCGAAGATCGCGCAGACCGAGCGGCGGCTCGAGCGGATGGAAGTCGTCGAGGAGCCCCGCAAGGAGTGGGAGCTGCGGATGTCGATCGCCGCGGCGCCGCGCTCGGGCACCGTCGTGGCGACGCTCGACAGGGCCGTCGTGCACCGACCGAAGAGCCCAGCTCCCCTATCGGCGTGCTCCCCTGAGGGCTCCGTGGGTGGGGCTGACTTCACCCTCGGGCCGGTCACGCTCCAGCTCGACTGGGCCGACCGCGTCGCGATCACCGGGGCCAACGGCGCCGGCAAGTCGACGCTGCTCGCGCTGCTGCTCGGCCGCCTCGCCCCCGACGAGGGCCGCGCCTGCCTGGGGTCGGGCGTCGTCGTCGGGGAGGTCGACCAGGCCCGGGGGCTGCTGACCGGCCGGGCCGCGCTGCTCGACGTGTTCTCCCGCGAGCCGGAGCTGGACCGCTGGCCGACCGCGGAGATCCGCACGCTGCTGGCGAAGGTCGGCCTCGGCGCCGAGCACGTGCACCGCGGCGCCGACACCCTCTCGCCCGGCGAGCGCACCCGCGCCGCCCTGGCGCTGCTCCAGGCGCGCGGGGTCAACCTGCTCGTGCTCGACGAGCCCACCAACCACCTCGACCTCACCGCGATCGAGCAGCTGGAGTCCGCGCTCGCCTCGTTCGAGGGCACGCTGCTGCTGGTCTCCCACGACCGGCGTCTGCTCGCGGGCGTCTCGATCACCCGGCGGTGGCATGTCGACGCGGGGCAGGTGCGCGAGCGCATGTGAGCAGAATTTCTGCTCGCACGCGGGAACCGCACCCGCTGATGAGAACGTTCTCATCCCGGCGTCACGAACGGCTCACCCGCACCGGAGAGGGTGAGCCGCATGGCTCGACCGACGCTCGCGGCTGCCCTGCTGATCGCGGCGCTCGCGGTCGGCGCGACCGCGTGCGACACGTCCTCCGAGGTGCCGCTGCCGGCGCCCGTGTCGGTGCCCTCCGTCCCGGGCGGGGCTCCCGCCCCGGCGCCCGAGCAGGACGACGACGGGACCGTGGCGCCGCCGCCCGCCGGGAACCAGGAGGACGGGGATGACGGCCCGGACGACGGACCCGACGGAGTCGACGACGGGCCCGCCGGCGACGACGACGACGGTGACGACGGCTGATCAGCCCGCCCCCACCTCGCGGCTCGTCCGCTTCCTGCGCGCCCGTGGCGCGCGTGTCCGGATCGTCGCGTGGGTCCTGCTGTTGGTGCTCGGTAGCCTCGCCGTGGTCACCGTCGTCACCTGGCAGCTCCTGATCGGCGCCACCGACGCCCGCATGGACACCGCCCTGCGCACCGAGATCGAGGAGTTCGCCGCGCTCACCGCCTCCGGCCGCAACCCCACCGACGGAGCGCCGTTCGCCTCGGTCGACCAGGTGCTCGAGACCGCGATCACCTACAACCTGGCGCGGCCCAACGAGAAGTTCCTCGGCTACCTCGACGGCGTGTTCCGCTACCAGAGCCGCCAGCAGAGCCCGGTGCTGCTGGCCGGCGACCCGGGGTTCGCCCGGCTCGCCGGGTCGGTGCCGGAGCCGGTCGAGGCGCGCTACGAGAGCGCGGCCGGCGAGGTGCGCTACATCGCGGTGCCGGTGACGCTGGCCGGCGACCCGGCGCGCGGGGTCATCGTCGTCGCGTACTTCGCCGACCAGGAACGCTCGGCGGCCAACGACGCCGCGCTGCTCATGGTCGCGGCCGGGGCGGTGACCGCGGTGCTCGCGGCCCTCGCCGCCTGGCTGATCGCGGGTCGCATCCTGCGCCCGGTGCGCGACGTCGCCGACACCGCGCGCGCCATCACCGAGACCGACCTCTCCGCCCGCATCGACGCCACGGCGGACACCCGAGACGAGCTCGGTTCGCTGGTCCGGGCGGTCAACGCCATGCTCGACCGCGTCGAGGACGGCGCGCAGGCCCAGCGCCGTTTCGTCGACGACGCCGGCCACGAGCTGCGGACCCCGATCACGATCGTGCGCGGCCACCTCGAGGTGGTCGACGTCGACGACCCCGCCGACGTGCGCACGACGATCGGGCTGGTCGACGACGAGCTCGAGCGGATGAACCGCATCGTGTCCGACCTGCTCGTGCTCGCCAAGGCCGAGCAGCCCGCGTTCGTCCGCCCGGCGCCGACCGACGTGCCCGCGCTGCTCGAGGAGACGCTGCGCAAGGCCTCGGGGCTGGCGGACCGGGAGTGGGCGCTCATCGGCGCGGATCCGTTGGTCGCCGATCTCGACGCGCAGCGCGTGACACAGGCCCTGCTCGTCCTCGCCGACAACGCCGCCCACCACACCGTGCCGGGCGACCGCATCGTGCTCGGCGCCGCTGTCCACGCGACGGCGGACGCGACGACCCTGCGCCTGCGGGTCGCCGACACCGGGACCGGCGTCGCCGTCGCCGACCGCGAGCGCATCTTCGCCCGCTTCGCCCGCGGCAGCGGCCCGGTCCGGCGCTCCGACGGCGCCGGCCTGGGGCTCGCCATCGCCAGCGCGATCGCGGGAGCGCACGGCGGGCACGTCGAGGTCTCCGACGGCGTCGGCACCGGGCTGCCCGGCCAGAGCGGGCCCGGCGCCACGTTCACCGTGGTCCTGCCCCTGCGTGCCGAGTCGGAGGTCCGGTGAGCAGCATCCTCATCGCCGAGGACGAACCGCGGATCGCCGCGTTCGTGGAGAAGGGCCTGCGGTCGGCCGGGTTCGCGACGACCGTGGTCGACGACGGCGTCGCCGCCCGCGACCAGGCCCTCGGCGGCCACCACGACCTGCTCGTGCTCGACATCGGGCTGCCCGGGCTCGACGGCTTCGCGGTCCTCGCCGAGCTGCGCGCCTCGGGCTCGCGGATGCCGGTGGTCGTGCTGACCGCCCGCGACAGCGTCGCCGACACCGTCGCCGGTCTCGAGGGCGGCGCCGACGACTACATGGCCAAGCCCTTCCGGTTCGAGGAGCTGCTCGCCCGGGTGCGCCGCCGGCTGGCGGACGCGGGGCCGGGCGAGGTGACCGTGCTGCGCCACGGGTCGCTGTCGCTGGACCTGCGCACCCGGCAGGCCACGGTCGACGGGGCGACGGTCGACCTCTCGGCGCGCGAGTTCGTCCTCGCCGAGACGTTCCTGCGCCACCCGGGCCAGGTCCTCTCCCGCGAGCAGCTGCTCTCGCGGGTCTGGGGCTACGACTTCGACCCCGGCTCCAACGTCGTCGACGTCTACGTGCGCTACCTGCGCCGCAAGCTCGGGGCGGAACGGATCACGACGGTGCGGGGCATGGGCTACCGGCTGAGCTGAGGCGCCGGGCGGGGTGCTCCTGACGGTCAGGAGCACCTCATGGCCCGGGGCAGCGGCGCGGCCGGACGGGTCGGAACGATTACTGGCTGGGGCCCACCGGGTCAGTCGTCCCAGCCGTCGTCATCGTCGTCGAGGTCGTCGAGGTCGTCGAGGTCGTCGCGGTCGTCGCGGTCGTCGCGGTCGTCGCGGTCGTCGCGGTCGTCGCGGTCGCCCACGAACCCGGCCGGGGCGGCGGGGATCGGCAGGTCGGGCTCCGAGCTCGAGGCGGGCACGGACGGCACCGACACGGCGACGGGCACCGGCGCGCTCTCGGTCGCGCCGCAGCCGGTCAGGGCCAGCGCCCCGCCGAGCGTGCCGAGGACGAGCAGCGAACGGGTGCGGGTGATCGGGGTCATGGGGCCCTCCGGGTGTCTCGTGCGGGCGTCTCCCGCCGGCACGAACCAGAGTCGGCGGCGTCCGTGAGGCCCCCGGGAGACGCTCGTGAGGGCCTTCTCATGCAGCCCGCAAGGCCTCCCGCGCCAGCCCCATCACGGCCCCTCCACCCGCGGCGGCGAGCGTCGACCTGCTTGACACGCCGCCGACCCCGATGTTTGCATCAACGCACCCATTGCAGAGCTGCAAGGAACAACCGATGGATGAACGCGAGCACCTGGCGTCGAGCTTCGGCGACATGCGGCGCGCGATGCTCCCCGCGTTCCTGCTCGACCTGCTCGGGGCCGTCGAAGGCGGTGACGAGCTGTCGCTCGCCCAGCTCGCGACCCTCTACGTCCTCGACGCGGGCGAGCCGGTGTCCCTCGGTGCCCTCGCGGAACGGATCGGGCGGTCGCACTCGGCCACGAGCCGGCTCGTCGACGCCCTCGTGCGGCGCGGGCTCGTCGAGCGCCAGGAGCACCCCACCGACCGGCGGGTCCGCCGGATCGCGATCAGCAAGGACGGCGACGCCCTGCTCCGCCGCCTCGAACGCACCCGGGCCGACGCCCAGCTCGAGATCATGAATCGCCTCGACCCCGCGGACCGGGCCCTGGTGGGACGCGCGATGGCCCTGCTCGGCCGAGCCGCCGAGCAGGAGAAGAGGCCGTGATGACCGATCTGGTGCTGCCCCTGGAGGCGATCGACCCGGACGACCCGGCGACGCTCGGGCGGGTCGGCGGCAAGGCGTCCACCCTCGCCGCGCTCGTCCGCGCCGGCCTGCCCGTCCCCGGCGGCCTCTGCGTCACGACGGACGCCGACCAGAGCGCAGTCGGCACGGCGCTCGACACTCTGCTCGCCGACGGCACCGACGTGCTCGCCGAGAAGGCCCGCGCCGCCGTCCTCGCCGTCCCGGTCCCCGACGACGTCGCCGACGCCGTGCGCGCCGCGTGCCCCGACGGGCCGGTGGCCGTGCGCTCGTCCGCGACGGCCGAGGACCTGCCCGACGCCAGCTCCGCGGGCCAGCAGGACACCGAGCTCAACGTGGTCGGTGCCGCCGCCGTGCTCGACGCGAGCGGGTGTCCACGCTGATCGGCGAGGCGGAGCGAACGCTGCCGGCGCCGGCCGGCGCGACCCGCGAGCAGCGGGTCGACCGGGCGTGCTGGATGCTCACCGACGGCGTCGCGCCGATGGCGCCGCGGATCGCGCCGGCCCCGATCGCGGGGCTCCTCGCGCTCGGGCTCGCCGCGAAGCTCCTGGGCGACCGCGCGCGGCCGGGGGAGCTCGGCACCGTCCTGCGCGGGCTGCCGCACAACGTCACCACGGAGATGGACCTCGCGCTGTGGGACCTCGCGGTCGGCGTGCGCGACGACCCCGCGTCCCGCGCGGCGCTGACCGCGGGCGATCGACCGAGAGGTCTCGACGCCTTCCTCGCCGTCCACGGACGCCGCGCGGTCGCCGAGATCGACCTGGGCCTGCCCCGGTGGTCCGACGACCCGGCCCACCTGCTCGGCGTGCTCGCCCACCTACGTGCGCCTCGACGACCCAGAGCGCGCCCCGGACGCGGTGTTCGCCCGCAGCGCCGCCGAGGCCGAGGCGACCATCGACACCCTGGCGACCCGGGCCGGTGGCCCGCGCGGGCGGGTCGTGGCGGTCGCGCTCCGCCGGGCCCGCGAGCTCGTCGGGCTGCGCGAGCTGCCGAAGTACTGGCTGGTCACGGTGCTCGCGGCCGCCCGGGCGGAGCTCGCGGCGGTGGGTAGGGAGTTGACCTCGACGGGCCACCTCGACCACCCCGACGACGTCTTCTTCCTCAGCCCCACCGAGGCTCGCGAGGACGTCGACCGCCGGGCCCTGGTGCGCGGTCGGCGGACCGCCTACGACCGCGAGCTGCGCCGCCGCCACGTCCCCCGGCTCGTGTTCTCCGACGGCACCGAGCCCGAGGCGCTCGGCCCCCGGGTGGACGCCGCTGTTCCTCACCGCCGGCGGGCTCGTGATGGAGATGGGCGGGTCGAACGCCCACGGCCACGGCACCGACGACCCGGACGGCGTCCTGACCGCGGCGAGCACCCGCCCCTGAGGCGCTGTGAACGAGCGAAGGGCCCCTTCGGTCGATCTCGTCGACCGAAGGGGCCCTTCGCTCAGTACCTGCTCCGGCGTCAGGCCGCGCGCGACACCACGAGCGCGCCCGTGCCGCCGTCGGCGGACTCGTCGAGGTCGACCTGCACCGTGTCGCCCTCGCGGACGTCGCCGGCGAGCAGGGCCTTGGCGAGCTGGTCGCCGATCGCCGACTGCACGAGCCGGCGCAGCGGCCGCGCGCCGAAGATCGGGTCGAAGCCCTGCAGCGCCAGCCACTCGCGCGCCGCGTCGCTGACCGCCAGCGTGAGGCGGCGTGCCGCCAGCCGGGCGCCGAGGCGCTCGAGCTGGATGTCGACGATCGAGGTCAGCTCCTCGGTCGACAGGGCGTGGAAGACCACGACGTCGTCGAGCCGGTTGAGGAACTCCGGCTTGAACGAGCGCCGCACGACCTCCATGACCTTCTCCCGGCGCCCCTCGTCGTCGAGCGACGTGTCGACCAGCGCGGCCGAGCCGAGGTTCGAGGTCAGCACGAGGATCGTGTTGCGGAAGTCGACCGTGCGGCCGTGACCGTCGGTGAGGCGCCCGTCGTCGAGGACCTGTAGGAGCACGTCGAAGACGTCCGGGTGCGCCTTCTCGACCTCGTCGAGCAGCACCACCGAGTACGGGCGGCGCCGGACGGCCTCGGTGAGCTGGCCGCCCTGGTCGTAGCCGACGTACCCGGGCGGGGCGCCGACGAGGCGGGCGACGGAGTGCTTCTCGCCGTACTCGCTCATGTCGATGCGGATCATCGCTCGCTCGTCGTCGAACAGGAACGCGGCGAGCGCCTTGGCCAGCTCGGTCTTGCCGACCCCGGTGGGGCCGAGGAACAGGAACGACCCGGTCGGCCGGTCCTCCTCCGCGATCCCGGCGCGGGCGCGGCGGACGGCGTCGGACACCGCCCGGACGGCCTCGGCCTGACCGACGACGCGGCGGCCGAGCTCGTCCTCCATGCGCAGGAGCTTCGCGGTCTCGCCCTCGAGCAGGCGCCCGGCGGGGATGCCGGTCCAGGCCGACACGACGTCGGCGACGTCGTCGGGCCCGACCTCCTCCTTGAGCATCACCGGCGCCGCCGACGTGGCGTCCGCGGCCTCCAGCTCCTTCTCCAGCGCCGGAATCTCGACGTAGCGCAGCTTCGCGACACGCTCGTAGTCGCCGTCGCGCTCGGCGCGCTCGGACTCGCCACGCAGCCCCTCGAGGCGCTCCTTGAGCACCCGGGAGCCGTCGATCGCGTCCTTCTCCGCCTGCCAGCGGGCGGTCAGGGCGTCGAGCTCCTCGCGGCGCTCGGCGAGCTCGGCGCGCAGGGCGGTGAGCCGCTCGCGCGACGCGGGGTCGGACTCCTTGCCGAGCGCCATCTCC
This sequence comes from Actinomycetospora sp. 2LY8.5, assembly GCF_057180585.1. Lineage (NCBI taxonomy): Bacteria > Bacillati > Actinomycetota > Actinomycetes > Pseudonocardiales > Pseudonocardiaceae > Actinomycetospora > Actinomycetospora sp. 2LY8.5. The sequence goes on from NZ_JBXUHE010000017.1 coordinate 85,977, forward strand.
TCGATCTCGAGCCGGCGCACGGCACGCTCCACCTCGTCGATCTCGACGGGCCTCGAGTCGATCTCCATGCGCAGCCGGGAGCTGGCCTCGTCGACGAGGTCGATCGCCTTGTCCGGCAGGAAGCGCGCGGTGATGTAGCGGTCGGAGAGCGTGGCGGCGGCGACCAGCGCGGCGTCGGTGATCCGCACGCCGTGGTGCACCTCGTAGCGCTCCTTGAGCCCGCGCAGGATGCCCACGGTGTCGTCGACCGTCGGCTCGCCGACCAGCACCTGCTGGAAGCGGCGCTCCAGGGCGGGGTCGGACTCGATGTGCTGGCGGTACTCGTCGAGCGTCGTGGCGCCGACCATGCGCAGCTCGCCGCGGGCGAGCATCGGCTTGATCATGTTTCCGGCGTCCATCGCCGACTCGCCGGTCGCGCCGGCGCCGACGATCGTGTGCAGCTCGTCGATGAACGTGATGACCTGGCCCGCAGAGTCGGTGATCTCCTGCAGGACGGCCTTGAGCCGCTCCTCGAACTCACCGCGGTACTTGGCGCCCGCGACCATGGACCCGAGGTCCAGGGCGACGACGCGCTTGCCGCGCAGCGACTCGGGCACGTCGCCGGCCACGATGCGCTGGGCGAGGCCCTCGACGATCGCGGTCTTGCCGACGCCCGGCTCGCCGATGAGCACGGGGTTGTTCTTGGTGCGCCGCGACAGGACCTGCACGACGCGGCGGATCTCGGCGTCGCGGCCGACGACCGGGTCGAGGTCGCCGGAGCGGGCGCGCTCGGTGAGGTCCTGGCCGTACTTCTCGAGGGCCTGGAAGGTGCCCTCCGGGTCGGCGGACGTGACGCGCCCGGAGCCGCGCACCTTGGTGAACGCCTCCTTGAGGGCCTCGGGCGTCGCGCCGTGGCGGGTCAGCACGTCGGCGGTGCGCCCACCGGCCGCGGCCAGCCCGACGAGCAGGTGCTCGGTGGAGACGTACTCGTCGCCCATGTCGGCGGCGAGCTGCTGGGCGTGCTGGAGCACGCGGGCCATCTCGCGGTCGAACTGCGGCGCGGCGACGCTGGAGCCGCTGGCGCTCGGCAGGCTCGTGAGGACCTTGCCGACGTCGGAGCCCACGGCCGACGGGTCCGCCCCGACCGCGCGCAGCAGCGGCTCGGTGAGGCCGTCGGTCTGTTCGAGCAGCGCCGCCGCCAGGTGGGCCGGCGAGACCTGCGGGTGACCGTCGACGGTGGCCGCCCGGACGGCGGCCGACACCGCCTGCTGGGTGCGGGTGGTGGGGGTGAAGTCCATCGGGGTTCCTCCTGGTCGGGGTGGGCGAGCGGCCCACCAGCCGCCCTTCGTAACTTGAGTCTACCTAGCTCAACTCTGCGGCAGCGCCGTTTCTTCCCTTCACCTCGTCACGGTGACCGGTCACCCACTGCAACGATCGTGAACCACACCAGATCGAACCGTCGTCGCTGCTCAGCGTGCCGAGGGTCGCCGTCCGGCGCACCTGACGGGCCGGACGTCGAGACCTCGTTGGGGACCCTGCGTGACCATCCATGACGTGCTGTCATAGTGGTGCGGTCGCGCGGGTACGCGGTTCCCGCGCCGGGGGGTCGAGGAGGGACGTCGTCCATGTCCGCGGAGCCGCTGTCCGGAGGTCCGGACCCGACCTCCACGACGGCGCCCGCACCGTCGCCGGGTCGCCGCGGCCGACGCCTCACCCCGGTCCGCACCGTCCCGCCGCCGCCCACGACACCGATCGTGCGGCCCGGACGCCACGCAGCGCCCGACGACGCCGCGCCCGGTGGCACCGCGCCCGGCGACGCCGCGCCAGGTGGCGCCGCGCCAGGTGGCGCCGCGCCAGGTGGCGCGAGGGACGCCCTGAGTGCCTCCGACGCAGTCAGGGACGCCCTCGCTCCACGCACCGCGCCCGGCGACGCCGCGCCAGGTGGCGCGAGGGACGCCCTGAGTGCCTCCCACGCAGTCAGGCACGCCCTCGCTCCACCCGGCGCGCCCGAGACCCGCGAGACCCCCGAGAAGTACGCCGCCCGCCGGGTCCGCCAGACGTGGACCGAGGTCGAGCCGCAGGCCGACGAGCTCGCCGACTGGTTCGCGGCCCTGCTGTTCAGCCTGGCGCCGGAGTCCCGCGCGCTGTTCCCGGCGCGCGTCACCGAGCCGGCGCGACGACTGCTGCGCTCGCTCGTGCTGCCGATGAGCACCGTGGACCGCCCCGGCGAGCTGCGCCCGATGCTCGAGCCGCTCGTGCGCGAGCACCGCGCGCTGGGCCTGCGGGCCGACCAGTACGAGGCGCTCGGGGTGGCGCTGATCGGGGCGATGCGGCGGTTCGGCCGGACCTGGGACGAGACGACCGAGCACGCCTGGGTGCGCGCGTTCTCGCTGGCGGCGGGGCCGATGGAGCAGGCGGTCCGCGCCGCGGCCGATCGGGTGGTCGCCGAGGGCACCGTGGTGGGCCACCGGCGCCTGAGCTGGGACCTCGCGGTGGTGCACGTCGCGCCCGACACCCTGGTGCCCCACCGCCCGGGCCAGTACCTCACCGTCGAGATCCCGCAGCGGCCGCGGATGTGGCGGCCGCTGAGCCCGGCGACGGCGCCGCGCCCCGACGGGCTGCTGGAGTTCCACGTCCGCGCGGTCGAGGGCGGCTGGGTGAGCCGGGCGATGGTGGCGCACGGGTCGCCGGGTGACCGGTGGCGCCTCGGCCCGCCCACCGGGCGCCTGGGACTCGATCCGCGCAGCACCCGCGAGGTGCTGATGGTCGCCGGCGGCACCGGCGGCGCCCCCGTGCTCGCGCTGTGCGAGGACATGGCTCGCTGGGCGCAGCCGCGGCCGTGCACGGTGTTCCTCGGCGGGCGCGTGCCCGACGACCTCACGGTGCTCGACCGGCTGGACGCGCTCGCCGACCGCCACCCCTGGCTCCAGGTCGCCGCGGTGTGCGAGGACGACCCGCTCGACGAGCAGACCCAGCCCGGGACGCTGCCGGACGCCGTGGTGCGCGGCGGGGACTGGTCGCAGCACGACGTGCTGCTCTCGGGGTCGCCGAGCATGATCCGCGCGACCGCCTCGGCGCTCCTCGTCGACGGCGTCGGGCTGGACCGCATCACGTACGACCCCTTTACGGAGTAGGTCACTCCCGACGCCGCGGGCCGGGCTGCCACACGACGACCGACTGGGTCCGACGGGCGGGCAGGCGGTCGTTCGCGCCGCCGTCGGCCGCGTTGCGGGCGGCGTGCTCGGCGGCGGCGCGCCAGCCGGCGAGCTCCTCGGTGACCTCCGCGAGGCGGTCGGTCAGCGCCCCGACCTCGCGCTCGAGCTCGATGATGCGCTTGATCCCGGCGAGGTTGACGCCGTCCTCCTGCGAGAGCCGCTGGACCTCGCGGAGCACGGCGATGTCGCGCACCGAGTAGCGCCGGCCACCGCCGCTGGCGCGGCCCGGCGTCACGAGCCCGATACGGTCGTACGAGCGCAGCGTCTGGGCGTGCATCCCGGCGATCTGGGCGGCCACCGAGATCACGAACACCGGGGTGTCCTCGTCGGCCCAGGCGGGCAGCGGCGGTATCGCGGAGGCGCCGAGCGGGGACGGCCAGGGTCCCCGCTCGTCGCGCCCGCTCACGACGCCGTCTCCCTCCGTGCGGGGGCCTCGGCACGCCGGGTGAGCTCGGCGCGGGGGTCGTGGTCGGCGGTGGCCTTGGCGTAGGCGTCGAGCGCCTCGCGGGCCTGGGAGCTCAGGCGCTGCGGGACCGAGAGCTCGACGGTGACCAGCAGGTCTCCCGTGCGTCCGTCCTTGCGGTGCACTCCGCGGCCGCGCACGCGCAGCGTGCGTCCGCTCTGGCTGCCCGCGGGCACCTTGAGCGAGACCTTCCCGTCCATCGTCGGCACCGTGATCGTCGTGCCGTCGACCAGTTCGGGGAACGTCACCGGCACGGTGAGCGTCAGGTCGTCGGCGTTGCGCTCCGAGCGTCCGAACAGGTTGTCGGAGTTGACGTGGACGACCACGAACAGGTCGCCGGCCGGTCCGCCGCGACTGCCCGGCTGTCCCTGCCCGGCGAGGCGGATGCGCTGGCCGTCGTCGACACCGGCCGGGATGCGCACCGTGAGGGTGCGCGACCGGGTGCTCACGCCGTCGCCGCCGCACTCGGGGCACGGGTCGTCGACGATCGACCCGGTGCCCGAGCAGTCGCGGCACGGCTCGCTGAACGCGAACGCGCCCTGGCTGCGCGAGACCACACCGGCGCCGCCACAGGTCAGACAGGTGCGGGGGCTGGTGCCGGGCTTGGCGCCGTTGCCGCCGCAGGTGTTGCAGCGCGTCGGCGACGCCAGGCGCAGCGGCAGCGTCGTGCCGCCGACCGCCTCGGAGAAGTCGATGCGCACGTCGGTCTCGACGTCCGCGCCGCGCTGCTCGCGGGGGCGGGTGGTGCCCGCGCCGGGCATGGGGCCGCCCGGGCCGCCGGTCGGGGCGCCCGCCCCGCCGCCGAACAGCCCGCCGAGCAGGTCGCCGAGGCCTCCGGCCCCGGGCTGCTGCGCGCCGCGCCCGCCGAAGAGATCGCCGACGTCGAAGCCGCCGGAGAAGCCCGTGCCCCCGCCACCGGCCCCCGCGCCGGCCCCGCGTCCGGCGCCGAAGCCACCGAAGCGTCCGCCGGAGAACAGCGTGCGGGCCTCGTCGTACTGCTGGCGCTTCTCGGGATCCGAGAGCACCCCGTACGCCTCGCCGGCGGCCTTGAACCGGGACTCGGCCTTGGCGTCGCCGGGCTTGGCGTCGGGGTGGTTCTCGCGGGCGATCTTGCGATACGCCTTCTTGATGTCGTCCGCGGAGGCGTCCTTGGCCACGCCCAGCTCGCGGTAGTAGTCCTTCTCGACCCAGTCACGGGCGCTCATGGCGGGACTGCTCCTTCCGCGGTGTGGGGGGTGTGGTGGTCAGGGTCGCTCTCAGGAGGTGGTGCCGGCGTCGGCCGGCTCGGTCGGCGCCGGGGGCGCCGCCGGGGCGGACCCGTCGGAGTCGGTGACCCCGACCATGGCGGCCCGCAGCACGCGGTCGCCGAAGCGGTAGCCGCGACGCATCACCGTGGTGACGGTCGGGCCGGAGACCTCGGAGGAGGTCTCGTGGGCGACGGCCTCGTGCACCGACGGGTCGAACGCGTCGCCCTCGGCCCCGAAGGGCTCGAGCCCGGCGCGCCGCAGCGTCTCGGTGAGCCGGTCGGCGACGACCTTGAACGGGCCGGTCAGGTCGCCGTGGTTCTGGGCGCGCTCGACGTCGTCGAGCACGGTGAGCAACTCACCCGCCACGGCCGCCTTGGCGCCCGCGACGGTCGACTCGCGCTCCCGCTCGGTGCGACGCCGGTAGTTGGCGAACTCGGCGGACACCCGCTGCAGGTCGGCGGTGCGCTCGGCCAGCTCGGCGCGCACACGCTCGAGCTCGGGGTCGCCCGCGCCCTCCCCGTTCGCCTCGGGTGCGGCCGACGACGAGGCGGCGGACTCGGCCGCGCGGGCCTCGCCGGCGATGGTCTGGGCACCGTCGGGTGCCGCGGTCTCGCCGTCGTCGGTGGCCCCGTCCGGCTGGGCGGTACCGCCGGGAGCGGCCTGCCCGGAGGTGGGCACTCCGCCGACGCTGGAGTCGGTGGCGTCGGTGGCGTCGGCACTCTCGTGGCCGCCGACCGGATCCTGCACTGTGACCTCCTCGTGAGGCTGGGCCCGGCATCACCGTGCCGGGACCGGGGACGTGTGGTCGAAAGCTGGCGGACTCGGACGAGCCGGCCGGCGGGGCCGCGACGTGGGCCGTGCAGTCGGGTCGAGCTCCGCTGCCCTCTCGGAGAGTGCTCCGTAGGAGGTCCCCGCGGCCCCGCCGGATCGGGTCAGTCCTTCTTGTCCTTCTCGTCGTCGACGATCTCGGCGTCGACCACGTCGTCCGCCTGCGCCGAACCGCCCGCGGCGCCCTCGGCACCGGCGGCACCACCGGCGGCCGCGCCGCCCTCGGACTGCTGCTGGGCGTAGAGGGCCTGGCCGAGCTGCTGCGACTCGGTGGCGACCTTCTCCGAGGCGGCCTTGATCGCCTCGGTGTCCTCGCCCTTCAGGGCCTCCTTGAGCTCGCCGACCGCGTCCTGGACCTTCTCCTTGACGTCCGACGGGAGCTTCTCGTCGTTGTCGGTGATGAACTTCTCGGTCTGGAAGACCAGCGTCTCGGCCTGGTTGCGGGCCTCCGCGGCCTCGCGGCGCTGACGGTCCTCGTCGGCGTGGGCCTCGGCGTCCTGGACCATCCGGTCGATCTCGTCCTTCGAGAGGGCCGAGCCGCCGGTGATGGTCATCTGCTGGGACTTGCCGGTGCCCTTGTCGACCGCCGAGACGTTGACGATGCCGTTGGCGTCGATGTCGAAGCTGACCTCGATCTGCGGCACGCCCTGCGGGGCGGGCGGCAGATCGGTGAGCTCGAACATGCCGAGCTTCTTGTTGTAGGCCGCGATCTCGCGCTCGCCCTGGAAGACCTGGATCTGCACCGACGGCTGGTTGTTCTCGGCCGTCGTGAAGACCTCGGACTTCTTGGTCGGGATCGTCGTGTTCTTCTCGATGAGCCGGGTCATCACGCCGCCCTTGGTCTCGATGCCGAGGGACAGCGGGGTGACGTCGAGCAGCAGGACGTCCTTGACGTCCCCGCGCAGGACACCGGCCTGCAGCGTGGCGCCGACGGCGACGACCTCGTCGGGGTTGACGCCCTTGTTGGGCTCCTTGCCGCCGGTGAGCTCCTTGACCAGGTCGTGCACCGCGGGCATGCGGGTCGAGCCACCGACCAGCACCACGTGGTTGATCTGGCTGACCGAGATGCCGGCGTCCTTGATGACCTGGTTGAACGGCTTGCGGCAGCGGTCCAGCAGGTCGGAGGTGATCCGCTGGAACTCGGCGCGCGAGAGCGTCTCGTCGAGGAACAGCGGGTTCTTCTCGGCGTCGACGGTGATGTAGGGCAGGTTGATGCCGGCGCTGGACGAGCTGGAGAGCTCGATCTTCGCCTTCTCCGCCGCCTCGCGCAGGCGCTGCATCGCCATCTTGTCCTTGGACAGGTCGATGCCCTGCGAGCTCTTGAACTTGTCGACGAGCCAGCTGATGATCCGCTCGTCCCAGTCGTCGCCGCCGAGGTTGTTGTCGCCGTTGGTGGCCTTCACCTCGACCACGCCGTCGCCGATCTCGAGCAAGGACACGTCGAACGTGCCGCCACCGAGGTCGAAGACGAGGATCGTCTGGTCGTCGTCGCCCTTCTCGAGGCCGTACGCCAGCGCGGCGGCCGTGGGCTCGTTGACGATGCGCAGGACGTTGAGCCCCGCGATCTGGCCGGCCTCCTTGGTGGCCTGCCGCTGCGCGTCCTCGAAGTAGGCCGGGACGGTGATCACCGCGTCGGTGACCTCCTCGCCCAGGTAGGCCTCGGCGTCGCGCTTGAGCTTCTGCAGCGTGCGGGCGCTGATCTCCTGCGCGGTGTACTTCTTGTCGTCGATCTCGACGGACCAGTCGGTGCCCATGTGACGCTTGACCGACCGGATGGTGCGGTCGACGTTGGTCACCGCCTGGTTCTTGGCCGACTGGCCGACCAGGACGTCGCCGTTGCGGGCGAACGCGACCACCGACGGGGTGGTGCGGCTGCCCTCCGAGTTCGCGATGACCGTCGGCTCGCCGCCCTCCAGGACGGCGACCACGGAGTTGGTCGTGCCGAGGTCGATGCCGACCGCTCGCGCCATGCTCGTGTCTCCTCTCGAGACCCGTTGATTCCGGGGTGGGTCGTTGAGTGCTGTGCGCTCAAGTACTTGCCCTGCGAGGCCATCCTCGCAAACGCGACCTGAGTCCGCTGCGCTCAAGTGTGTCACTCGGCCCAACGGAGCATGTCACGGACTTGTTCCCGGGGCGCTCAACTTCGCCGAAAATCAGCGGGCGAGGTCGGCGACCCGCGAGCGTCGGAGCGGACGACCGTCCCGTCAGGCCCGATCGGAGCCGGTTCCCGGTCGGGTGGCCAGCGGCAGCAGCTCGCCCTCGTCCCACGTCACGACCCGGGTGCCCAGCGGCACGCCCGTCTGCTGGGCCTCCATCATCTGCCCGTTCCCGAGGTACATCGCGACGTGGTGGATGGTGTCCGGGTCCGACTCGTCGTACGCCCAGAACAGCAGGTCCCCGGGCTGCGCCTGCTCCACCGGCACATGCGCCCCGGCGTGGTACTGATCACGCGAGACGCGCGGCAGCACGATCCCCGCGCGCTGGTAGGCGCGGAGCATGAGCCCGGAGCAGTCGTAGCTGCTCGGTCCGGTGGCACCCCAGACGTAGGGCTTGCCGGTCTCGGCGGTGGCGAACTCGATGGCCGTGCGCGCCACGCCCGGTGGGAGCGCGGCCGCCACGCCGCCCGAGGCCTCGTCGGCGGGCACGCACTCCTGGATGGCGCCGGCGACGCCCGCGAGATCGGTCACGAGGCTGTTCGCCAGCGACTCCCACTTCGCGTAGGCGTTGGGGAACGCCGAGCGCTGCACGACCTGCGCGGCCTGCGTGACCGGCATCGTGTCCCACCCGGGCACGGCGAGCAGGCGCTCGAGGAACGTCCGCGTCGCGTACACGGGGTCGCGGACCTGCGCGGGCGAGCCCCAGCCCTGGCTCGGGCGCTGCTGGAACACGCCGAGCGAGTCGTGGTCGACCGCGACGTCCATGCCGACGGTCCCCATCTGGGACTCCTGCATGGCCGTGGCGAGGGCGACGATCCAGCCCCGCGGCGGCACGTTCATGCCCTTCGCGACGCCGATGATCGTCGCCGCGGTCTGGCGCTGCACCTCGGTGAGTTCGGCCGATGTCTGCGGGGCGTCGGCCGTCGTGCTCCCGCCCGTGCCGGCCTCGCAGGAGGTGCTCCCCGCGTCCTCCCCGACGCCGGGCACGAACTGGTTCGCGACGAGCAGCCCGCCGGCGAGCACGACGACCATGAACGCCGCGAGCCCGGCCACCGGCAGCAGCAGGCGCAGGATCCGGAATCCGGGCGGCAGCCGGGGCGGCGTGATCACGGCTCAGGACGCCCGGTCGTAGCCGGAGACACGCCAGTCACCCGGCCCCACCTGCACGAGCAGCAGCTCGAGGCGCACGGCGTCGGTGGGCACCTGGACGCGCACGGCTTCCGGGCGCACGTCGACGGCCTGCGGCGGGCCGGTGACGCGCGAGCCCGGCACGTTCGCCGGGTCGACCGAGGAGAGCACCGCCAGGTACTCCTCGGTGGTGTACGGCGCGAGCCCCGCGCTCCACTGCGCGGACGTCGTGCCGGGCGGGTGCGTGGCCCACGCCTGCGTCCAGCGCTCCGCGACCGCGAGCGCGACCGGCGGGACGGCGCTGAGCGGGAGGCTCTGCGGCCGCAGCTCGGTGATCGTCGGCTGACCGGGTGCCGCGGTGGCGGTGCCGGGGGACGCCGAGGGCGCCGGCCCGAGGGCGCGCCCCGCGTCGTGGCCCGGACCGCCCAGCGACCCGCTCAGGTAGGACAGGCCCACGGTGAGCGCGATGACGACCGCCACCACCAGGAACAGGCGCGCCGGGGAGTGCAGGGGCCACTCCCACAGCGCCCGGTAGGCCGCCGCGCGCCCGCGCCTAGTCCGGATCGGCACCTGCGCCTCCCTCGCCGGCGGAGCGCGGGGCGGGGGCCGACCGCGACGAGCGGCGCGACGACCCGGCGCCGATCGGGCGGCTGGGGCGGTAGATCCGGTAGACCGGGGCGCCGTCCACCAGCTCGGCCTGCACCGGGCGGCTCGGGCCCCCGGCCTCCCCGGTCCGCGCGGCCACGCTGCGATAGAGGCTGCGGTCGGCGTCGCTGATCTGGGCGCGGGCCGGGGTCGCGTCGCGGTCGCCGCGCGGGGTGCCGCCGGGCACGGCGCCTGCTCCACGGGGCAGGGCGCGCTGGGCGGCGGTGCGCGAGGCCAGGGCGGCGGCCGGGTCCGCGTCGTGACCGGGGGAGCCGCCCGCACGCGAGCCGACCCGCTCGCTGTCGACGCGCACCGGCGCCGCGGGGTCGGCCACGGACGCGCCCGCGACCGTGGGGTCGGCGCGCGAAGGCGTGCCGCCCTCCGGGCGCCAGCCGTCGCCCGCGCCGGCGGCCTCGCGGCGTTCGGACCACCAGTCGTCCTGCCGCGCGGGCGAGCGCGGCAGGAAGCGGGAGAACACGCCCCCGCCGGCGGGCGGTAGCACGCCGCTCATCTGGTCGCGGGTCAGCGAGACCATCGCCGAGAGTCGTCGGAACGGTCGCGCGAGCGCCCACAGCACGATCGTCACGACCCCGGTGACCAGCAGCGCGAGCCACGTGTCCACCCCGGCCCCGGGCCGGAACAGCGCGATGACCATGAGCGAGTGCAGACCGGCCATCGCGCCGACGAGCAGCGTGTTGACCAGCGCCGCCCCGCCGACCCGCAGCGTCGCGGGCAGCACCTCGGGCTTGAGCAGCGCCACGACGGCGAGCGCTGGGGCGATCATCACGAGCAGCCGGATGATCAGCATCGACACGAGGATGAGCAGCTTGCTCATCAGCTGGAACAGACCGATGCACACGGCCTGGATCAGCGCGAGCATCCCGGCGCCGGTCCGCGAGCCCTGCCGGCCCTGGAAGTAGCTGTACCGGTCGCCCGCGCGGTCGGCGACGCTCGTGTACGCCTGCTTCTTCGCGTCGGCGGTGGCCTGGTTGTCCTGGCCGTCGGCGATCTCCTGCTTGGTGAACGTCTGCGCCCGCAGCAGCTCCCGGCCCATGTCGCGGGCCTGGGGCACGTCCGCGGACCCGAACTCCCCGCGCAGCCAGTTGTTGTAGACGATCTGGTCGGTGAGGACGGTCGGCAACGTGTTCGCGTCGCCGACCCCGACCTGCGAGAGGAACCCGCGCTGCATCGCGGTCACGCCGTCGAGCAGCACCCCGTCGAGCACGCTCGACCAGCGCACCGGCGCGGCGTACGCCGCAGCGGCCACGGCCAGGGCGATCACCGCGATCCCCGCCCGTTGGGCCTGCCGCGACAGGTCGCCGCGCATGGCGAGCACCAGCAGGATCGCCGCGAGCACGATCAGCGCGACGCCGACCCACGTCGTGAAGACGGCGTTGTACATCGCCGCCGTGCCGGCCTGGACGATCCCGTCGAGCGGCGACAGGAGCCCGGAGCCGCGCTCGATGAGGTAGTGCGCCCAGTTCACGCCGCCGACGACGAGCTTGGCGAGGTTGAAGAACTGGTTGCCGAGCCATGTGTCGGTGGCGGCCGCGGGGTCGCGGGCGGCGCCGGGGCCACAGCCGAGGTCGTAGGTCCACCAGATCTGCCCGGCGTAGCCGACCTCGTGGTAGACGCTGCCCGGGGCACCGACCCCGAGCGGGGCGGGGTCGAGCGAACCGACGAGCCCCGTGCCCGGACGGTCGGGATCGGGCGGGGCCTTGCAGTCCAGCGGGGCCGCCGACGCCGGGAGCGCGAAGAGCACGAGGCCGGTGATCAGCGACATCACGACGACGGTCGCCCGACGGCGCCCCGTGCTGCGCACCCGAGAGGTGCGAGCGATGCGGCGTCGCTGGCGTCCCACGCCAGGATCGCCACATCCTCGCTGCGGCGACACGCCGATGTCGCCGTCCTGCGCGCGCCGGGAGCGCCGCCATCCCGCGACGAGGGCGGCGACGAGGATCGCGACGGCGAGCGTCACCCCGGGGCCCCCGGGCCGCGGCGGCCGGCGTTCGCCCACCGGCCGGGGTCCTGCACCTCGCTGCCCTCGCGCCAGCCCGGGTTGCGGTCGGCGGCGGTGGTGACGGTGGCCTGGTCGGCCAGGTCGGCCAGTTCGCCCACCGCGTCACCCGTCGCGGCGTCCTGGCCGGTGCCCTCGTCCATGACCCAGGCCTCGGCCCACTCGTCGTCGCCGACGGGGGGCTCAGTAGCGGCCCGCGCGACGGGGCCGCCCAGGTCGTCGTCGAGGTCGGGCACCAGGTCGTCGAGGCGGGCGTCGAAGCCCGAGCCCTCGATCTCCTGCACGTCGGACCGTTCGTCCAGCACCGTGCCCTCGACGACGGTGCGCTCGACCAGCGGGTCGCGAGACGGCGTCACGGGCGACACGCGGGCGGTGCCGGTGGGCGCGCGGGGGGGCGCCGGCCGGGCCGGGCCCTGGGGCGCGCCGGGCGTGGGGGGCAGCGGCCCGGCGGGGGGAACGATCGGCACCGGGCCGGTGCGCTCGGCGTCGGTTTCGGGCGGGACGGGCTGTGGGCCGGGCCGTGGTCCCGCGGTCGACGCCGGCGCCGGCAGCGGGCGGACCCGGCGCGCATCGGGGTTGGTGTCCAGCGTGTCGCGCAGGTGCTCGAGGTGCGGTCCTTCGAGATCGATCCGGATCTTCTCGACACCGCCGTGCCCGTCGGCGAACACGAACTGGCGCGGGGTGTCGTCGGGCCGATCGTCGTGGCGGGGCCGCGGCGAGAGGGTGCCGAGCATCTCCTCGTAGCCGACCTCGGTCGGGACGCGCAGCAGGCGCAACGCCTCGGCCTGCGCCTCCTCGTCGTCGGTGCGGCCGACGAACACCGCGTTGACCAGCGACGCGAACCCCGGCACGCGTAGCAGGTCGCCCGCGAGCTGCGAGGCGAAGAGCGCGCGGACGTTGAACTTGCGGGAGTCGCGGGCGAGGCGGTCGATGAGCACCTTGCCGGTGGGGATCTGCGAGAGGAAGTGCGTCTCGTCGAGGGCGACGCCCTTCCGCAGGTTCCGGTCGGCGGTGTAGATCGTGCGCTGCGTCAGCCAGGAGGCGAGGTTGAGCAGCTCGACCGCCAGCGACTCGCCGTCGGTCCACTCCTCGCGCGGGCTGCCGGGGCGCGGCAGGGACATCCCCTGCATGGTCAGCACGGTGAGGCGGTAGTCCTCCTCGCCCTGCCAGGGGTCGTCGCGCGGGTCGGTGTTCCGGTCGGGGAACAGCAGCGCGGCCTGGGGCAGCTCGCGGCGCTCCTCCAGGAAGTCGGCGACGACGTCGGCGTGCTCCTCGCCCTCGCGCGCGTGGCGGCGCAGGACGGCGATGACCTGGCCGGGGTCGCGGTCCGGTGCGCCCCCGACCTCGCGGACCGCGCGCAGCAGCACGATCCGGGTGTGGGGCAGGCGCGCCACGTCGTAGGGCAGCAGGCCGGTGAGGACGTCGAGCACGAGCCGGCGTCGGGTCGCGGCGGCCAGCGAGCGCTCGCGGCGCCAGGCCTTGTCGGGGTCGTCCTCGTCGAGGAAGTGGTCGCGCCGCGGCTCGGCCACCACCCGGTAGGGGTTGAGGATGCCGGGGTCGGCGCCCAGCAGGTGGATGTGCCGCGAGAACGGGGCGAGTTCGGGGAGCTTGGTCAGCTCGGCCAGCGGACCGGACGGGTCGAGCACCGTCCAGCGGGCCCCGGCGCGCAGCGTCTTGTAGACGAGCAGTCCGGTGAGGAACGACTTGCCGGAGCCGAGACCACCCACCACCGCGGTGAGGCCCGAGGCGCGCCGGACCTCCTGGGCCATCCACGGGTCCCACGCCACGGGGCGGCGGGTGGCCGTGCACGTCTCGCCGATCATGATCCCGCGCCGGTCGCCGACCGACGCCGACGCGGCGGGCACCCCCGCGGCCACCCAGGTCACCGAGCCGCGACGGCGGTAGGCCGTCGAGGCGAGCGGTTCGCCCGGGATGAACTCCCGCGCGTACGCGTACTGGGCCTCGGGGTGCTCCATCGCGACGCGCGGGCGGTAGAGGTCGAGCACCTGCTGGGCGCGGGTCAGCGCCTCGCCCTCGTCGCGACCCGACACCGCGACGCGCCACCACCCGTAGACCCTGGTGTTGAGCTGCGTGAGCCCGCCGGAGAGCTCGTCCTCGATCTGCAGCACCCGGTCGGCCTGGCGCGCGAGCGACATCGGGGGGTCGAGGTCGTGGTCGTGGGTGTAGTGCCGGATCTGGCTGCGCACCTTGCCCATCTGGCGCTGCAGCTCACCCGAGACCTCCTCGGGCCTGCGCACGTAGATCCGCGCGGACCACTCGACGGGGAAGGGCAGGCGGTCGCTGCGCTGCATCCACGGGTCGTCGGCCTCCGGGATGCGCAGCGCGTCCATGAGGCCCACCGACAGGACGGCGACGTGCCGCTGCACCGGCTGGGTGCCGAAGCGCCCGAGCACCTGCACGGTCGGCGCGTACGGCTCCTGCTGCAGGGCGACGCCGTCGGTGAACGCCGCGAGGTCCTCGGCCTCCCAACGCTCGCCCGACGCCGGCGCCACCGTGCGCGGCGCGGGCAGGCCCAGCGAGCACGACCGGTGCATCAGCCAGGCCATGTCCTCGGCGGTCGCCGGCACCGCGTCCAGACCGGCCCGCGAGACGAGCGCCTCCACGTGCGCGATCTCGGACTCGAGTGCGGCGAGCTCCGCGGTCGCCGCCGACGGCACCAGGCGCCCGAGGACCGGCGCGGCGCCTTCGAGCCAGCGGTCGACCACCGAGCGCCCGGAGACCTCGACGCCGAGGAAGACCTCCTTGTCGGACATCGACAGGCCCATGAGGTGGCGCTGCTCGCCCTCGAGGAAGCTCTCCCAGCTCAGCGCGCCGGAGACGTCGGGCAGGCGGCCGGGCGCGTTGTGGTCGAAGGTCTCGGCCCAGAGCGCCACGGGATAGGGCCGCGAGGTGACCCGCACGTGCAGCCACCGGCCCTGCAGCTCGCCGAGCTGCGTGGCGATCTGGCGGATGAGCGTCTCGCGCTGGGTGTCACTGCGGAAGCTCCACGGCTGCGGAGCCAGGCGGTACCAGGCCGTGACGGCCGAGGCGGTGCGCGCGAGGTTGCCGTCGATGGCCCGCAGCGAGATCGCGGGTCGGTAGCCCGCCGCCGGCGACTCGCCGACCAGCGAGCGACCCCGCCGCGAGCCGTGGCCGCCCTGACCGTTGCCGTTCGCCCGCGCCGGGCGCAGGCTGCTCGAGCCGCCGGCCTCGAGGGCCTCGGGTGGGGAGTCCGCGCCACCGCGGTCGAGAGCACGCCGGGACCTACCGCGGCGCAGCACCGGGATCTCCTCGTCGCTCCCCACGCGTGCCCGGACCGAACGGCGCGGCAGGGGCGGTCGAGTCGGTCGGGCCGCTCGGGCCGGCCGGTTCGTTCGACATCGGCCAGCCCGGGCGCCGCCGCGGGCGCACCGGTCGCCGCTGGGTGCGGTCGGGGTCGGGGTCGGGCACGGCCTTGCGGATCACGGACCCCGCGCGGCGCGCCGGCACGGCCTCGCGCCGCTCGGCGCGCGGACCGGTCCAGGCCGCCATCGCCGCGTCACCTGCGCGCTGGTCCGGCACCGGGGGCAGCTCGGCGGGCTGGTCGGCGCCACTCGTGCCCGCGGCACTCGGTGCCGCAGGTTCTCCGACGTCCGCGCTCGACGGCGGGCCGAAGGCCGCGTCGGCCGTGCGGGCCTTCTCCGGGCGGGCACGCCGGCGGGGGCCGGACGAGCTCGCCCGCCGCGGGCTCTCCTCCCGACGCGCGGCGCGCGTGTGCGAGGGGCCGGCCTTCCGCACGGTGGGCGTCAGGTGGTCGCCGTCCGTCCCGGGCGTGACCGGCTCCCGCGGCTTCTCCGGCTCCTGCGGCTTCTCCGGCTCCGGGGCCTTCTCGGGGGTCTCCGCGACCGGCTCGGGCGCGGGCACCTCGTCGTCGCGGGGCGGCGGACCCCAGGCGGCGTCGGCGGCGGGGTCGACCGCGACCGGGCGGGCGGGCTTCGCCGCCGTGCGGTCGCTGCCGCGCGGGAGGGCGACGGCGGTGGGGGCACCGGTGAGCCTGGGGCGGTCGCGGTGCACCCGCACGTGCCCGGTGGTCAGGGCCCCGCCGGTGACGCGCCGGCGTGCCCGGGGCCCGCGCAGCTCGTGGACGAAGAGCGTCAGCCACTCCAGCAGGGGACGCTCGTCGTTGATGCGCCGCGACACGAAACGGGTGATCGCCACCGTGATCAGCAGCGCCCAGGCGACCGAGAAGAAGCCGAGGTCGATGCCGAGGCGGCGCTGCACGAACATCACCACGAGCATGACGATCAGCCCGACGCCGTAGGCGGAGTAGCGGGCACGCCACGGGAACGTCGCGCGCGGCGGACCCAGCCAGACGGCGTCGACGCGGTACACCTCGTCGTCGGTGCGGATGTGCACCCGCGTCACCCCGTGATGAGCTGGGCGAAGAACGCACCGACACGCGCACCCGCACCAGGCGTGAGGGCGATGCCGAGGGCGACCAGCCCGATGATCAGACCGATGCTGCGGCGCGCGACGCCGGCGTTGTCACCGCGTCCACCGATCCACAGCATGATGATCGCGATACCGAGGAGGATCAGCGGGACGATGTTGTCCTGGATCCAGCCCTGGAGCCCGCCGGTCCCCGGGGCCTGCGCGAGCAGGTCGGCGCCGAGGAACGTGACGGTCATGGCGGTCCTCCCGCGAACGTGCTGGTCGATGTGCCGGAACCCGTTCTCGACCGGTCGAGTAAACACGGCGCCTGCAGGGAATCCAACAATCCTCGCGCCGGGGTCGTCACACCCCCCGACGGCCGCCGAGCACCCGCTTCCCACGCCCTCCCCCACAGGCGTGCTCGCATCGTCAACCCTCCGCGACCGACGGGTCATGAGGACCCGCTCTCCTGGTCCGGAAGAGCCTATCGTGATCCACACGGCACGGGCGGTCATCACGCTCCGGCGTGGCGCGGTCGCGTTCACATTCGCAAAGCATCGCTCGATCGAGGTCGACCCGACTCGCCCGTGGCGAGTTACCGGCGAGTAGCTTCGGTCACCCTTCGCAGCGCCGACGGCACGACCGGCGGTTACAGTGCCGCCGACGCAGTCGTTGTCTCAACCGGGTTCACCACCACGGACCCGGGTCACGGGGAGGTCCCGTCGTGGTCGTCCGTTTGGTCCTGGGGCTCGCCCTGACCCTGGTCGTGGCGGTCGTGGCCGCGCGCCGGGCATGGTGGCTCTACACCCTGATCGCCTCCGGCCAGCCCGACGCGAAGCGCGCCGACGGCCTCGGCGCACGCGTTCGCGCCCAGTTCGTGGAGGTGTTCGGGCAGCGCAAACTCCTGCGCTGGTCCATCCCCGGCCTCGCCCACCTCTTCACGATGTGGGGCTTCATCATCCTGCTGACGGTCTACATCGAGGCCTACGGCGTCCTGTTCGACCACGACTTCGCCATCCCGCTCATCGGGACCTGGGGCGCGCTCGGCTTCCTGCAGGACTTCATCGCGATCATGGTGCTGGTCTCGATCATCGCCTTCGCGATCATGCGCGTGCAGCAGGCGCCGGAGCGCCGGGCCCGGACCTCGCGCTTCTACGGCAGTCACACCGCCGGCGCGTGGCTGATCCTCTTCCTGATCTTCAACGTCGTCTGGACGCTGTTCGCGTTCCGCGGCGCCGCCTCGGCCCTGGGCTACTTCCCGTACGACTCGGGCGCCTGGGCCTCGATCGGCGTCGGCCAGCTGTTCTCCGGCATCCCGGTCGGCGTCCTCGAGGTCCTCGAGTCGGTGTTCCTGCTGCTGCACATCGGCGTCGCGCTGGGCTTCCTCATCGTGGTGCTCTACTCCAAGCACCTGCACATCTTCATCGCGCCGATCAACGTCTCGGCGAAGCGCCTCCCGAAGGCGCTGGGCCCGGTGCCGCCGATCGAGCACGACGGCAAGCCGATCGACTTCGAGGATCCGCCCGAGGACGCCTCGTTCGGGCGCGGCAAGATCGAGGACTTCACGTGGAAGGGCATGCTCGACTTCGCGACCTGCACCGAGTGCGGTCGCTGCCAGAGCCAGTGCCCGGCGTGGAACACCGGCAAGCCCCTGTCGCCGAAACTGCTGATCATGGACCTGCGCGACCACATGTTCGCGAAGGCGCCGTACATGATCGGCGGCAAGGAGACCCCCGAGTCGCCGCCCGCCGGCGTCGAGGCGAACGACCACGCGCACGTCCCCGAGTCCGGCTTCGAGCGCTACACGGCCAGCGACGACACGCAGGCCTCGCGCCCGCTCGTCGGCACCGCCGAGGCGCTCGGCGTCATCGACCCCGAGGTCCTGTGGTCGTGCACCACCTGCGGCGCCTGCGTCGAGCAGTGCCCGGTCGACATCGAGCACGTCGACCACATCATCGACATTCGCCGTAACCAGGTCATGATCGAGTCGGAGTTCCCGGCGGAGCTCGGGGTGCTGTTCCGCAACCTGGAGAACAAGGGCAACCCCTGGGGCCAGAACAACTCGTCGCGCATGGACTGGGCGAAGGACCTGCCCTTCGACGTGCCCGAGTTCGACGGTGAGCTCGCCCCGGAGACCGAGTACCTGTTCTTCATCGGCTGCGCGGGCGCGTTCGACGACAACGCCAAGAAGACGGTGCGCGCCGTCGCCGAGCTCCTGCACATCGCCGACGTGAACTACGTCGTTCTCGGCAAGGAGGAGAGCTGCACCGGTGATCCGGCGCGGCGCTCGGGCAACGAGTTCCTCTTCCAGATGATGGCCATGCAGACCAAGGAGATGCTCGACGCCGTCTTCGAGGGCCGCGAGCCGGGGACGCGCAAGATCGTCACCACCTGCCCGCACTGCATGAACACCCTCGGGCGCGAGTACCCGCAGCTCGACGGCCACTACGAGGTCGTCCACCACACCCAGCTGCTCAACCAGCTCGTCCGCGAGAAGAAGCTGGTGCCGGTGGCGCCGGAGTCCTCGCCGGTCCCAGCCGGAAGGAATGTCTCGGCGAAGCTCGACATCAACCCGTCGACCAACCTGCAGTACCACGGCCCGCACAACGACGGCACCGAGCGCGGCCTGACCCCGGCATCAGGGGAGCACGCCGATCGGGGCGACGGCACGCCGGGCCACGACGGCGACCAGGCCGCCCCCGCCGCGGTCGCGCTCGCCGAGAAGGGGTCGAGCAACGGGCACGCTCCGGCGCGCAAGACGGTGACCTACCACGACCCGTGCTACCTGGGCCGGCACAACGAGGTCTACAGCCCGCCGCGCGAGCTGGTCGAGGCCGCGGGCGCCGAGCTCAAGGAGATGCCCCGCCACGCCGACCGTGCCCTGTGCTGCGGCGCCGGGGGTGCGCGGATGTGGATGGAGGAGCACATCGGCAAGCGCATCAACATGGAGCGCGTCGACGAGGCCATCCAGACCGAGACCGACACGATCGCCACCGGCTGCCCGTTCTGCCGCGTGATGCTCACCGACGGGCTCACCGAGCGCCAGAGCGAGTCGAAGGCGGTCGGCACCGAGGTCATGGACGTCTCGCAGATGCTCCTCGCGGCCGTGAAGCGCGGTCGCCCGGAGGCGACGACCGAGACCGACCACGAGGGCGACTCCGACCCCGACACCGCGGCCAGCTCCGCCAACGTGCAGAACCCGTCGTCGGAGACCTGATCCCGGCGCGCCCCTGACGAACGAACGGCGCCGGGGGTGTGGCAGCGAACGCGCTGTTCGCTGCTTCTATGCGCGCGAAGTCCCCGTTCGCGGCGACCGATAGGGTCCGCGCGTGCTGCTCTCCGATCGCGACATCCGCGCCGAGGTCGCGGCGGGACGCGTCGGGCTCGACCCGTTCGACGCGACGCTGCTGCAGCCCTCGAGCGTCGACCTGCGCCTCGATCGGCACTTCCGCACGTTCAACAACCACGCCTACACGCACATCGACCCCTCGCTGCAGCAGGACGACCTGACGCGCATGGTCGAGCCGGCGAGCGACGAGGCGTTCGTGCTGCAC
Organism: Actinomycetospora sp. 2LY8.5; assembly: GCF_057180585.1. Lineage (NCBI taxonomy): Bacteria > Bacillati > Actinomycetota > Actinomycetes > Pseudonocardiales > Pseudonocardiaceae > Actinomycetospora > Actinomycetospora sp. 2LY8.5. Next base: position 105,619 of record NZ_JBXUHE010000017.1, read on the forward strand.
CCCGGCGAGTTCGTGCTCGGGTCGACCTACGAGGTCATCACGCTGCCCGACGACGTGGCAGGCCGCCTCGAGGGCAAGTCGAGTCTCGGCCGTCTGGGCTTGCTGACTCATTCCACGGCCGGGTTCATCGACCCCGGATTCTCCGGTCACGTGACGCTCGAGCTGTCGAACGTCGCCAACCTGCCGATCCGCCTCTGGCCCGGCATGAAGGTGGGGCAGCTGTGCCTGTTCCGGCTCTCGTCGCCGGCCGAGCACCCGTACGGTTCGCCGGTCTACGGGTCGCGCTACCAGGATCAGCGGGGCCCGACGCCGTCGCGCGCGTACGTCAACTTCCGGCGCGGCCTGCCGGAGGACGGCGTCTAGGCTCGGGAGGGGGACAGCGCGACGAGGGAGCGCTGCCGGGCCGTGTCCCCGTCACCGGGATGACTCAGTCGACGAGCCCGCCGGCGCGGTGCACGCGGTTGCGGCCGGCGTTCTTCGCCGAGTACAGCGCGCGGTCGGCCTCGCTGAGCAGCGCTTCGCCGTCGCCCGCGTGCTCGGGCAGGCCCGCCACGCCGAACGAGGCCGTGACCAGCTGCTTGTCACCGCGCCGGAAGTCCTCCTCGACGCGGACCCGGAGGCGCTCGGCCAGCTTGACCGCGTCGTCCGGCCCGCCCCGAGTGACGAGGACGGCGAACTCCTCGCCGCCATAGCGGTAGGCGGTCTCGCCGTCGCGCATGGCCGTGCGCAGGGTGCTCGCGACCTCCTGGAGCACGACGTCGCCCTGCTGGTGGCCGTAGCGGTCGTTGAGCTCCTTGAAGTGGTCGAGGTCGAGCATGATCACCGACATCGGTGACGAGTGCCGCTTCGCGTTGGCGACCGCCGAGTCCAGGTCCGCCCCCAGCCGGCGCCGGTTGGCGAGCTGGGTGAGCGGGTCGAACTGCGACAGGCGCTCGGTGGCGGCGTGCAGGCGGCTCGCCTCGATCGCCGAGCCGGACAGCGTCGCCAGCATCTCGACCGCCGACAGGCGCTGGCCGTCGACCTCGCCGTCGGGCGAGTCGTAGCACTCGAGGATGCCGATCACCCGCGCACCGACGACCAGCGGGACCGCGACCGCCGCGTCCTCGCCGGTGTCGGGGTCGCCGCGCGAAATCTGGCCGTAGCGCGCCGAGCGCCCGACGACGCCTACCCCCAGGTTGCAGTGGGTCTCCATCGGCGACACCGCGCCGCGGTCGGAGTCGTACGCGAGCTCGAGGCCGTTGCCGTCCTCCTCGAGCAGCCACAGCAGCACGCGCCCGTCGGTGACCGCGACCGCGGCCTGGACCGTGGAGTCGATGACGTAGCGGGTGTTCAGACTGCCCGCGATCTCGCGGGTCATGATCAGGATGGTGCGCAGCCGGTCGGTCTGGGCCTGCAGGCGCTCGGCCTGGGCCGCGGCCTCCTCCCGCTGCCGGCGCAGCGCGACGGTCATGTCCGCGAGACCGTCGCGCAGCGCCACGAGCTCGGCGGACCCCGTGACCGGCTCGGGTGGCGACAGGCGGCCCTCCCCGATGCCCCGCACCGACGCGAGCAGGCCGTCGACGGGCGTGACGACGTGGCTCTGCAGTCGCTGGCGGCCCCGGAGGGCGACGACGAGCGTGCCGGCGCCGATCAGCGCGATGAGCACTCCGATGACCCACTGCGCCGCGATCGCGGACCCGTCCGCGGTCTCGATGGCGTCGAGGACGTCGACGCGGGTCGCGTCCTTACGGGCGCGGTAGTCGTCGAACAGCGCCGTACCCTGCTTCAGGAAGGTCTCCACACCCCCGGGCGGCGGCAGGCGACGCGCCTGGTCGGCCCATTCGGTGCGCCACCGCTGCTGGGCGAGCAGGAGGGCCAGCACGTCCTGGCGGAGCTGCGGCTCCTCGAGGAGGTTCACCATCTGGCTGTCCGCCGCCGCCAGCGCCGGGGCCGCGTCGGTGGCGCTGTCGGCGAAGAACTGGTCACCGGTCGCGAGGTAGCCCCGCAGCGAAGCGTCCATGTCGAGCATCGCCTGGTGGGAGTCCTCGAGCGCCAGGAGCCCGTCCTGGAGGCGCTGGTCGGCCGGCGCCGTCACCGCCACGGACCAGACCAGCCGGAAAACGACGAGCAGCACGATGAGGAGGGCAGCGATCGACACCGTGAGGCCCAGACGCTGGACCTCGTGAATCAGTCTCGGTGACCGCCTCACCGACCCCCGCCCTCCTGGTGCGCCGACTGTCCACCAGGACCATCAGGCTCACGAGGCATGACGTTAGCCGGGAGGGGTAATTGGCTCTACTTTTCGTGCTCTCCTCATCACTGAGTGATGAGCCAGGACCCGCTGATCGCTGAGGGTGACCTTCGTCAGGCGGACAGCGTGCGATGCGTCGGAAGGCGCACGACCCGCGGGCCGTTCCCCGGCTCGGGGCGCTCCCGCACGAGGCGGTGCGCGGCCGCGGCCGCGCGCACGTGTTCCGGCTCGGTGTCGGGGGCGTCCTGCGTGCCGACCAGCGCGGCGATGGCCGCCTGGTTCGCGGTGTCCACCGAGGACCGGCCCTCGACCGGCACGGCGACCACCGGCACCCCCCGCCACACGGCGGCCTGGGTGGCGGCGAGCGCGGTGGACGAGCCGCCGCGGACGAGCACGACGGCCGGGACGTCGTCGGCGACGAGGGCGTCGAGCCGCGGCAGCATCGCGGCGACCTCCGCGGCCGGCCCGGAGTCGGGCGTCTCGACGAGCAGCACGCGCCCGGCGAGCGCGCCGAGGTCGTCGAGGACCTCGTCGACCGCCATCGGGTCGGGCCCGGTGGCGACCAGGACGGGGCGTACCTCGGGGTCGCGCTCGCCGAGCGCGGCGAGGGCGTTGGCGTCCTCCGCGGACGCGATGATGACGAACATTTCCGGGAGGGAGCGCTCGTGCTGCTCACGGGCAGTCATGGCGTCCTCCTCCCCGGGGGTCTCCGATGGCATGTCGCTGACCAGCCAACACGACGAGCAGTCCCAACAGGAGTGCCTGTTCTCGGATCTACCCTGTCGACCTAACATCTCGTCACTCAGCGTGCGATCAACGCGCACCCGGCTTGTGATCCCACCGTGATCGAGCGGTGAACGACATGCATGTGATTGCGCCCCGCGCCGGATCGACCGACCCCGGACCAGCCCCTCCGCCCGGATGCCGGGGCGGCGTGTAGGCTTCCGAGAGCAACGCGCGAGTGTAGTTCAATGGTAGAACATCAGCTTCCCAAGCTGAGAACGCGGGTTCGATTCCCGTCACTCGCTCCAACCTTGTTCTTGCAGGTCAGCGGCCCGCTCACCGGTCACTCGGGGCGGGCCTTCTTCATGTCTGGACCCTGCTCGGGCCACAGTCGGGCCACAACCCGGTCGGGACGAGAGCGCCCGCGGCACCGTCCTCGTCGTCATTCGGTCTCGGCGGCCGGGCCACGCTGCTCGCGCCGGACTGAAGGTCGTCCGGGTTCTCGTCGACCGCGTCCCGACACCACCAACGAATCCCGCGCCCAGCTCCGTGACGCAATCGCCTCGATGCCCGAGGTCGACCGGGTCGAGGCTCTGGGCGAAGCCACTGAATCGTCTCGCTGCTCAGCGGCTGGCCGTGGCAGCCGTCCACGGCGCCCGTCGAGCGGGCGCCACCTGGGCCAGATTGCGACGGCCACACGGACGACCGCCGAGCAGGCCCGCGACGACTACGTCGCGGCCATGGACCGCCAGGAGCAGATCGGCGTGGACGTCACCGCGTACCGCGAGGTCCTGTAGGAGCAGCACGAAACACCAGGCAGCACCTTTACGGGGGCCGACACGCTTGAACCGGTCAGCCGGACAGGTCACCTCGTCACGTGTCCAGCAGGGGGAGAAGCCCGATCAGGACTCGCCGGAGGACCTCCGGCAGCTGGTCGTCGTCCGGGTCCGACGGTGGCGCGTGGAGGGCGCCGATGTGTGGGTGATCGCCGGCGGCGGCGACGTGAGCCATGTACTCGGCGTTCCGCGCCAGGTCGGCGCGCGAGTGCTCGCTGATAGCGAAGGACGCCACGAGCGAGTTGAGGACCCCGAAGGCGACCAGTTTGGCGTCGTCGTCCGCGGGATGCGATGCGAGCACGGCGAGGTAGTGCTCGAGGAGGTCCACGGTGTTGGGTCCCGCGGAGGGCGCGGTCATCACCAGTTCGGGGAGCCAGGGATGGCGGCGGTGGATGCCGCGGGCTTGCATCCCGATCTCGACGAGATCGGCCAGCCAGTCCTCGCTCGGAGCGGCGAGGTCGTACTCGCCAGCGACACGGTCGGCCATGAGGTCGAGCAGCTCGTCGCGGGTCTCTACGTAGCGGTACAGCGTGCCCGCGCCCGTACCGAGCTCGCTGGCGACCCGGCGCATCGACACCGCCTCCAGTCCTTCCCGATCAGCCAGCAGCACGGCCGCTCCGGCGATCTCGGCGCGGCTGCGCCGGGCCGGCCTCCCCACGCCCGCGTGCTCCGGCCGCAGCCACACCGATCGCGACACCGAGCCACCCCTCGTGAGAACAACGTTTGCGAACACCGTAACAGCGCACCTACTATCTGAGTACAGCGTTCGCGATCGGTGGACGCGAACTTGGAGGGAGGCAACGGTGACGGGATCGTTGAACATCGTCGGGTTCGGGCTGGCCGTGCTCGGAGTGGGCATCGGCGTCGGACTGGTCTTCACGTCCATGATCAACGGGATCGCCCGTCAACCCGCCGCGCAGCGTCAGCTCCAGCCGTTGGGCCTGCTCGGATTCGCCGCGATCGAGGCCCTCGCGATGCTCGGACTGGTCCTCGTGTTCGCCGCACCCAGCTGAACCCAACCGATTGACCCTGTCACAGGAGCGACGATGAGCAGCGAAGATCACGTGACGGCTCACTTCACCGACAACGGCGACGTCCGCCTCGCCTACGAGGACTGGGGCGGCCCACGCGGGGAACGCGACGGGAAGCCGCTTCTCATGGTTGCCGGGCTCGGTGGCGGCCGGCGCGCCTACCCGCCGGAGTTCCTCAGAGAGCTGATCGAAGCCGGCTTCCACGTCGCCACCTACGACCCCCGCGACGTAGGCCTGTCCACCCGCTTCACCGACACCGGACCACATAGTCCCCTCGCCGGATTGCTCGGCCGCGGCAAGGCGGCCTACACCGCCGAAGACGTCACCGACGACGCCGTGGCCGTCCTCGACGCCCTCGGCTGGCCTCAGGCGCACCTATTCGGCTTATCCAACGGAGGACTGATCGCCCAGCGCATCGCTCTACGGCACCCCGATCGCATCGCCAGCCTCACGGTCATGAGCTCGATGCCCAGCGACGCCAGCCCGATCACAGGCCTGCGCCACGTCCACCTGTCGTTCGTGCGCCAGACCAGCCGGCTCGACTACCCCGACACGCGTGAAGGCGACATCGAGACCGCCCTCGCCGTGGCCCGCATCTGCGCATCTCCTGGCTACCCCTACGACAACCAGGCCACCCGCGCATGGCTGGAACAGGCACCGACTGACGGTGTCCGCGACTCGACGTCCCAGGCTCGTCAGCTCCGCGCTCCCTGGACCGGGCCGCGTCTGCGTGAACTTCGCGCGCCGACCCTGGTCCTGCACGGCGACCAGGACCCGGTCGTCCGTCCATCCGCAGCGCGAGCCATCGCCCGCGCCGTCACCGACGCGCAGCTCGTTGTCCTGCCCGGCGTCGGCCACGATCTGCCCAGGCCACTTTGGGACCGGCTCACTACGCTCATCCGCGACAACGCAGCTCGGGCCGAAGCCTGAGCTTCGCCGGCCGCACTTTCACTGGCCCTGTCCAGTCCCAGGAGATGGTTGACAGTTCGGTCTCAGGACATCGTTGACACCTGGCCTAGGAAACATGGGTCTGCCCGGTCTTCCTCGGGCGGTGGGCCTTGATGCTGCGAACGGGTTGGGTGGTG